>JBJMPK010000272.1:0-25161 GCA_045803245.1 Gemmatimonadales bacterium
GATAGAGAGCACTCTCCTCACGGGGTGTGAGGGGCCGGTAGCGGCCCGGGGGCAAATCGCCCAGCCGGACCGGACCGTACGAGAGCCGGGCCAGACGGTCGACTTTAAGCCCCATCGCCTCGGCCCAGCGGCGCACGATCCGGTTGCGACCCTCCTGGAGCGTGATGTCGAGAATGCTGCGCCCTTCCGTTCCGGGCCGCACCTTGACCTCGCTGGGAACCACCGCACGTCCATCGATGACGATCCGCTCCTTCACCGCCTGCGCGATCTCGGAGGTGGGCCGTCCATGCACCAGCGCGGTGTAGCGGCGCGGCATGTGATAGCGGGGATGGGTGAGGCGATGAACCGCTTCGCCGTCGGTGGTGAGGAGGAGCAAGCCAGTGGTCATCACGTCGAGCCGGCCGACATACGTCAGCGCGGCCGGGTCGGGGATGAAGTCGAGCACGGTGCGACGGCCTTCCTCGTCCTTGGCCGTCGTCACCACGCCGAGCGGCTTATGGAAGGCGAGCCAGCGGCGCTCCTTCTGCTTCACTGACCGGTTGCCCACGGTGATTCGCTGGCGCTCGGGATCCACCTTCATCCCCAGCGTGGCAGGCTTGCCGTCGACCCGAACTTTGCCGTCCTCGATCAGCTTTTCGGCTGCGCGGCGCGAGGCGACCCCGGCCCGGGCCAGGGCCCGCTGGAGTCGCATCTCGGTCACGATTCGGCCTCGACGTACGCCGCAGCGTCGTCCATGCCCTCGGTAACCGCCCGGTGCGGACGCAGCGCGATGGTCAGCTCTTCCGCTTTCGGCAAGTCGGCCAGATCGCGCATCCCCAGCAGCTCCAGGAAGAGCGGCGTGGTGCCGTAGAGCAGCGGCCGCCCCAGCGCTTCGCTTCGCCCCACCACCTCGATCAGTCCCCGCTCCTGCAGCGACCGCAGCACGCCACCGGCAGAGACGCCGCGGATCTCCTCGATCTCGATGCGCCCCACCGGCTGGCGGTAGGCGATCACGGCGAGCGTCTCGAGTGTGGCGGCCGTAAGCTTTGGCGCGCGAACCGAGAAGTGAGCCTGCTCGATGGCGGCGGCAAACGCCGGCCGGGTCAGGATCTGGTATCCGCCGGCCAGCTCCACCAGCTCGACTCCATGCTGATTGAAATCGAGATGCTCCCGCAACTGATCCAGAGCCACCCGCACGTCGGCCGGGCCGGCATCGGCATCGAGCGTCGCCAGTTCCTCTGCCGTGAGCGGGCGACAAGCGCTGAACAGCGCGGCTTCAAGCAACTGAGCGAGGGGCGTCACGGGCAATCACCATGGGAGAGAAAGGAGTGGGTTGGGTCAGCCGCAACGTACCCCGTTTGGCAAGCTCCAAGAGCGCCAGAAGAGTCGAGAGCACGTCGACGATGGTCGGCGCGGATCCCAGTGCGTCCAACCAGCGGATCTCCTCCTGCTCGGCGAGTAGCCCTTCGATCCGGCGGGTGGCGTTCTCGACATCGAGCGGCCGTGCCACCACCCGGTGCAGCACCGGAAAGGGAATGCCGGCCAGCACTCGCTCAACGGCGGACAGCAGGTCGAGGAGCTGTAGCGTCAGCGGCGGCGGTGGCAGCGCCGGAAGCGGAGGGAGGTACCCCCGGGCAAACTGCTCCGCCCGCCGTTCGGCGGACCGGCCCATCCACACCGACACCTCGCGAATCTGCTGATATTCCAGAAGCCGGCGTACCAGCTCCGCCCGGGGGTCTTCCCATCCGTCCTCGTCGGTATGGCGGGGCAGCAGCATCTGCGCCTTCAGCCGGACCAGCCGGCTGGCCATGTCGAGGTAGTCCGCCGCCTGATTGAGTCCCAGGTCGTGGACGGCCTGAAGAAACTGATCGGCGATCCGGGCGATCGGGATGTCGGCGATCTCGATCTGCTCTTCGCGCAACAAATGCAGCAGCAGATCGAGCGGGCCGGAGTAGGCCTCGAGCTCGATGACGAACCCCGGCCCGGCGCCGAGCGCGTGGGTGGGGGCTTCCGTGTCGCTCAAAACCGAGAGCTCTGGCATCATGGCCCCACCCGATAGGGGGAGATCATCTGCATCAGGAACGTCATGCCCAGTGAGGCGGGAGCCAGCAGAACCATCATCACCGGGCGGAACAGAAAGATCAAAGCGAAGATGGGGAGATAGCCGAAACGATGGAGTCCCCGGTACCAGTTCCCGACCCGCGGCGGTAACGCGTGATAGAGCAGATGGGAGCCATCCAGCGGCGGAATCGGAATCAGGTTGAAGAAGCAGAGTATCAGGTTGAGCCAGATGCCGTAGAGCATCATCTTCTGCGCGGTGGCCAGGACCGGCATCGCCTGGGGCAGAAGGTCCGAGAGCATGCCCAGAAAGATGAAGATGATCGAACAGACCAGGGCCAATACAAAGTTGGTGGCCACCCCGGCTACCGAGACCAGCAGGTCTCCTTTCACATAGTTGCGAAACTTCCGTGAGTTGACCGGGACCGGCTTGGCACCGCCGAAGGTGTACGCGCCATGGGAGAGAAACCAGATCAGCGCGGGAACGGCGATGCTCATCCACGGATCGATGTGAGGCAGCGGGTTCAGGGTGACCCGGCCGAGCATATAGGCGGTGTCATCTCCCTGCCGGAGCGCCGTGACCGCATGAGCGTATTCATGGGCGACCATGGCGAAGACCAGCATGGGAAGGGCGAGCACGAAGTTGCTGAGCTCTTGATCCAGGCGACCATCCTACGCTCGAGGGCGCCGAAGGTTAAACCCAGCGAAGAATCAAGTCAAAGCAGCCTGCTGCTTGATTTTGCGATGTGGGTGGCCTATGTTTTTCGGCTCAGCTTCCGGAAACCGTTCCGGACCGACGCCACCGTTCACCGAGGTTGCCGTGCCCCAGATCAGGTCCGCCGCCAAGCGTATGCGCCAAGCCCGTGTCCGTGCCACTCTCAACCGCACGCACCGGAGTCAGCTCCGCACCGCGCTCAAGAAAGTCCGGAGCGCCACCGGGGCCGAAGCCGCCGCGGCATATGCTGAGGCCGTGAAGCTCCTCGACCGGGCGGGCCAGAAGAGCATCATTCATAAGAATGCGGCCGCGCGCCAGAAGAGCCGGTTGGCCAAGCTGGTGGCGTCGAAGAAAGCGTGAGCGGTAAGAGGTGAGCAGTGAGAGGGACGTGGAAAGGGGCGCCGATGACCACTCGGGCGCCCCTTTCGGTTTATAGGAAGCCGTTAGAGAAGTAGCTTCAGCTCGACCTCGCAACTTATTCAACCGATTGCACCTCCCTCTCACCGCTCACCTCTTACCGCTGACCGTTTTAGACTCCCGCCAGCTCCGCCCCGCACCGCTCGCAATACCACTCCGTAGGCCGGTTGAGCGTGCCGCAGTCTCCGCACTTAAGCGTCTTGGCCACCGCGGCTGCGGCCTTGCCTGGAGCCGGAGCGGTCTGAACCACCGGCTCGGCTGCTCGAGCCGGCGCGCTGGTAACGGCCGCGACCGGACCGGACGGCCGGTGAGGTTGACCTTTGGGCTCCTCATCCGAGACCGACTTCAGGAAGGTGAGCTCGTCGACGGCCGCAGCCGCGGGCTCCGGAGCCGGGGCCGGTTTCGGCGCGGCGCGGGGAGGCGGTGCCGCCGGATCGATCATCGGGTCGGCCCCGTGGGTTACGAAGGGAACCTGCTCCGCCGCCTCGGGCTTGGGAGTGCCCCGCGGAGGAGCGGCCGGCGCTCCGCTGCGGGATGTCGCCACGAGAGACTGGACTTCGGTCAGGCGAGTGATCTCCACGCCCATGCTCTTGAGCTGGGCCCGCAGCTGCTCGATTTCGCGGCGACTGTCCTCGCTGACGCTGCGCCACTCATCCTCGGTGTATTCACCCACGCTATGGCGAACCTCGGCTTCGGCGAGCGCCTCCTCCGCCGCGCGCCGCTGGCGGTCGAGCTCGGCCTGCGAGGCGTGGTGCCGCTCCAGCTCCTCCGAGATGGCGGTGGCGCGCCCCCGCAGCTGCTCCATGACGCTCCGGAGCCGAGCCTCGTAGTCGCCCCGAACCCGTTGCCGCACGGCCGGTGGTGCCTTGTCGCCCGAATTGTCGAGCTTGGTGAGCCAGTCCTCGTACTGGGTGCGTTGCTCCAACAGAGCTTCGATGGTCATGTCAGTATCCGGAGTGGGATTGGCCATGGGAAGACATTCCTCTCATCCGATCTAAGACGTCGATCTGTCCCGGGTGGGGTGACTCCCCCGGCCCCGAGCTCGCCGCCGCGAGAAGCGCTGGGGCCGGCTTTCCATTCGAACCCGGGCCAGGGCCAGATCACGACTAAGGGTGATCCGGGAGTGGCATAAGGGACGCACGGCACCTCGCCCATCAAAATCGCGATTTCAGGGGATGGCCCTCGGTAAATCCTCAGCTGCAAATCTAATTCACTCGTGGCCTGCCGGGAGCCTTCTCCTGGCTCAACGCTCCCGCTGGTAGACGATCTGCCCGCGCACGATAGTGGCCTCCGCCCGGCCGATGAGCCGGCGACCGGCGAACGGCGTGTTGCGGCTCTTGGAGAAGAAATCCGCAGGATTCACCACCCAAGGGGCCTTCGGGTCGATGACGGTGACGTCGGCCGGAGCACCGGCGGCCAGACTGCCACCGGCGAGGTGAAAGACCCGGGCAGGCATCGTGCTCATGCGGTTCACCAGATCGCAGATCGTCAGGAGTCCGGTCTCCACCAACTCGGTGATGGCGAGTCCCAGGGAAGTCTCCAACCCGATGATGCCATTGGGCGCATCATCGAACTCCCGTTCCTTGGCATCGTAATGATGAGGCGCGTGATCGGTGCAGATGACGTCGATGGTCCCGTCACGCAGCGCCTGCCGAATGGCCTCGCGGTCGGCCGGCTCGCGCAGCGGCGGGTTCATCTTTGCGTTGGTGTTATACCCTTCGCATTGCTCGTGGGTCAGAGTGAAGTGATGGGGACACGCCTCGGCCGTGACGCGAAGATCCTTCTCCTTGGCACGGCGGATCAGCTCGACCGACCCACGGGTGGACATGTGGCAGAGGTGGACGTGTCCGCCGGTCAGCTCCGCGAGCAGGATGTCGCGCGCCACCATGATCTCCTCCGCCGCCGCGGGGATTCCCTTGAGACCGAGCCGGGTCGAGACGATCCCCTCGTGCATGGCGCCACCGGCCGCGAGGGTCGGGTCCTCGCAATGATCGGCCACGGGGATGCCGAAGGTGCGGGCATACTCCAGAGCGGTGCGCATGAGATGGCTCGAGACCACCGGCCTTCCGTCGTCGCTCACCGCCACTGCGCCGGCACCGACCAGCTCGCCGAACTCCGCGAGCTGCTGGCCTTTCTGGCCCAGCGAAATGGCGCCGATGGGATAGACCCGCGCCTTCCCGGCGCGTTGGGCCTGGCTCACGATGAATCCCACCGCCGCCTGATTGTCGGTGACCGGATCGGTGTTCGGCATGGCACAGACCGCGGAGAACCCGCCGGCGGCCGCCGCCATGGCACCGGTCGCTACGGTTTCGATGTCCTCTTGACCCGGTTCCCGCAGGTGGACATGCAGATCGATCAGACCGGGAGTGACGATTCGCCCGGTGGCATCGATGGCGATCGCGCCGTCGGGCGACCCGATATCGCGCCCCAGGGCGGCAACCTTGCCCTCCTCCAGGTAGACGTCGGCGACGCCGTCGGTGCCCCGGGAAGGATCGATCACCCGGCCACCCCGGATCACAATCGGCCTCATCGCTCCCCTCGCTCCGCTCGGGGCAGAGCTTGCCCTGAGCTTGTCGAAGGGCCCTCTCCCCCGCCCTGGGCCCAATCGGGCGACCCGCCCGCCAGCAGGTAGAGCACCGCCATGCGGACGGCCACGCCGTTGGTCACCTGCGGCAGGATGACGCTATGCGGGCCGTCAGCCACATCACTGTCGATCTCGACTCCCCGATTCATCGGTCCCGGGTGGAGGATGAGCAGATCTTTCGGCGCCCGGGCAAGACGCTCGTTGGTGACACCGAAGACCCGGTTGTACTCGCGCAGCGAGGGCAGAAATCCCGCCTCCATGCGCTCCAGCTGCAGCCGAAGCACGTTGAGCGCGTCGGCCCACTGAATGGCGTCCTCGATGCGGGGCAGGATGGTTACGCCCAGCTCTTCCACGTTGCGGGGGAGCAGGCTGGCAGGGCCGCACACCCCCACCTCCGCCCCCAGCTTGGTCAGTCCCCAGATGTTGCTGCGCGCGACGCGGCTGTGCAGGATGTCGCCACAGATGGCGATCTTGAGACCCTTGATCCGGTGGAACCGATCTCGCAGCGTGAGCATGTCGAGCAGACCCTGGGTCGGGTGCTCGTGCTTGCCGTCGCCCGCATTGATCACGTTGGAGCGGATCCGCTGGCCGAGAAACTGGGCCGCGCCCGAGGAGCCGTGGCGGATCACCACCATGTCGATCCGCATCGCTTCGAGGTTCCGGGCGGTATCCACCAGCGTCTCGCCTTTACTCACCGAAGAGCCGGCGGCGGCCACGTTGACGGTATCGGCTGAGAGCCGCTTCTCGGCAAACTCGAAGGAAATGCGGGTCCGGGTCGAGGCCTCGAAGAAGAGGTTGACGATGGTCTTGCCGCGGAGCGCCGGCACCTTCTTGATGGCGCGCTCGCTGACCTCCTTGAACGGCTCGGCGGTATCGAGGATGAGCTGGATCTGCTCCGCGCTCAGCGGCTCGAGTCCGACCAGGTCCTTGCCCAGGCTGAGCGCGCTCACGTCTTACCTCGTACCACTTCGACCGCGTCTCGGCCGTCCAGCTCCGACACGAACACATCGACTCGGTCACCGGCGGCGGTGCTCACGCTGGTCCCCACTATGTCCGCCTGAATCGGGAGCTCGCGGCCGCCCCGGTCGATGAGGACACAGAGGAGGATGCGGCGGGGCCGGCCGAAATCAGCGCACTCATCCAGCGCGGCCCGCACGGTGCGGCCGGTGTAGAGGACGTCGTCCACGATGACCACCGTTTTGCCGTCGAGGTCGGGCAGCTTGGTCTCACCAACGACGGGCCGGGGGCCGATGGTTTGGAGATCGTCTCGATAGAGGGTGATGTCGAGCTTGCCGGACGGGAGGTTTGAGCCTTCGGAGCCATCGATGAGCCGCTTCAAGCGGTCGGCGAGCTCGACTCCGCGCCGCTGAATTCCTACCAGGACGAGCTCATCGGTGCCGCGGCTTCGCTCGACGATCTCACTGGCCATGCGCGCCAACGTACGGCCGAACGCGCGGTCGTCCAGAAGAGGCGTGCGGGAGGGCATCGAGGCGGGAAGCTAGCGGCCGATGACACCCAAAGCAACCCGATTGAACGGCCATGATTGGCAACAGAGCGACAGAAGAATTCACCACAGAGGCACAGAGGGACGCAGAGGGATCTACTGCCCTTAAAGATCCCCCATCGCGCTACCCTGCATTTACCTGTTGTGTTCTTTATTACAGAACAAAAGAACAGGTATTTGGTCACGCGAATGGTGATCTTAACTGAAAGGTGATCCCTCTGTGTCCCTCTGTGCCTCTGTGGTGAATATGTTGGTCAACTACGCCGCGGGGTCAACCTCCACAGGGCGTCGGGCAGGCCGGCGGCCGCGAGCCCGGTCGGCGGCCCACCAGACCCGACCGAGCAGAAGAACCAGCAGGACTGTGCCATACAGAAGCGGGTAGTAAATATCCTTCTTCACCAGCCAGAAGTAGTGCAGCACACCGGCGAATGCGGCGACGTACACCAGCCGGTGGAGGCGCTGCCAGCGCTTCCCGCCGAGGCGGCGGATCCAGCCATTGGTGGAGGTGATCGCCAGCGGGATCAGACAGAGAAATGCGGTGAAGCCAACCAGCACCCACGGATGCTTCACGATGTCCTGGGCGATCTCCATGAGCGAGAGATCCTGATCGAACACGATGTAGGTCGTGAAATGCAGGCAGGCGTACCAGAACGCGGTGAGACCGATTTGCCGTCGGATCCGGATGATCTCGTTCCAGCCGGTGAGTCGCCGTACCGGGGTAACAGCCAGGGTGAGCATCAGGCAGGAGAGCACCGTGTCGCCGGTGACGTGCTGCATGAACTTCACCTGGTCGCCCATAACCCGGCCGGTGACCAGCGCGAACAGGAGCCAGGCCAGCGGCAGCACCGCCGCGAAATAGAGTGCGGGCTTCACCACCCGCGTAATAACCGCTGCGCGGGTCACGGTCGGCGGCTCAGAAGTTCCTGCGGAGGTCCAGCCCGGTGTAGAGCGAAGCGACCTGGTCGGCGTAGCCATTGAACGGGAGCGTCTTCCGCTTGAAGAACTCGCCCACCCGTCTCTCACGCGCCTGGCTCCAGCGGGGGTGATCCACCTCGGGGTTTACGTTGGCGTAGAAGCCGTACTCATTCGGGGCCGCGATGTTCCAGGTGGTCATCGGCTGCCTATCGGTGAACCGGATCTTCACAATCGACTTCCCGCCTTTAAAGCCATACTTCCACGGCACGATCAGCCGGAGCGGGGCGCCGTTCTGATTGGGGAGCGGCTTGCCATACAAGCCGGTGACGATCAGGGTGAGGGGGTGCCGCGCCTCGTCCATCCGAAGCGCTTCGACATAGGGCCAATCCAGAACCTGCCGCTGCTGGCCCGGCATCTGCGCCGGATCGAGGAGCGTGGTGAATTCGACGTACTTGGCCTTCGAGGTCGGCTCCAGCCGGTCGATGATGCCGCCCAGAGGAATACCGAGCCACGGTACTACCATGGACCACGCCTCGACACAGCGGTGGCGGTACACCCGCTCGGCCGGGGTGAAGGGCTTCAGCAGCTCATCGAAGTCATAGGTCGCGGGGCGATTCACCTCGCCCGTTACCTCGACTTTCCAGGGCCGAGTTCGGAGATGGGTGGCGTTCTGCTTGGGGTCACCTTTGTCGGTGCCGAACTCGTAGTAGTTGTTGTAGCCGGTGACGTCTTCGTAGGGCGTGAGCTTGTCGTCATCGGAGCCGAGCCGGAATCCTGAGCCCAGCGGTACCACGCCGCCAATGGCCGCGGCTCCCAGGCCGGCTGCCTTGAGAAACTCGCGCCGATTCCAGAAGAGCGACTCGTCGGTGATCTCGGATGTAGGGATGTCGGGTGGGCGCTTGATGAGCATGACTACTCCGGGGGAAGCCGTAAATGGGCGCTGCCCTTAAGATACGCGGGCGGCGGCGGAACGGTTCCCTGGCACGGACAGGGAGGGATTCGAACCCTCGGTACGCTTTTGACGTACACACGCTTTCCAGGCGTGCGCCTTCAGCCACTCGGCCACCTGTCCTGAATCGTTGCCGGGCGGCAACTTAGCGGTCTCGGAGGGGGATTTCAACGTGAGGCAGCCAGGGTGAATCAAGCCTTCATTACCGCCGCGGTGCGTACCCCGATCGGACGAGCCGGAGGTGCGCTCGCGGACGTTCGTCCCGATGATCTCGCGGCCATCGCCATCCGGGCACTGGTCGAAGAGGGACGCCTGCCGGCCGGCCGCATCGAAGACGTGATCTTCGGCTGCGCCAATCAGGCCGGGGAGGACAATCGGAACGTCGCCCGCATGGCCGCTCTCCTGGCCGGCCTGCCGGTCGACGTCCCGGGACAGACGGTGAACCGACTCTGCGGCTCAGGCCTCCAGGCGGTGACGGCGGCGGTGCACGCCATCCGGGCCGATGAAGGCCACCTCTTCATCGCCGGCGGCGTCGAGAGCATGACCCGGGCTCCCCAGGTCATACTCAAGAGCGGGCGGGCCTGGGATCGATCGCCGCCCGCGGTGGCCGATTCAACCGTGGGCTGGCGTTTCGTAAATCCACGCATGCCCGCGGAGTGGACCATCTCACTCGGCGAGACCGCGGAGCGGGTGGCTTCCGCGTACGGCATCACCCGGCAACAGCAGGACGAATTCGGTCTGGAAAGCCAACGGAGGGCCGAGGCCGCGATTCGTTCCGACGCCTTTGCCGACGAGCTGGTTCCGGTGGAGCTGCCGGATGGGAAACGGGTAACGAGGGACGAGCCGCCTCGCCCCGGCCTCACGATGCAGAAGTTGGCCCAGCTCGAGCCCGCCTTCGTGCCGGATGGCACGGTGACCGCCGGAACCTCCAGCGGGATCAATGACGGCGCCGCAGCACTCGCCGTGGCTAGTGCCGGCACGGTAGCCGAGCTGGGACTTCAGCCGATGGCTCGCGTCATTGCCACCGCCGTCGCCGGAGTCGACCCCAGCTGCATGGGACTCGGCCCCATCCCTGCCACCCGGAAGGCACTCGCGCGAGCAGGGCTGACGGTGGCTGACCTCGATCTGGTGGAGCTGAACGAGGCTTTCGCCGTCCAGGCAATCGCCTGCATCCGCGAGCTCGAGCTCGATCCCGCTCGGGTGAATATCTACGGAGGCGGAATCGCTCTGGGTCACCCGCTCGGCGCGAGCGGCGCTCGCATTCTCACGACGCTGGTCCATGCGCTCCGACGAACGGGAGGCCGGTATGGGCTGGCAACGATGTGCGTCGGCGTGGGACAGGGGATTGCGATGGTCCTCGAAGCGGGTGGTTAGGAGCGCGGGCGGCAGAGCCGGAGCCTTGCGGGCGCTGTACTGCGCTTCGTCTTAGCAGATCTCGCAGCGGGGCCGACGCGCAGTAACGCGCCCTCAGGCTCCGGCTCTGCTACCCGATCTGGACGGCTAGCGCAATTCCGCAGGGATCCGCTAGCCGCCACACTCCCAGAACGGGATCTCTCGCTACCGGAGCATCTCCGAGAGCGCTCTCCCCCCTGCGCCGGAAGGCGCCGGGATCCCCAGAAGAAAACACAGCGTCGGTGCGATGTCGGCAATGCTCACCGGCCCCGGCTGAGCTCCTCGCTTTACGGCCGCGCCATACCACAGGAGCGGCACCCGAGTGTCGTACGACCAGGGCGAGCCATGCGTGGTCCCGGTGGGCTGGTCCGCCGGCACGATGTACGGCTTCAGCTCGTAGTAGATGTTTCCACTCCGTTGGGCACTGAAGCTCAACGCCGGTCCCGACACCATCCCTCTCTTCTGCTGTTCTTGCAGCTCCGTGGCGGTGAACGCCTGATTCACCCCCGACACACCTTTAACGGCCTCCCGCGCTGTACGCTCCGCTTCGTCGATCGCGATGCCCCGCGCCTTGAGTGCCTTGACGTTCAGGTAAATCCAAGGTGTCGTCATGTAGACCAACCATCCCGGCACCGGTGGCTCGCCGAATCGGGCCCGGAGCGCGGCCTCGACCGCGGCAGCGATCGTGGCGGGATCGAGCCGCCGGGCGCCGGCCCTGGTCTCGCGCGCTACTTCCGGCAGGGGCGCAACACCGTGGTCCGCGGTGAGAACTATGAGCACATGCCGAAGACCGATTCGCTGATCCAGAAAGGTGAAGAGCTCCTGCAGCAGGCGATCGGTTCGCACTGTCACGTCCATGACCTCCTGGCTGTTGGGCCCGAACGCGTGGCCGATCAGATCATTGGCTGAGAAGCTGATGCCGAGCAGGTCAGGATCCTCGTCTTTGCCCAGCTGCTCGTCGCGCACGGCAGCCTCAGCGAGCTCGAGGAGCACTTCGTTCTGAAAGGGTGACGATTTGAAGGCATCGAGGAAGCGGGACGAGGAGTCCGGGGCCAGCGGATGGGGAAAAGTTCGACCCATGCCCGCCACGTTCTGCTCCGCGGCGACATCATCGGGTCCCGCGATCGAATACGCCGCCCTCGGCAGCAGATGGTCCCATCGCTTGCCGGCGTAGGCGCTGATCCGTCCCGAGGCGTTGAACCGCCGGACCCACACCGGTAGCTCCTTCATGTAGTACGTGGAGGTGACGAAGAGAGAGTCCTCCATCCAGTATGCTCCGTCCGCCAGGTGCCCTCCCAGCATGATGGCAGAGCGGTCCTTTCCAGCCATGGTTATTACCCGGCTCCGGCCGCCGCTGCTTCGCTTCAGCTCGTCCCCCACCGTGGAGTCGATCAGGTTGCGAGGCGACCGCCCGGCGGCTGAAGAGCCGATCAGCGTCGCCGAGCTGTCAGCAGCGCAGTACTCCGGGCTTCCCGACGCCTGGTCATACCACTGGTTGGCGACGATACCGTTGAGGTTGGCGTGAGTACCGGTGAGAATCACGGCGTGGCCGGGACAGGTCAGCGTCACCGCGTGCTGGTACGCCGCCTGGGTGAAGTTGGCGCCCCGCCGGAGGAAGAGGTTGAACCCACTATTGCCGAAGTACGGCCGGAAACGTCGCAGGTAATCAGGGCGGAATTGATCGATGACTATTACCACTACCAGCCGGGGCCGGGGGGCCGGTGGCTGGGCCAGTGCGGCGCTGGAAACGCAGCCGAGCAACAGAAATAGTGGCTTCATCGGGGGGTGCGCCGCTCGAACTCCGTCCGTGCGTCCTGGATCATCTCCAGGACCCTGGTCTTCTCCTGCTGCGTATTCCAGTCCCGATGGGCGCCGGCCGCGGCGCGCAGTCGATCCAGCCAGGCGATAAAGTATTCGGCGTCGCGACTGGAGCGGACCGGTTCACCGCCGACGGTGACGTAGATCGGACTGGTGGTCGCATAGGGATAGACGTCGAGCACCGGGTACGCAGGGCCGTCACCCCGGGCGCGAAGCAGATACCATCCGCTGCTCGGCGAAGGCACCCGAACCATCGTCGATACCCTGGTTCGATCCCGCCCAAGGGGAATTTCCGCGATCACCTCGCCGTTGCGGACGATCTCCAGATGATCGACCGGTACCATGGAGCGCAGCATGATTCGCGCAGTGACATCGCCGCCTCGCTCCAGCCGCAGCTCCTCGCCGACCTCCTTCCCTTCCAGGGTGAACCCGAGCAGCGGTCCGTTCGTGGCAAAGCTGCGTCCCGCCTTGAGCGCAGCGAGCCAGCGGTCACGCTGGAGCGGCGGTCCGCTTCTCACGTACACCCGGTTCATGCCCACCGGCCCGCGGAGCGAGGCAAAGTTGGCCATGGCGTCCGTCCCGGCGCCGGCCGGAATCCGGAAGCCGCAGTTGAGCAGCTGGTACCAGACCTTGGCGGTCGCCATGTAGTCGTCCACGAAGCCGAGCGCCTCGTAGTAGTCGACTTTACCGAGGGCGACGTCCACCGGCAGCTCGTTGGTGAGCGGCGTGCCGGTGTCGCCCGGATTGGGATAGCTGTCGAACGGGTGGACGTACCCGGTAATGCCGCCCTGGCTGTGCGCCAGATCCATGGCGGCCGCATTGGTCGGGTACAGGCTGGCGGCGGCGGTGTTGGCGTAGGCCGCGTAACCGGGAAGGATGATGTTGCGGCGGAGACCGAGCAGACCGGCGTGGCCCCAGAAGCTGGTGTGATACTCCTGGTCGTACAGGATGAGCGTCGTGGCGGTGGACGCGGGGTCCGGAGCGCCGGTGAAATACTCGATATCCGGTATTCGTCCCTCTTTGTTGACGATCAGATTTTCCACCATGTGCAGGTCCTCCGCTCTGGCCTGGGCAGCGAGCCGGGCGGGTGTGTTGCGATAGGTGCCTCCGTAGTTCATGTGCACATGCAAGTCTCCGCTGTACCATCCTGCAGCCGGCATATCGATCAGCCGTTCAAGCACCACCCGTACCGGCATGACGGCGTCGCGGGGCACGGTCACCCTCCGGCGGACCACTCGATATTCGGGCCCCCGCGAAACCTCGATCGTGATCGTCCCCGCCGGCACCGTCACCAGGGAAGAACCCGCAGTATGGAAGTAGCCATACTCCAGCTTCCGGTCGCGCCGGTCGAAGCCATCGTCGGCGTGAAGCCATCCGTCGTCCGGACCGAAGCTCCGCCCGTCCTCAGTGATGACGGAAACCCGAGCCGGTGTCGCCCGTCCGGTTGCCCCGTCAATCAGGTTCAGGCGAAGCTGTCCCACCGGTTTCCGGTAGATCCGCCGCACCGCTTCGACGCTGCGGATGGCTCCGCCGGGAACATCGATCACCTGTAGCGCCGGATTCCCTTTCTCATTGGAGACGTAGGCGATACGAGTTCCGTCGGGCGACCAGCGGGGTGCCGTGGCATCGCCGTTGGCATAAGTGAGCTGGAAGGGGTCGCCGCCGTCGGCGGTCATCAGCCAGAGCTGATTCCACTGCCGGCCGAGATACGAGCTGTATACCACCCGCTTCCCGTCCCGGCTCCAGTCCGGGCGCGCCTTCCAGGTGGTCTCCTCGTAATGCAGCTCCCGCGGCGCGGCGCCGGTCTGCGCCGGCATCCGCCAGAAACCGCCGGAGCCCCAGATGTGCCCGCGGTTGGAGATGAAGATCAGGTCCTTGCCATCGGGCGACCAGGTGGGTGAGAGATACTGGTCGTAGGCGCCGTAGTAGTATCGCGGCAGCCGGCTATCCCGGTCTTCGGTGATCCGCTGGGCCGGTCCCAGCCGTCCATTCAGACCGAACGAAGCGATGAAGATGTGCCACCGGCCCTGATAGGCGGTGGAGACGTACGCCAGCTGCCGGCCGTCGGGCGACCAGCGGGGCTCCACGTTGACCGCGCCATCCGAGAGCAGCGACGTACTCTGTCCGCTCTCGAGGTCGAGCAGCTTCAGCTCGATAGCATCGTTGTGGTATGATGCGTAGACCACCGATCGTCCATCAGGAGACCAGTCGGGCTGATAGTCGTAGGCCAGATTCGAGGTAAGCTGGCGGGCTTCGTTGCTGCCGAATCGCTGCCGCCAGAGCGAGCCCTGCATGGAGTAGATCAGGTCCTGGCCATCGGGTGACCAGGTCACCCCGCTCGGGCCACTGGTGAGCTGGGGCAGGTACATCTCCCGGTAGTAATAGCTGTGAGGCACTTTTATCTGCCGCAGCACCGGCTCGCGCTGCGCTGGAGCAACGCCGGGAAGGATCCAGAGCACGACGGCCGGTCCGAGCAGCTTGGCGAGACTCATCTATTCCCCATATGGGAGACGGTATGCCCCGCTATCGCTACGTCGTGCTCGGCAGTGGACGCCAGGGCACCGCGGCCGCCTACGACCTGGCGCTGAGAGGTGATGCCCGCGAGATCACGCTGGCCGATGCCTCCGCGGAGCGGGCCCGCGAGGCGGCCACGTGGATCCAGAGCCGGCTGCCACGGGAGAAGAGTGATGTGGTGATTACTCCCACAACACTCGATGGCGCGAACCACGGGGCGGTGCTGGAGCTTCTCCGCGGAGCCGATGCCGCCGTCAGCGCTCTGCCTTACCGGTACAACCTGGCTGTCACCCGCCTGGCTATCGAGGCAGGCTGCAACCTATGCGATCTCGGGGGACATCCCGAGACCACCAGCGCGCAACTGCGGCTCTCGGATGCCGCTCTCGGGGCCGGTGTCTCGGTCGTGCCCGACTGCGGCCAAGCACCCGGCATGGCCACATCGCTCATGGCCTTGGCGCTCGCCATGGTCCCCGCACCCGAGAATCTCGAGGTGTGGGATGGCGGGCTGCCGTTGGATCCGGCGCCGCCGCTCTTTTACCGGCTCACCTTTGCGATTCAGGGTCTGACCAACGAGTACGACGGCCCTTGCTACAACCTGCGCGGCGGGAAGGTGGTGTCGCTGGAGAGCCTCTCCGAGGCCCAGACCGTCGACTTTCCTCCGCCTCTGGGTCAGCTCGAGGCGTTCTGTGCGTCCGGCACCAGCTCGACCTTTCCCTGGACTTATCAAGGCAAGCTGGAGCGTTTCACCAGCCGGATCGTTCGCTACCCCGGCCACCTGGCGGCGATTCGGACCCTCAAGGCACTGGGATTCTTTTCCGAAATCCCGCTGGCGGTGGACGGATGCCGAGTTACGCCGCGGCGGCTCACCGAGACTCTGCTGGAGCCGCTGCTGGTAGGAGACACGCCCATCCACGATGTAGTGATAGTACGGGTGCACTGTACCGGACGAGCGAATGGCCGCAGCATACGCGCCGAGGTCGACACCCTGATCTACCACGACGCCGGCACCGGCCTCACCGCGATGCAGCGATGCACCGGCTTCGATGCCGCCATCGTGGCGGCGATGATGGCACGGAGTGAGGTCACCAAGGGCGTGGCGGTTCGCGAGCTTTCGGTCGATCCGGAGCGGTATGTCGCCGAGTTGAGCCGGCGGGGGATGGAGGTCACCCGCAACATCACCGAGCTGAGCGCCGGCCCCGCCAGTAAACCACGCCGCCCAGCAGGACGAAAAGGCCGGCCCCCCCGATCACCTTGAGTCGGAACATCCAGGGCTCGGCGGTGTCGGACGGAGGAATCGTCGCCACGACCATCGCGCCCACCGTCAGCAGAAGCCCGGATAAGCCTATGACCCAAGTGGCCGGCGTTCGCTCCAGCCAGGGGCTCTCCCGCGGTGCCGGCGCCTTCACGCTTTCAACCATGTAACACACGAAGAGGTACAGGTACGGGATGAAGTAGACCAGCAGCATCGTGTCGAGCAGGACCAGATACGCCTTCTCCACCGTCGTTCCCTTCCCCAGAACCGACAGCATGAGGAAGACCGTCGCGAGCACGGCCTGCGTCAGGATGGCCACGTAGGGTGTCTTCCAGCGGGGATGTACCCGGCCGAAGGCCGGGGGGAAGTAGCGGTCGAGTCCGATGACGAAGGCGACGCGGGCCGGGCCGGTAAGCCAGGCCCCGATCCCGCCGATGTTGCCCAGCACGTAGAGGGCTGCGGCTATCGGGATGATCCAGGCGAACCCCCCGAGGTCCCGCGCCCCCGCGGCCATCGCCTGGAAGAATCCCGAGACCACATGCACCTCGGAGCTGGGAACGAGCCAGAGGACGGAGGCGGTCCCGGCGAGGTAGAGAAAGGCGATGAATGGAGCCGCGATATAGATCGAGCGTGGCAGGGTGCGACGCGGATTCTTGATCTCGTCGCCCATCACGGCGCAGAGCTCCAGCCCGGCGTACGCAAAGGCGATCGACGCCCAGAGATTCAGCGCCGACATGTCGCCCAGGTTGGGAGTAATGGTGTGCAGCGTGAGGGGTGTGGCTGAGGGACGCGTCAGAGCGGCATGGAGACCAAAGCCGACCAGCACCGCGCCCGGAAGATAGGTGCCGATCGCGCCGATGTTCTGGAGCCAGCGGCCGGTCTTCAGCCCGACCACGTTCATCCACACCGCCAGCCAGAGCGAAGTCAGGGTGGCGACGAAGATATAGGTCCAGTTGTCGATCAAGGAGCTGTCGCCTCGCCCGATCATGTAGGTGGCGATGACGGCGGTGGACATGAGGAGATTGGGATAGTACAGGATGTTGTTGACCCAGTAGCACCAGCCACAGAGAAAGCCGTGTCCCTCGCCGAACGCACGCTTGGTCCAGGAGTAAATCCCCCCTTCCTGGGGATACCGGGCGGACAGCTGGCTGACGGCGAGTCCCTGAGGAATGAAGAACGTAAGCGCGGCAAGCACCCACAGCGTGAGGGAGCTCGGCCCGGCAGCCGCGGCGGTGGCGGTCCACCTGAGGCTCAACACCGCGACGATGTTGAACAGCACCAGATCGCGCAGCGTGAGCACCCGCGGCAGCTCGACGAGGGGTGCTGGTACGGGGGCTTCGGAGATGGTACTCATAGAAAATTTGTCAAACAGTGACCCTCATTGCTTGAGGTACAAGCGCTGGGGATCCAGGACCTGGCGCAGAAGCTGCAACTCTCGCGCGCTCGGAGGGGCCACATCGCCCACTCGATTGCGGCTCCGGAGCGGCCAGCCGATACCGGCCGCTACTTCCGCCGTTTCGATACCCGGATAGAGCGCCGACAGCAGCAACTCTCCGCTCGAGGGCTCGACCTCGAGCACGGCCTTATCGGTCACGACCTTGGTGGGACCCGCCCCCGGCATGCCGAGCTGGCGGCGGCTCTGGCCCTTGATCCGATGTCCCGGGCTGGTGACGAAGTCCACTGCCTCGGGAAAGGCACGGCGGTCGAGCCGGCTGACTACGACGGTCCGCCGCGCGTGGATCGCTATTTCCGCCGCACCTCCGCTGCCGGGCAGCCGAACCGCCGGTCGAGCGTAGCTGCCGACTACCGTAGTGTTGATGTTTCCATACCGGTCGACCTGGGCGCCGCCCAGAAACCCCACTTCGATCCGGCCGTTCTGCAGCAGCAGCTGGAAGACATCGGCCATGCTGCTGACCATGAGCGACCCGGTGACCAGAGCTGGATCGCCGATCGAGACGGGGAGACGCTCCGGCACAGCACCGATGGCGCCGGACTCGTAGATCAGCACCAGGTTGGGCGCATGGGTGGCCCGAGCCAGATTGCAAGCCAGATTCGGAAGTCCGATCCCGACGAAGACAACCTCGCCGTCGCGCAGCTCCCGCGCCGCGACGGCGGTCATCATCTCGGCGGGCGTATAATCCACGTCTCGCTACCAGAGCGTTGTCAGGGTGACAGTCCTTCTTCGAGGCAGCTCAGAATCCATAATTCACCCCCGCACACACCCGCTCCTTGGCCCTGAGCCGCTCCAGGTTCCCACACTTGTCGACGTACTCGGACCGATCGCCCACACCGTAGACGAACTCGTCGAGGTAACGGGACAGGGCCGCCGGGTCGCGCGAGATCTTCTCCCATCCGATATAGAACTCGTTGTCTCGATCGTAGTATCCCTGGGTATATGACGGATGGGCACCCCATGGCTCCACCACCACCGCGTCGACGATGAAGCCGGGGATGAGGGTGCGGTTGGGATCGGCCCGAATGGCCGACTGGTCTACCAGTTCTTCGACCACCACGATCACCCGCTGGGAAGCGAATGCCGCCTCCTTCTGCACCCCAAGTAGCCCCCAGATCTGCGCATTGCCCTCGGCGTCGGCGCGCTGGGCGTGGACGATCGTCACGTCGGGATTCAGCGCCGGAACGGTCGAGAGCACCTCGCCGGTGTAAGGACAGGTTATCGACCGGATCAGCGGGTTGGCGTCGGGTAGATCGGTACCCATGTAGTTGCGCAGGGTCCAGAAGGGGAGCCGGGCGGCCCCTGCGCTCATGCGAGCCACCATGCCGAAGTGGGAGTACTCCTCCAGCTCCAGGGCAGGCCCCTTCCCCTCCACCGCGCGGCGGAATGCGTGGAGAGAGCCCGCGCCCGGGTTGCCGGCCCAGGAGAACACCAGCTTGCGGGCGCAGCCGGCCGCGATCATCTGGTCATAAATCAGATCGGGAGTCAGGCGGCAGAGGGTCAGTTTGCGCCGGCGCTGCCGGATGATCTCGTGCCCCGCGGCAAAGCAGATGAGATGGGTGAACCCTTCGATCACGACGGTATCGCCATCCCGCACATGGGCGCCGATGGCTTCACGCATCGGGACCACTTTGCTGGTAGCGCTCAAGCGATCTCGCCGAGAGTGGCGTCGATCATGCCGAGAGCCGTGTCCACATCATGTGCATCCACTACCAGCGGTGGGGCCAGCCGCAGAGAGCTCTTCCCCGCCCCGAGGAGCAAGAGGCCCTGCCGGAACGATCGCTGAACCAGTTCCTGCACCAGCTCCGGGGCGGGCTCCCGAGTCTCACGATCTTTGACGAACTCGAGTCCCACCATCAGTCCGCGGCCGCGCACATCGCCGATGCACTGATGCTGATTCATCAGCCGGCAGGCACCGGTCAGCAGGCGCTCGCCCATCCGGGCGGCGTTGGCCATGAGCCCACCCTGGACCAGATCGAGAGTGGCCAGCGCGGCTGCACAGCACACCGGGTTGCCGCCGAAGGTCGACCCGTGCGAGCCACTGGCCCAGGTGGTGACCGACTCCTTGGCCACCATGGCGCCGATCGGCATACCCGAGCCCAGTCCCTTGGCGGTGAGGAGGATGTCCGGCTCGACACCCTCGTGCTCGCAGGCGAACATTTTGCCCGTTCGGCCCACGCCGCACTGGACCTCATCCGCCACCAACAGAATGCCGTACCGGTCGCAGAGGGCCCGAAGCTCAGGCAGGTATCCGGGTGGTGGTACGATGTAGCCTCCCTCGCCCTGGATCGGCTCGACGAAGATGGCCGCAACATCGTGCGGGTCGAGCTGGCGGGTGAACAGCTCCTCCTCGATCACCCTGATGCACCCGCGGTTGCAGGCCGGCTCGTCGGCGCAGAACTGGCACCGGTAGCGGTAGGCGAACGGCACGTGATGCACGTCCGGCAGCAGCGGCCCGAAGCCGGCGTGCTGCCGCGCCTTGCTCGAGGTAAGCGTGACCGCACCCGTGGTCCGGCCGTGGAAGGCCCCGCGAAAGGCGATGATCGCCGTACGGCGGGTGGCGTGACGCGCGAGCTTGATCGCGGCTTCGACGGCCTCGGTGCCTGAGTTGGTGAGGAACACCCGCTTCTTCGACGTACCCGGCGCCAGGCGGGCCAGCCGCTCGCAGAGCGTCGCCATGCTCTCGTAGTAAAAATCGGAGCCGCAGATGTGCAGGAAGCGATCGGCCGCGTCCTTCACCGCGGCAACGACCTTCGGATGTCCGTAGCCGGTGGAGGACACCGCGATCCCGGCCATGAAATCGAGGAAGCGATTGCCGTCGAGGTCCTCTACCATCACGCCGCTGCCGCGCGCCACCACCAGCGGGTACTCCTTGATGTAGCAGGTGGAAGTCCACTCGGCGTCGCGTGCCACCACCTCCTGGGCCTTGGGCCCGGGAGGTGGGACAACGATCTTCGGGTAGTCGCGGGTGACGGCCATGAGCTCTCCCTTATGCCTCGATCACTGTGCGGCTCTGCTCTCGCATGAACTGGGCGACGTAGTAGGGGCCGCACCCACCCTTGCCGGTCGAGCCGGATCCCTTCCAGCCACAGAACGGCTGCGCACCGGGCCAGGCGCCGGTGGTGGCACCGGTGCGCTTGTTAGCGTAGCACACGCCGGCTTCTACCTCGTCGAAGAATCGCGCAACGTCGGCCGGATTACCGGAAAAGATTCCGGCAGTCAAGCCGTACTCCACCCGGTTGGTCTCCCGGATCGCCTCGTCCAGGCCGGCCACCTCCCCGACCGCAAGGAACGGGACGAACAGCTCCTCGGCGAAGAGTGAACTGCCGAGTGGCAGATGGGCAATGGTCGGAGCAACGAAGTGCCCCCGATCGAACCCAGCACCCTGGAGCCGCGCTCCGCCCATTAGAATGGTGCCCTCGTTCCGCGCCTGAGCTACGGCCCGCTCGAAACGCTCCACCGACCGCAAGTTGATGACGGGACCGAAGAAGATATCCCGGTCGGAGGGATCGCCCATCCGGATGGCGCGCGTCTTCTCCATCAGGAGCTGGAGGAACGACTCCGATACTTCCCGCTGCACGTACACCCGTGAAGTGGCGCTGCACTTCTGGTTCTGAAGACTGAATGCGGAACGCATGACGCCTTCCGCCGCGGCATCCAGATCGGCAGTCGCGAGCACGGTGGCAGCGTTCTTTCCTCCCAGCTCGAGCAGCGCCGGCTTGATCCAGCGGGAGCTCAGGCCGGCATGGATCCGCATGCCGACCTGCTTCGACCCGGTGAAGACCACGCCGTCGACTTCGGGATGCTGCCACAACCGATCGCCGATGCGCTCCCGCCGGCCGACCAGGTAGTTGAAGACTCCGGCCGGAATCCCCGCGTCCCGATAAATCTCGTAAAGTTTGAGACCGGTCCAGGGCGTCTCTTCCGCCGGCTTGTAGACTACCGCGTTTCCCGCGACCAGTGCCGCGGACGACATGCCTGCCGATAAGGCAAGGGGAAAGTTGAAGGGAGCGATGCAGGCGAACACCCCATAGGGCCGCAGCACGTCGGTATTCCGCTCGACCGGAGTGATTCGGGCCATGGGCCGGACAAATCCATCGGCATCGTCGACCTGCTGGCAGTAATAATCGATCAGGTCGGCCGACTCTTCGGCATCGCCCATCGCTTCGAGCCGGCTCTTTCCCACCTCCAGGCTCATCAGTGCGGCCAGTTCATACTTTCGTTCCCGGATTAGAGTCGCAGATCTTCGGAGCAAGCTTACCCGCTCGCGCCACGGCCGCCGAGCCCAGGACTTCTGAGCTCGCCGGGCCGCGGTCACGGCGGCATCGACATGCGCCGGCGTGGCGGCGGCGAAGCGGGCCAGCACGAAGCTGGTGTCGGAGGGAGAGGTGTCGATCAGCGGCTCGTCCCCATCCTCTAGCGGTTGTCCATCGATAAACAATGGATGGAGCCGGCCCGACTCTTTCCGGATACCATCGAGCGCGGCGTCGAAGCGGTGATGGAACTCCTCCAGATCACCGCTGGCCGTGGTGTAGGTGATCTTGGTGGTGGCGGTCATACCCGGTGCTCGAGCATCAGCGCGGTGCGCTCGCAGGCCCGCTCCAGAAGCGTCATCATTTCGCCGATCTGTTCCTCCGTGATGATGAACGGCGGCGCCAGCATCACCAGGTCCCCCGAGCCGTCCTCCAGCTGGCCCGAGTTGGGCCAGACCACCAGGCCGAGCTCGAGCGCCGTGGCCGCGAAGGCATCGGCCAAGCCATGCGTGCGCGGGTATGGCCGCCGGGTGTCCGTGTCGGCCACGAGCTCGATTCCCGCCAGTAACCCGCGTCCGCGCACATCTCCCACAAAAGGAAAGGCGCGCAGCCCTTGAAGCCGCCGATGCAGCACCGGTCCCATCTCGGCACAGCGCTCGATCAACCGATGCTTGCGTAGGTATTTGAGAGTGGCCACGCCGGCGGCGCAGAGTGTCGCGTGATGAGAGAACGTCTGAGCATGGAGAAACGTACCCGAACTGCGCGCCAGAGCATCGACGATGCGGCGGGGGGCAACGACCGCTGAAAGCGGCGCGTAGCCGCCGCCAATTCCCTTCCCCAGCACCATGATGTCCGGCACCACGCCGTAGGGCTCCAGCGCGGACCAGGTACCGGTGCGGCCGGCCCCGGTCAGTACCTCGTCGGCAACCAGGAGCACCTGGTACCGGTCGCAGAGGGAGCGAACCCGCTCCCAATATTCCGCCGGGGGAACCGAGGCTCCGGTGGAAGAGCCGCCAACGGGCTCTCCAATCAGGGCAGCGATCGTTTCGGGACCCTCGCGCAGAATGGCCTGCTCGATTGCCTCCCCGCTGCAGGAGGGACAGAATGGCGCTTTGCCATGACAGTTGCACCGGTAGGCATAGGGAGCCGGAACCCGGACGATCTCGATCAACCACTCGCGATAGTAGGACCGATACTGCTCCCGGGACGAGGCCGAGAGGGCGAGCAGGGTGTTGCCATGATACGAGGGGGCGAATGCCAGGATCTTGTGTTTGGCCGGGCGGCCGGACTCGACCCAGTACTGGCGCGCCAGCTTGAGCGCGGCCTCGACCGCCTCCGACCCGCTGGCCAACGGGTACACCAAATCGAGGTCTCCGGGTGTGAGCCGGACGATCTCGGCGGCGAGCTCTTCGACGGCCTCATGGGTGAACCTGGTGCCGCTTACGTAAGCCAACGTCCGGGCCTGACATGCGAGCGCGTCGGCGATCTCGCTGACCCCATGCCCCACGTTCGCGACATACGCCCCGCCACAGCCGTCCAGATACCGATGCCCCTCGTCGTCATAGAGATAGCAGCCGTCTCCCCGGACGATGCGGGGATACTCCTGGGTCAGCTTCCGGTAAAAGACGGGAGAGTCGGGATATCGATGGCTGGTCATGGGCGGATGCGGAATGTGCTCGTTCCGGGGTGGCGCCGCCAGGGTCGCGCTCGAGGCTGGCAGCGCTTGTCACCCTGACCCTGAGCGCAGTGAAGGGGGGGTGACATCTCTCCGGCCCGACTCCCCCGCTCCCGACTCAGTTTGGCCCACATTCTGCATATAAATGGAAGCGAAACCATCGCCTCCGGGCCATGCGGTAACACTTTCCGCCGGTCGGACCTATGCCATCTCCACTCGTAGTAGACGCATTACGCGAACAGCTCGTCAGAGTGCTCGAATGGTATCGGCAGCAACGGCCGGCCTTCGGGTGGGGTGTTGTCCTGCATCGCCGGAATGAGCGAGGCAAATTGCGGTTCGGCGCCGTGACTCCCGGTGGAGAAAGCCTGCTCCTCAGCCAGCCGCTCCTGTCCGCTCTCACCGAAGGACCCTGCTGGCTGGACGGCGCGGTCCGGGTTCGGCTGGCTTGCCGGCAGGTCACCCAGTGTCATCCCTGGTTGGACGCGCTGAACCGGCCCGACCGGCCGCCCCTGGTCGAGGCGATGGCGGTCTGCTTCGATCCCGATGCGTCAGCCGCCGAGTGCGAAGCGTTTCAAGCGATGGCCGGCACGCTCACCCCGGCGACTCTCCCCTCCGAATTGTTCCTTCTGCTCAGAAAAAGATGCAATGGATGGCCGTTGTAGCAGTCACCAGTCGCCAGACGCCGGTCTTTAGTCTTCAGTCTTTAGACTTCAGTCTCCTTCATCTTTGCACGGCCGCCATAACTGGTGACTGATGACTGGTGACTGGCGACTATTTCAAAAACAACAAATCCCTATATGTCGGCAACGGCCACACATCGGCCGCGACCAACGTCTCCAGCGTATCCACAATAATCCGAAGCTCCGCCATGGCCGGTTTCAGCTCCCGGCTGATCTGGGTGGCATGCCGCATGGGATCGGCGTCGTGATGGGCGGAGGCTTTCTCGACCGCCGCGGTCGCTGATCGAAGCCGGGTAACCAGCTCGACAAAGCTTCGGAGCGCCGCCGTGGTATCGGCACACTCCACCCCGGCTGCCTTGGTGGCCGCCACGGCCTGGGCCACGCGATGCTGGTGCTCGAGGGCCGCGGGCAAGATCTGGTTCCGGGCGATGGAGACCATCGTCTCCGCCTCGATACCGAGCTGCTTGATGTACTTCTCGATGGCGATATGGGTCCGGGAATCGAGCTCCGCCTGGCTTAGTACGCCGTACTTCTTGAACAGCTCCGCGTTCTTTTTGTCCCGTAGCACCGCGAATGCCTCGACCGAGTCCTTGAGATTCGGGAGCCCGCGCCGCCCGGCTTCGGCGTGCCACTCCTCGGAATAATTGTCGCCGTCGAAGATCACCCGCTTGTGCTGGTGAATCAGCTGCTTGAGCACGCTGACCACTGCCGACTCAAGCTTGGCCTCGGTCGGCTTGGCACCGAGCGCCTTCTCCAACTCTCCCGCCACATAGTCCAGCGACTCCGCCACGATGGTGTTCAGCACCGTGTTGGGCCAGGCGATGCTGGCGCTCGATCCCACCGCGCGGAACTCGAACTTATTTCCGGTGAAGGCAAAGGGTGACGTGCGGTTGCGGTCGCCCGAATGACGCGGGAGCATCGGCAGTGTCTTGGCGCCGAGGTCCAGGATCCCGCCCTTGATCGTACGCTTGGGCAGCCCGGCCTCGATCTGCTCCAGGATATC
>JBJMPK010000273.1:0-5431 GCA_045803245.1 Gemmatimonadales bacterium
AAGCGGGGAGGTGGGGAAGCAGGGATGGGAAGACGCGAGGAAAGAAGCACCACGAGGGGCAACAAACTCGAGAGACGCATCGGTGACTCCTGCAATTCTGAAACTACTTCCCGCTGCCTGCTTCCCGCTTCCCCGCCCTGCCGGCCTGTGAGGGCCGGCCTATAGGTATCCGGCCCATGAGGGCCGGCCTATTGATATTGGATATACATCGGCCGGGGGTAGAGCTCCAGCACCTCCGCCGGCTTCAACATCGGCTTGTCGTTCTTGAAGAAGAGCTTGAACCCGGTGTAC
This sequence comes from Gemmatimonadales bacterium, assembly GCA_045803245.1. Lineage (GTDB taxonomy): Bacteria > Gemmatimonadota > Gemmatimonadetes > Gemmatimonadales > GWC2-71-9 > CAVVWJ01. Next base: position 292 of record JBJMPK010000273.1, read on the forward strand.
TGCACCGGGTGCCGCACCACGAACCAGCGATACGCCCCCATCTTGCTGCCGGGCGGGCCGTAGCCGTCCATATCGATCACCACCTGCACCCGGGGGTCGCGCTTAATCCGAGATGCGTTCTTCAGCATGTTGCGGGTGAACCGGTGCACCACCAGAAGCTTGGGCGGCAGCTGCTGTTCCTCGACGATTCGGGCCAGCACGTCGATGGCATGGTTCACCTCCGAAGCGTCCATGTTCCCCATCCAATCTCGACCCGGCAGGTGTCCGTCCTTCATGGCGAACTCGGGGTCGAGGGCGAGCTGGACGTAAGGACGTTTGAGAAAGGGGATCAGGTACGGTAGCTCGGCCTCGACCGTGCTGAGCCCCGGCTGGATGTCCAGGATCAGGAGCCAACCCCGACTCTCGGCCCAACCGGCGACCCGTTCGATGACGCTGTCCGGCATCTGTAGCCGGTACTTCCGGGCCGGGCCGGGATAACCCTGCGCCACCGTCGCGATCAGATGCAGTGCGGGCAGCACCTTCTGTCCGCTATCGGCGGCGGCCCACTCGGTTGCCGTTTCCTCCAGTCGCGCGAGCATCGTCTCCGGCTCGAGCTCGCCCAGCACACCCATTTTCTTGGAGAGCGGGTTGCCATAGAACGCTACGATCCGGTGCTCCGGCAGGAGCGAGCCCGATAACGGCGGCGGTAATGGGACCGGCCACAGTGCCGAGTCGGCTGAGCTGATGTTGAAGTGTCTCTTCTTTACCTTGACCCGGGCCACGGTCTTCCCGCTATCGGCCCGAACCGAATCAACCCGCGCCGTGTCGCCTCTCAGGGAGCCGGCCGGCACCGAGTCAGCCCGACTGGAGTCGGATCCGGTGGTGTCCCTCGTGCTGTCGGACGGAGCGACGGACAGCCTCGCGCGGGCGATGACGATTGGACGAGGCGCCCAGAGCGGCGGTTGGGTCTCCCAGTCTTGCGCCGCGGTGTCGGCGGCCACTGCCTGGCCGGCACCGGCCTGGGCATTTCCGCAGCCCGTCAGCCCGGGGATGAGAAATGCCGCAACTATGGTAGAGCGCAAAGTGCGGATCAGTGCCGAGCAGTCCATGGGGCCATGAATCAGCGGAGATAGCAGCTACCGAGAGCGTTGCATCGTAACGACATGCAAGCCCGGGGCCAAGGCTCGCTGTAATTCCCGGTCATGCCGGCGGGAGAGGAGAGCCAGCGCCGCGATCGCACCTATCAGGGCCAGCATCATGTCCCATTGAGTGTCCCACGGATCGCCCTGGGTACCGAGAAACGCGTCGGCGGCGCCCCCGGTAGCGAGCGCGGTCCAAAACTCGATCAGCTCGTAGAACGCGCTCAGCGCCAGGCAGAAGCAGATGACGAAGAACGGTAGCCAGCGGCTTGCCCGAAGGGGTGAGCGGCGGATCAGGATTTCCCTGGCCACCATTGCCGGAACGAACCCCTGGGCCAGGTGGCCGATCCGGTCGTAGTGATTTCGTGTGAAGCCGAATGCATCACGCATCCAGAACCCCAACGGTACCTCGGCGTAGGTGTACTTGCCGCCGACCATCAGGATCACCGCGTGAACACAGATCAGGCTGTAGACCAGAGGCGTGAAGCGGAACCGGGGATACACATAGATCAGCGCAGGCACGCCCAGCATCACGGGGAAGACTTCGAGTACCCAGGTGAACCGGTCGTGCGGGGAAATACCCGACCATAGGAACACCGCGGCAACGATCGCCAACAGTGCAAGCTCGTAGCGGGACGGTGTGGCGCGCTGCGGCATGTGCTCCTCCTGGCGGCGTACTGTTACTCGGTTCCCCGCTTCCCCGCTTCCCCGCCATCGTCCGCATCCGCATACGGCAAATCCACCGTCATGCCGTCCCGCGCGATCACTGTTTCGGGAAACACCGAGCGGGCCTCCGCCAGCAGCTCGGATGCATCCCGGTTATAGCGGGAGCTGATGTGAGTGAGTACCAGCCGCCGGACGCCGGCCTCGACCGCTATGCGGGCCGCTTCGGCGGCGGTCGAGTGTCCCGTCTCCCGGGCCCGCTCGAGCTCGTCTCCGCCGAACGTCGCCTCGTGCACCAGCAGGTCGGCGCCGCGCGCCGCCTCGATAACGGAGAGATGGGGCCGGGTGTCGCCGGTATAGACCAGGGTCCGGCCGGGCCTCGGTGCACCGACCAGGTCCGCCGGTCCGACCGTACGACCGTCCGCCAGCTGTACCGTCTTCCCCTTGTGCAGTTGTCCCCAGAGCGGCCCCTCCGGAATACCCAGCGCTCGCGCCCGGTCGGGGTCGAACCGGCCCAGCCTCCGGTGCTCGGCCAGGGCATACCCGACGGTGTCGGCCCGGTGCTCGGTCTCGAACACCACAATGTCGTACTGGTCTCGCGCGAGAACGTCACCCGGTTTGATCTCGACGATCTCGACCGGAAATTTGTTGCGCTCGATTCCGAGGGTGATGGCCGCGCCGAGCACCCGCTGGGCGCCTTTGGGCCCATAGAGCGTCACCGCCGCGGTTCGGTCCAGGAGTCCCATGGTGCGGAGCAGCCCGGTGACGCCGAGCATGTGATCGGCGTGATAGTGGGTGAAGAAGATCTCCTTGAAGGTGAAGCCGACCCCATAGCGCATCATCTGGCGCTGGTTCCCCTCGCCACAATCGAACAGCAGCGTCTCTCCCTCGCGCTGGACCGCGAGGCCCGCGACGTTGCGATCGAGAGTGGGGATCGAAGCCCCGGTGCCAAGGAAGGTGAGGGACAGCATGGGGGGAAGATACAGCGTGACCGGGAACAGCAGAAAACGTGAGCGGTAAGCGGGCTACCTTTGAAGAGCTTTATGCTGACTGGAACCTTCCCCGGATGCTTCGCCAGTTCGTCGATCTCCTTCTTCATGCTTTGCGAGATGTCCCGGAGGTCGTAGTAGAGGCCGCTGTCGGTCACGAACTTGCCGATCGTGCCCTGGCCCCGATTCACGCCCGCCAGCAGCGTGTCGAGTCGGGCGCTGGTCGACGTGAGCTGTTTCGTCATGGCAGCGAGGTTGGCGCTAATGGTATCGGTGCGAAACGCGATGAGCGTGCTGTCGAGCCGGGTGCTGAGCTGCCGGAACGTGGCGAGCGTCTTCGTGAGCTCCGCGGTGGGGCCTTGGCTGGAGTCGCCGTAGACCTGCATGGTCCGCTGAGTCGCCTTCAGCGTGCCCTCGAGGGCGGTCAGGGTGGAGCGGAGCTGTTTGGCGGTCTGCTCGTTGACGATCGCCTGGGCGCCGATGAGGATGCTGTCGGCCCGGTCACCCAGCTCCTGGGCTCGATCGGTGAGACCGCTGGCCCGGGTCCCGATGATCACCTTGTCCTTGCTGAGTGGTAGGGGGGCGTCGCCCGGATCGAACTCGATCGCCGCGTCGCCCACGAAGCCGACGGCCACGATGGTGGCCGATGCGTCCAGCTTCGGCTTGATCCGCTCGGGCAGGCTGAACGCGACCAGCACCTTCCCCACATCCAGCAGCTCGATGTGCTCCACCTTGCCCACCGGTACGCCGGAGATCCGGACTACCGAGCTCGGCTTCAGGTTGCTCGCCTCGGGAAACTGGGCCTTCCAGAAGTCCTTGTTGCGGCCACCGACCGATCGTCCGCTCAACCAGGTCGTTCCCACGAAGAACAGGACGATGGCGATGATAACGAGGGTGCCGACCGTGGCCTCCCGCTTATAGCTCAGATCCATGGCACGGCCTCAGGCGGCAGAAGTGATTTCCGGGAAGTCACGCTTCAGGAACTCTCGGACCACAGGGTTACGGGAGGCCATGATCTCTTCCTTGGTCCCCTGCTGAACGATCTTGCCGCTGGTGAGCAAGGCGAGCCGGTCGGCCACGCGAAAGGCCCCCCGCACGTCGTGGGTCACCGTTACGCTGGTCACTCCGAGCTCGTTGTCGAGTCGTCTGACCAGATTATCGATGACGTCGGCGTTCACCGGGTCAAGTCCCGAGGTCGGCTCATCGTAGAGGAGATACTTGGGGCTGCCGGCAATCGCGCGAGCAATGCCCACCCGCTTCCGCATACCGCCCGATAGCTCGGCGGGAAGCTTGTGCTGGGTCTCCGGGTCCAGATTCACCAGCCGCAGACATCCGACGACCCGTTCACGACAGTACTCCAGGTCGCGGTATTTCTTTTCGTCGGTGATGCCGAGCCGGACGTTTTCGAAGACATTCATGGAATCGAAGAGCGCGCCGTTCTGGAACACGTAACCGATGCGCGAGCGCAGCTCCGCCAATTCGTCGCGCTTCAGTTTCGTCACGTCCTTGTCGTCGACGATAATGGTTCCGGAATCAGGCTGGATGAGGCCGATGATGTGCTTGAGCAACACGCTCTTCCCGGTGCCTGAAGGGCCCAGGAGCGCGACCGTTTCACCCTCTCGCACGCTGAAGTTGACCCCATCCAGCACCACCTGGCTGCCGAAGCGCTTATGGACGTCACGGAGCTCGATCATTGATTCAGCAGCAGCTTGGTGAGGATGACATCGAGCAGCAGGATCAGGACCGAGCTGCTGACCACGGCGCCGGTAGTCGAGCGTCCCACCCCTTCGGCTCCCTGCTGGGTGTTGAATCCCATGTAGCAGGAGATGACGGTAATACTGCCGGCGAAAAAGAAAGCCTTGACGACCGAGTAGGTGGCGTCGAACGAGCGCCAGAAGGTGCGGGCGCCATAAGCAAAGTCGGCATCGCTGATCGGAAGCACCAGCTTCATCGAAAACCAGCCCGAGACGATGCCCATCACATCGGCGAAGACGGTGAGCGCCGGAATCATCAGCAGGCCCGCGATCACCCGGGGGATGAGCAGGTGCGACGAGGGCGAGCGGCCCAGACTCTCCAGCGCATCGATCTGCTCGGTCACCCGCATGGTCCCCAGCTCGGCGGCATAGCGGGCCCCGATGCGACCCGCCAGAATGAGCCCGGTGAGCACCGGTCCCAGCTCGAGCACGATGGATTCGACAATGACGCCGGCCAGGTAATAGATCGGGATGGTGCCGGTGAACTGATAGCGCGCCTGGAGTGAGGTGACCGCGCCGGCAAAGCCGGAGATCAGGAGTACGATGAAGAGACTGCCGACGCCGATGTTCCAGGCCTCGGTCATCATCCGGGGAAACCACACCCGATATTCCTTGA
>JBJMPK010000274.1:0-3898 GCA_045803245.1 Gemmatimonadales bacterium
AGCTCCTTCAAGGCCCCGTGCCGAGGGGTGTAGCCCAGGTTTGCGCTCCCTTCGTAATACACCCGGGCGCTCATCGGAGTGCTCAGCGTGTTGAGAAGACCCACCGACGGAACCCCCCGGCCGTAGCCCGCGGGGCCGGTGCTGGTGGGCAGTGTCGCCGTGAGAACGGTCTGCAGGATGGGCGAGAGATGGTATCCCAAGCCGATTCTCGTGTCCTCCAGGAAAAGGCTGTTACGGGAGCGCTCGAGGATGCGTCCATCGGGGAGAGTAATCTCGTAGAGAAAGCGGTCTTTCGGCCGGCGCTCACGCTCAGCCATTCTGATTCCGAGCGCTCCATGGTACCAGTCGAGAAAGCCGTCCATGAACCCGGCATAGGCGCCGCCCAGCCCGGCGTCGAGCTTGAGGAAGGTTCCTGATCCGAGGTCGCGACTCAGGGCGAGGGTGAGCCGCATGAGCTCCGAGTCCAGGATGTAATCCGCCGGTGGGACCTGGTTGTATTCGATGGAGCTGCCATAATCCAGTGCGACGGCCTTGACCCAGCGACCGGGCGCCGGCTCCCGGAGTGGCTGGAAGTAAAGCCCACTGCGCGAGCTGCTGACGGGATTCAGGGGCGCCATTTCGGGAAGCCCTTGGGCCGGAGCCACCCGCGGCGGGAGGAGCACCGTAAGGAGAAGGACCAATCCGGGAAGGCATCTAAGCGCGGCGCCAGGCATGAAAGAGAATGTACTCCTCTTGACAGGACTCTGAGACGGGCCGTAGGTTCGATCCATGGCGCTCACGCGTAGCTATTGGTTCCTCTTTACCAACTCCGGCAGGGCTCGATGCCCGTCCGGTGCCGGTAGAGTGCGCTAAGCGCTTCACGGCCCGAACCATCGATCCCCCGCCGGTCTTGAGCCGGCGGGGTTTTTGTTTCCCCTCTTTGGAGTGTACCCATGCGAGTTGCCATCCAGGGCTCCCACGGATCGTTCAGCGAAGCCGCGGCCCGGCGGCGCTGGCCCGACCTCGAGGCTCTGCCTTGTCGGGATGTGAAGGACGTCGTGGCGGCGGTTCGCGAAAGTCGGGCCAATGCCGGATGCCTGCCGATCGAGAACTCACTGATTGGCTCGGTCACCACCACATACGACCTGCTGCATGAAGCCTTTGGCGACGGGACGCTCCGGCTCACTCACGAGATCCTGCACCCGGTTCACCACACGATCATGGCCTTGCCGGGGGCGCCGCTGTCGGGCATTCGCCGGGTACTCTCGCATCCCGTGGCCCTGGGCCAATGCCGCATCTGGCTTTCGGAGCATCTGCCCGATGCCGAGCTGGTGAGCGCGTGGGACACGGCCGGCAGCGCCGAGATCGTGGCCCAGGAACAAAATCCGATGCTCGCCGCGATTGCCGCCCGGCCCGCCGCCGACGTGCACGGCCTGGTTCCTCTGGCGGAGCGAATCGAAGACGACCCCACCAACCAGACACGATTCCTCACCTTCACCAGAGCCGAATCGGCCGAGAGCATGCGGACCGGGGGCAGCAGCCGCTCCAAGACTTCGCTCATCGTGCTGGTGGATCACAAGCCGGGCATGCTGGCGCTGACGCTTCAGGCCTTCGGCGCCCGCGGCGTCAACCTCATGGCTCTTCAATCGCGGCCGGAGCGCTCCGCGCCCTGGACTTACCGGTTCTATGTGGATGTGGAAGGCGCTGCCAGCGACCCGCGCGTGGCCGAAGCGCTCGAGGAGATCGAGGCCCTCGCGGCCAAGCTCATCATCCTCGGCAGCTATGAAGCGTGGACCGAGGGTTCCCGGCTTTCCGCCCCGGTGCCACCCCCGGCGCACCGGGTAGAGAAGCCCGCGATACCGCTGGTGGACCGGCGGCGGCGCCCTGAGGGCACCGTGGTCGAGGTGCTGGATCTGCGGTTCGGAGGAGAGTCGCCCATTCTCATTGCCGGCCCCTGCTCGGTGGAGAGCGAGGCGATGATACTGGAGACCGCGGCAGCGGTGGCGCGCGGCGGCGGCGACATGCTCCGCGGCGGCGCCTACAAGCCCCGCACCTCACCCTACGACTTCCAGGGCCTCGGCGTGAAAGGACTCCGGTATCTGGCGGACGCGCGCGAGCGTACCGGCCTTCCCGTAGTCACCGAGGTCCTGAGCTGGGAAGAGGTACCGGTGGTGGCCCACTTTGCCGATATGCTCCAGATCGGAGCGCGCAACATGCAGAACTTCAGCCTGCTGCGGGCGGCGAGCCGAAGCGGCAAGCCGGTGCTACTGAAGCGAGGAGCCGGCGCCACCATAGAAGAATGGCTGATGGCAGCGGAGTACGTCCTGGCCGAAGGTAATCCTCACGTGGTGCTGTGCGAGCGAGGCATCAGGACGTTCGAGCGGGCCACCCGGCACACGCTCGACCTTAACGCCGTTGCGCTGGTGCGAGAGCGGACCCACCTGCCGGTGATCGTAGATCCCAGCCATGCAGCCGGGGTTCGCTCTCTCGTCCTGCCGCTCAGCCTGGCCGCCCTGGCCGCAGGCGCGTGCGGCCTCATCGTCGAGGTGCATCCCGATCCCGACCACGCCATGAGCGACGGGGCGCAGAGCCTCGATTTTGCGATGTTTGGAGATCTGGCAAGGCAGGTTCACCCGGGGCGTGCGGTGCAGGCCCGGGTGCAGTTGGTATAGCAGACGCAGAAAGCGGTAAGCAGTCGGGTTCGGCTGCTTACCGCCTTCCATCACGTTGCTAGGGGACTGTGGTACCCCGCCGGCGGCCGGCCAGGAGCCGGTACAGGAAGAGCAGAATCATGGCGCCGATAATCGAAGCGATGATTCCCGGGCCCTGACCCGGGTCGGTGTACCAGCCGAGTGCCCGCCCCAGGAAACCGGCCAGCAAGGCGCCGGCAACACCGATCAACATCGTGACGATGATCCCGCCCGGATCCCGTCCTGGCATCAACAGCTTGGCGATAGCCCCTACAACGAGTCCGATGATCAAGGTCCACAGGAAACCCATAATTCCCTCCAAGGTGGACCGAAGATATATCAACCCCGGTTCCGGGACTCTGTGAGCGGGAGCACACAGGCGGTCGGTCGGTCAGTCGGTCGGGCGGTCGGGCAGTCAGTCGGTCAGTCGATTAGTCGGTCGGGCGGTCTCTTACCTTTCCGGTTACGACTTCCCGCTTCTGCTTGCGCAGGATATCGATCTTGAAGCTTTCGCCTCGCTCGTAGCTCCGGAGTATCCGAAGCAGATGCGACGGCGAGGCCGGCTTCCGTCCGTCTACCGCGAGAACGACGTCGCCCCCCTTGAGGTTGAGATCGGAGTCTTTGGGGACGCTGACGACGAGTATGCCGCTGGTGGACCCGAAGTACTGCCCCAGATCGGGATTGAGGGGAGCCAGCTCGAGGTCGGCCAGGGGGGAACCGTACAGGAAGGCTCCCGGGCCGCCGAACTGCTGCTCGAAGTCTTCGTTCATGCCAAGAGACATCCGCCCTTGACCGTCCGGGCGGAAGTACCGGAAGGCCATCCCCCGACCTCCTCCGCGTCCTTCGAATGCGATGTCCGGCTCCGCGGCCGTCACCACCGACACGGTCTTGCGATCCTTACCCCGCCGAAACTCGACCGGCACCGTGTCGTTGGGCTCCAGCCGCGCGGCCAGCTCGATGAGGCGCAGTCCCGGCAACGACTCTCTCTCCCCGTCCCCCGCTGTCTTTCCCGAAAGGACGGAATTGCCGCCCACCTTGGTGATGATGTCGCCCGACTGCATTCCGGCCGTCGCCGCCGGTCCGTTGGGAGTGACCGCGTCGACGTAGGCGCCCACCGAATCGGTAGAACGGGGCCGCAGGTTGACCTTGAGACCGAGTCTGGCGCGGCGGCTCATGACGAACTGCATTATTCGACGGGGGCCCTGCTGGGTATCGGGTTCCCGGCCTCC
>JBJMPK010000275.1:0-6123 GCA_045803245.1 Gemmatimonadales bacterium
AGATGCTGCAGCGGATCTACGGCACCGCGTGGTTCAAAAAGGAGGATCTCGACCAGTACTTGCACCGGCTGGAGGAAGCGCGCCGGCGCGATCATCGCGTGCTGGGCAAACAGCTCGATCTCTTCTCCATTCAGGAGGTCGTCGGCCCCGGTCTGGTCTTCTGGCATCCCAAGGGCGCCATGATCAAGTGGCTCCTGACCCGGGCCGTGGAAGACGACAATCTCCAGAGCGGTTACGAGCTGGTGTACACTCCCGCCATCACGCGCGAGGAGCTGTTCAAGATCTCGGGCCACCTGCCGCTATATGAGGCCAATCAGTACCCGCCCATGGCCGCGGGTCACGAAGAAGCCGAAGATGTCCGCTACCGAGTCAAACCGATGAACTGCCCGATGCACGCGCTGATCTACAAGAGTCAGCAGCGGAGCTATCGGGACCTTCCGGTCCGTCTCTCCGAGGTGGCTAACGTCTATCGTAACGAGCGTTCGGGCGTGCTCCACGGACTCTTGCGGGTACGGGGCCTTTCGATGGACGACGCCCACATCTTCTGTACGCCGGACCAGGTCGAAGACGAGATCTTTCTCTGCCTCAGCCAGGTGGACCGCCTGGTGCGAGAGACCTTCGGGTTCGAGCTCGATTTCGAGGTCTCGACCCGCCCCACCGAGCGGCTGGGGGACGACGCGATCTGGGACCGCGCGGAGGCCACGCTTCTGCGGGCGCTCGAGCGGAAAGGCATTCCCTATCGAGTAGATGAAGGAGGCGGCGCGTTCTACGGTCCCAAGATCGACATCAAGTTCCGGGATGCCATCGGCCGCTTGTGGCAGGGTCCCACCATTCAACTCGATTTCAATCTGCCCGACCGGTTCCAGCTCGAGTACACCGGGCCCGATAACAAACCGCACCGTCCAGCGATGATCCATCGGGCCATCTACGGTACCCTGGAGCGATTCATCGGCAATCTGACCGAGCACTTCGCGGGAGCGTTTCCGGTGTGGCTCGCTCCGGAACAAGTGCGGGTGATTCCCATTTCCGACGCGCAGGCCGATGCGGCTCGAGGCCTGGCAGGGCGGTTGAAGCAGGCGGGACTCCGGGTTCATGTGGACGACCGCAATGAGACGCTGAATTACCGGATCCGGGAAGGTGAAGTGCAGAAGGTCCCCTACATGGCCGTGGTGGGCCAGCGTGAGGCGGAGTCGGACAGCCTGGCGCTTCGGGTACGGGGAGCGGGGAAGAAGCAGGAGGTAATGCCGGTGGGGGCGTTCATCGCGAGAGTATCTGAGGAAGTTCGGTCCCGCTCGATGGGGCCCTAGGCCTGAAAGGTCCGGAACCACTCGGGAGGCTAAATGGTTCGGTGTTGAGGTGACAAACGCCACCTTCCGGCGTAATTTCACCCGCAGCGCAACCCGAACCGGACCAGTACCTCGTGAGCGATAGCACCACTCCAGTCATCGTGTCCGCCGTCCGCACGCCGATCGGCCGCTATCTCGGCGGCCTCTCCAGCTTCACGGCCCCCCAACTTGGCGCAATGGTCATTCGTGAGGCGGTCGCCCGCGCCGGGGTGGAGCCGGATCTGGTGGAAGAGGTCATCATGGGGCAGGTGGTGCAGGGCGGATCGGGCCAGGCTCCCGCCAGACAGGCACTGATTCATGCGGGCCTGCCGCCGGCCATCCCCGCTCTGACCATAAACAAGGTTTGCGGCTCCGGGCTCAAGGCCGTCATGCTTGCGTCCCAGGCCATCAAGGCGGGTGACGCGGGATGCATTGTCGCCGGCGGGCAGGAGGCGATGTCCAATGCGCCTCACTATGTGTATGGCATGCGCGCCGGTATCAAGGCGGGCAACCAGACCATGGTGGATGGAATGATCCACGATGGATTATGGGATTCATTCGGCTGCTGTCACATGGGTGAGTACGCCGAGTACACGGCTGAAAAAGCCGGAGTCAGCCGCGCCGATCAGGATGCATTCGCGTACGACAGCCACATGAAAGCCCTGGCCGCCATCGATGGAGGCAAGTTCAAGGCGGAGATCCTGCCGGTCCCGATCCCCGGGAAGAGCGGGCAGCACGTCTTCGCCACTGACGAGGCCCCCCGTCGCGACACGACCGCCGAGACTCTGGGCAAACTGAAACCCGCCTTCCGCAAGGACGGCACCGTGACGGCAGGAAACGCGCCCGGGTTGAACGATGGTGCCAGTGCCCTCGTGGTGACCTCTCTGGCCTTTGCCCGCGCGCACGGGCTCACCCCGATGGCACGGGTGACCGGCTATGCCACCGGCGGCGGCGAGCCTCGCGACTTGTTCTTCGCTCCCGTCATCGCTGTGCGCAACCTGATGGAAAAGACGGGCAGCCGGATCGGTGATTACGATCTGATCGAGTCCAACGAAGCGTTTGCGGTCCAGGCTCTGGCCGACGGACGTGAGCTCGGGTGGGACTGGGAACGGGTCAACGTGCACGGCGGCGCGGTGGCGCTGGGACACCCGATCGGCGCCAGCGGCGCCAGGGTGTTAACGACTCTTCTGTATGCCCTGCGGGACCGTGGGGGAGCCACCGGTCTGGCAACCCTTTGTCTGGGCGGCGGCAACGCCGTTGCCCTCAGCGTGGAGCTTATCTGATGGACCATGAGGCCGTAGGGGCAAGGCGAGCCTTTCCCACCCAAGCCCGGATTGCACGGTACGGAATCGCAATAGGCATCGGTGCGTTGCTGGTGGCGCTGTCGGCTCAGGTGGCCGTTCCGGTGCCGTTCAGCCCAGTCCCGATGACCCTGCAACCGCTGGCCGTGCTCGCTGTCGGCGGTCTGCTTGGAGCCACCGGCGGCACGGGTGCCCTCCTCCTTTATATAGTGCTGGGGGTGCTCGGCTTGCCGGTCTTCGCCGGCGGTGGGGCTGGTTTTATCCACCTGGTCGGACCGACCGGTGGTTACCTGCTGGCCTTCCCGGTGGCGGCGGGTGTCACCGGCGCTTTGGCCGGACGGGTGCCCCGTTCAGTGCTGCGGGTGTTGCTGGCGTGTGCCATCGGCATGACAATCATTCACCTGGGCGGCGTCGCACAGCTGGCGCTGTTGGGTGGTGACCCGGCGCTCGCGGTTCGAGTCGGGTTCATTCCATTCCTCACCGGCGATCTACTCAAGGTGGGACTCGCTGCCGCGCTGATTCTCGCCGTCGGCCCCCGAGTGCGCTCGCTGCTTTGACCGACGCCCCCCTACCGCCCGGGCAGCACCCGGTGCGGGTCGCGATTCTCGGCAGCCTCGGCTTCATTCTTTTCGGCACCTTTCTTTTCGGACTTGCAGTCGCGCCGTTTGCGTCGGCCTTCGCCGGCCACACGGCGGAGGAGCTGGCGCGCCGGCCCACCATAGGATTGGCGCTGCTTCAAGGGGTGGGCCTCCTGGCTGCGTTCGCTCTGGCAACATGGGTTGTCGGGGTTAAAGTCTTGCGGTTGAACCTCCGCGACCTGCGTTGGCGGGCCCCGCTTGGGGCAGCGCGGGGGTTTGGCGTCGGGTTGGTATTCGGAATACTCCCCGCGGCGGTAGCCATGTTGCTGGGGGTTGTAGCCGGTGGAGCGGCGTGGATTCCCGACGGCGGTTCGCTGGCCCAATACTGGGGCCGGATCGGCCTGATCCTGGTGATGCTGGCGCCAGCCGCCCTGGCAGAGGAGGTCATCTTCCGGGGCGTACCATTGGTACTACTGTCGCGGGTGCTCGGCCGACCGGCAGCGCTGGTTCTTCTGTCCATCGGCTTTGCCCTGGCCCATGTCACCAACCCCGATGTCACGGCACGCGCACTGGGGAACATTACTCTGGCCGGAATCCTCCTTTCGCTTGCCTTTTTCAGTCCCGGTGGCATGTGGGCGGCCTTCGGAGCCCACCTCGGCTGGAACATGACGCTGGCCGCCCTGGGTGCTCCCGTGAGCGGCTTACCCTTCGACATTCCCTTCGTCGATTACACCATGGGCGGGCCGGCCTGGCTCACCGGTGGAGCCTTTGGACCGGAAGGCGGCCTGTTGAGCACACTTGCCATCAGCAGCGCAATCGTCCTGGCGGCTCACTGGGTCCGGAAGCACCCGACGTGAGGCAGGCCGCGGTCGTAGGAGCGGGCACGATGGGCAATGGGATCGCCCACGTATTCGCCCAGCACGGCTGGCAGGTCGCCTTGATCGACAGTGCCGCACCGGCACTGGAGAAGGCCTCCGCGACGATCCGGAGTAATCTCGAACGGCAGGTCAAAAAGGGCACGCTGCCTCCGAATGCCCCCGCGGAGGTTCTCGGGAGAATCAACCCGGGCACCGCGATCGATGCCGCCGCCAAAGCCGAGATCGTGATCGAGGCGGCAAGCGAGAATCCCGCGGTGAAGTTCGCCATCTTCGAGCAGCTGGACCGAGCCTGCGCTCCGTCGGCGATTCTGGCAACCAACACCAGCTCCATCTCGATCACCGAGATCGCGGCCCACACCCGCCGCCCGGGGCAGGTGATCGGGATGCATTTCATGAATCCGGTGCCGGTGATGCAGCTGGTCGAAGTCATTCGAGGGCACGCGACCACCGACGCAACGACAGCCGCCGTCATGGACATCGCGCGGGCGTTGGATAAAACGCCGGTCGAAGTGAACGACTACCCTGGCTTCGTGTCGAACCGGGTCCTGATGCCCATGATCAACGAGGCCATCTTCTGCGTCATGGAAGGCGTGGCCACCGCGGAGTCGATCGATACGGTCATGAAGCTCGGCATGGCGCATCCGATGGGGCCGCTCACCCTGGCCGACTTCATCGGGCTCGACGTATGTCTCGCTATTCTCGAAGTACTCCACCAGGGCCTGGGTGACGACAAGTATCGGCCGTGTCCGCTGCTGCGGAAGATGGTTGCCGCAGGATATCTCGGAAGGAAGAGTGGAAAGGGATTCTACGATTATGAAAAAGAACGTAAGCGGTAAGCGGTTAGCAGTAAGCGGTAACACTACGGGCTCGTTTATCATTCCCGCTCACCGCTCACCGCTTACCGCTCACGTCTCCGAATCTTCCGACGTTTTCCATCAGATGGAAACCATGGGCCACGAGCAGGTCCTGCTCTCTCACGACCCCTCCTGCGGTTATTTCGGCATCATCGCGATTCACGACACCACTCTCGGCCCCGCGCTCGGCGGCACCCGCTTCTGGCAGTACGGCAACACCGATGAGGCGGTCACCGATGCGCTGCGGCTGGCGCGCGGGATGACCTACAAATCGGCGGTTGCGGGGATCAACCTGGGAGGTGGAAAGTCGGTCATCATCGGCGACAACAAGCGACCTGACCGTGAGGCGCTGTTTCGGGCCCATGGACGATTCATCGAAACGCTGGGGGGACGTTACATCACGGCGGAAGACATCGGGACCAGTCCGGCCGACATGGAGTACATCAAGCTGGAGACCGATCACGTCGCCGGCTTATTGGGTCTTTCGGGCGATCCCTCCCCGGTCACGGCCTACGGGGTCTACGTCGGCATGAAGGCGGCGGCCAGGTTCCGGTGGGGGAAAGACAGCCTCTCCGGCAAGACGGTAGCGGTGCAGGGTGCCGGGAAGGTCGCATACAACCTGATGCAACACCTGCATGCGGAGGGCGCCACGCTCATCGTCACCGACATCGACGATGAAAAGGTCAGGCGAGCCGTGGGCGAGTTTGCCGCCCGCGCCGTGACCCCCGACGCCATTTACGACCAGGACGCCGACATCTTCTCTCCCAATGCTCTGGGCGCTACGGTGAACGACGAGACCTTGCCGCGGCTCAAGGTGGAGATCATCGCCGGCGGGGCGAACAATCAGCTGGCGGAGGACCGGCACGGGGATGAGCTGGAGCGGCGCGACATCCTTTACACCCCTGATTATGTGATCAACGGCGGCGGCGTCATCAACGTCTACGGGGAGCTGCACCACTGGCCGATGGAGCGGGCTAAGAAGAAGGCCGGTGAGATCTACGACACCCTGCTTCGTCTTTTCGAGATGGCCCAGCGGGAGCGTATTCCGACCTACCGCGCGGCGGATCGTCTGGCCCAGCAGCGCATAGCGGCGGTGGGTGGGCTCGACCGGATGTGGGTAAAGGGCAGGTAGGCGGGGAAGCCGGGAAGCGGGGAAGTTGTCACCCTGAGCGAAGCGAGGGGGGCAA
>JBJMPK010000276.1:0-28650 GCA_045803245.1 Gemmatimonadales bacterium
AGAACTCGAACGAGACCGAGGTCTACGCCGTCGCGACATTTACCATTGCCGCGATGGGCTGGCTGGCCCACGTCTGGCGGGTCCACCGGGGCACCGAGCGAGCGCCTCGGGTACTGCTGCTCATCCTGTATCTCGCGGGCGTCTCCATCGGCAATCACCTGCTGGCCCTTCTGGCAGGTCCCGCCGTGATCATGTTTATGGTCAGTACCCTGCATACAACGCCGGCCGCGACTCCGTCCCAGCGGCGCGAGGAATGGGCCCAGTTGGCGGTGCTCGCGGGGGTCTGGGCGCTCCTCATTGGCACCGGTCTCGGGAGCAGTGGTCTCATCGCGATGGGAGGGATCTGTTTCCTTGCGGCGGGGGCGTTCGCGCTCTCCGGAAATGCCGGCGGATTCGCGCTGCTGGCCTTGCTCATCGCGGCCATCGGCGTCACACCATACCTGTACCTGTATATCCGCTCGGCCCAGCACCCGCCGATCAATGAGGCGGCGCCGGCGACGTTCGATGCCCTGCTCGCCGTCATCCGTCGAGCCCAGTACCCGCCGCGGACACCGTTGGACGATCCCACGGTTTCGCACGGTCCCGATAATCCTGGCCGCACGCTCGGCATCCTCGGGATTCAGCTCACCGATTACATCGTCTACTTCACCTGGCAATGGGCGAAATCAGCGGCGGCGTGGCTCCAAGTGATCTTCACTCTCATCTTCACGGCGCTGGGTATCCGGGGAGCGATAGCGCACCGCCGGGCCGACCGACCAGCCTGGTGGTTACTCGCCATGCTGTTTCTCGTGACCGGCTTGGGCTTGGTGATCTATATGAACTTCAAGCCCGGATTCGGCCGCTGGTTCGATAGCTATCCATCCGGCAACGCCCACGAGGTGCGGGAGCGGGACTACTTCTTCGTCGTGAGCTTCATCGTCTGGGGCATCTGGGCGGGAATGGGGCTGGTGGTGCTGGCCCGGGCGTTGATGACCCGCGCCCCCGCGGCACGTCGTCTTGCTCCGGCGCTGCTCCTGCTCGCGATCATGCCTGTGGCGCTGAACTGGGACGCGGCTTCCCGGCGGCACGGCCCCGACGCCCGGCTCGCCGCCGACTTCGCCTATGACCTCCTGAACACGGTGGCTCCGTACGGGGTGCTGTTCACCTACGGCGACAACGACACATTTCCGCTATGGTGGGCGCAGGAAGTGGCGGGGATCCGGCAGGATGTGACCGTGATCTGTCTGGCCCTGGCCAACACCGACTGGTACATGCGCCAGCTGCGGGATGCCCCCGTGCGACGGGTGGACCCCAAAAATCTGCCGCCGATCTGGCGCGGGGCGATGATTCCGCCGCCGGCATCGCCTCTCCATACGATGACGGACTCTATGATCGCGGCCGCCATGAGCGGGTATGTGGTGCCGCAAGATCAGCAGATCACCCTGGGGCCGCTGACCCGGACGCTCAAGGCGGGCACGTTCCTATTGCCCAACGACATCCTCACGTTGAGCGTGGTGCAACATAACGTTGGGCGCCGTCCGATCGTGTGGGCCATTACCGCCGGACGCGAATTCGGTGGTCTGTCCGATTACGTGATTCAGCAGGCGATGGGCTACGCGCTTCAGTCTACCAAGCCCGATACCACCTTACCGGCCCTCGATCTGCGGCGTCTGGCCGGTGCGCCGCTGGATATCCCGACCACCGAGCGGCTCGTCTGGGACACGTATCGGTATGCCGGACTTCTCGAGGGGGATGTCACCAAGCTGGAGAGCACCAGCGCGGGCATTGCCGCGACTCTCTCACTCCCCTACACCCAGCTGGCGTACGCCTACAGCGCGCGCGGGGAGCACGACAAGATGGAGCGGGCGCTGGACCGTGCCATGCGCCTCTCGCCCAACCCGTCGCTCAGGGCCGCCCTGGCGGAGCTACGTATCCGCGGGACGGAGGAGTGAGAAGTCCCGTCCTTCCCGTCTTTTCCGTCCTTCAATAACGAAGCATCCCCTAGTAAATTAGAGGGTTATGGACTTCCCAGGCCTCCCGGCGCGGCTGGCCGCCGTGCGCGAGACGGTGGCTCGCCACAAGGCGTTGGGCGGCTGGAGTCATGACGTACGGATCGTAGGAGTCACCAAGACCCATGGCCCCGAGGCGGTACGTGCTGCGGTGGCGGCCGGTCTGGGAGACGTGGGAGAGAATCGGGTCCAGGAGGCGTTCCAGAAGCAGGAAGCGCTTCCGGATGTTCCGGTCGAATGGCACCTGATCGGTACACTCCAGCGCAATAAGGCCCGGCACGCCGCCGGCCGCTTCGGACTGATCCATTCGATCGACCGAGCCGACCTTGCGGGCGAGCTGGATCGGCGAATTCAGCCCGGGACGCGGCAGCGAATCCTGGTGCAGGTCAACTGTTCGGCGGAGCCGCAGAAGGGCGGGGTAGCTCCCGAGTGGCTCCTCACGCTTCTGGATCAGCTTCAGACGCTGGATCACCTCGAGGTGCGGGGGCTCATGACGATGAGCGCCCTCACCGGCAACTCCGCCGAGCAGCGTCGCGCGTTTCGACTCCTGCGGGAGCTGCGGGATGAGGCCGGACGGAATGGTCACAGCCTTCCGGAGCTCTCCATGGGCATGTCGGATGATTTTCCCATCGCGGTTGAGGAAGGGACTACGATGATCCGCCTGGGTACGGTGTTGTTTGGGGAGCGTAAGTCATGACCGACGACCATGCGTTCCATCTCACGCCGCTGGATGTGCGCTCGCAGGAGTTTGCCCGCGCGCTCCGGGGCTATGATCGGGCCCAGGTGGACGAATTCAAGATGGCTATTTCCGAAGAGCTGGAGCGGTTGTTACGCGATCGGGCGCAGAATGAGGAGCGGCTTCGGAGCGCCCAGGACCAGTTGCGGGCCTATCAGGAGCGCGAGCGCGCGATGAACGAGGCGCTGGTTGCGGCCCAGCAGCTCAGGGTCGATAGCCGAGAGCAAGCGGAACGCGAGGCGGAGTTGGTGCTGCGGGAGGCCCGAACGGAGGCAGAGAGGATCATGGATCGGGCCCGGCAGGAGGAGGCCGCCGTGCGCGAAAGATCCGACGGCGCCGCGCGTCAGTTCAGCTCCTATGTGGCCAGTTTCCGCACCCTGCTGGAACGGCACCTGGGTGAGGTGGACGGTCTCCAGCGTTGGCCCCGTCCCGGCAGCCCCGGCTCCTCTGACGCGAACCCGCCCGGGGGACAACAGTGACGGCCGCACCACCCCTGTTCGATCGTATTCGGGAAGCTGTGGCGGTGGTGCGGGGGCGCACCGCGCTCGGGCCCGAAATTGGAATCATTCTCGGCACCGGTCTCGGAGGTCTCGCCCAGGAGATCGAGGTCGAGGTCACGATTCCATACGGGGACATCCCGGGCTTCCCGCTCTCGACCGTCGAGAGTCACGCCGGCCGCCTTCTGGTTGGTCGCTTGGGTGGCCGTCCGGTGGTCGCGATGCAGGGCCGCTTTCATCGCTACGAGGGATACGACCTGGCGGCGGTGACGTTCCCGGTGCGCGTCATGCGCGCTCTGGGCGCGGAGTCGCTGATCGTCTCCAACGCGTGCGGGGGAATGAACCCGCTATGGCGTCCGGGAGATCTGGTGCTGCTCAGCGACCACATCAACCTGCTGGGCGACAACCCGCTGGTCGGTCCCAACGACGACCGCCTGGGTCCTCGCTTTCCCGATATGTCGGCCCCGTACGATCCGGAGCTCCGTGCCCTGGCGCGGGCAGTAGCGCTGGAGCAGGGCATTGTTCTCAGAGAAGGAGTCTACGTGGCGGTACCCGGTCCCAATCTGGAAACACGGGCGGAGTACCGGATGCTGCGAGCCATGGGGGCCGATGTGGTCGGAATGTCCACCGTACCGGAGGTCATCGTCGCCGCCCATGCCGGAATGAGGACGGTGGGCATTTCGATCATCACCGATCAGTGCCTGCCGGATGCGCTCGAGCCTGCCGACATCGGCCGCATCATCGATACCGCTGCGCGGGCCGAGCCATCGCTGAGCCGCCTCATCACCCACCTGGTGGAGCGGATGTCCTGATGGCATTCCCCACCTGGCCCGACCTCACGGCCGACGGACTCGAGCAACAGCAGCTCGACCAGTGGAAGGCTGAGGGTCTGTTTCAGAAGACTATCGAGGCGCGGCGCCAGGGCCGGCCGTTCGTGTTCTACGAAGGCCCGCCGACCGCAAACGGCCGGCCCGGCATCCATCACGTCTTCTCCCGCACCATCAAGGACCTGGTGTGCCGGTTCCACTCGATGCAGGGCGAATCGGTGACCCGCATCGCCGGGTGGGATACCCATGGCCTTCCGGTCGAGATTGAGGTAGAAAAGGAGCTCAAGCTCAGCGGGAAGAAAGACATCGAGCGCTTCGGCGTGGAAGAGTTCAACGCCCGGGCCCGAAAAAGCGTCTTCAAGTACCAGCGCGAATGGGAAAACCTGTCCGACCGGATCGGCTACTGGCTGGATTACCAACACCCCTATATCACCTGCAGCAACGACTACATCGAAAGCGTCTGGTGGCTGCTGCAGCGCTTGCATCAGCGTAACCTGCTGTATCGTGGCCATCGGGTGCTGCCGTACTGCCCCCGCTGTGGCACGGTGCTCTCGAGCCACGAGCTCGCGCTGGGATATGAGACGGTCACGACGAACTCGGTGTACGTGACCTTCCCACTGGAAGAAGATCCCGGCCGCCAGCTCCTCGTCTGGACCACCACTCCCTGGACTTTGTTATCGAACGTCGCGGTCGCGGTGCATCCGGACCTGGAGTACGGTGAGTACGCCGTTGGCGATCGGCGCCTGATCCTTGCGACTGCGCGGGCGTCCCTCCCGAGCAGCGCGCAGCCCGGTGCACCTAGCTTCGCCGAACTCGGCGCCATCCGCACCTTCCCGGGCCGGGAGCTGATCGGACTGCGTTACCGGCGTCCACTCGAGGTTGTTCCACTGCAGGAAGACCGGGCTTCACGAGTGGTCATCGCGGCGGCATTCGTCACGGCCGAGGATGGATCGGGCCTGGTTCACCTGGCGCCTGCGTTCGGCGCGGACGATTTCCAGGCCGGGATCGAGCATGGTCTCGCGCTGGCTCGACCGGTGGCCCCGGACGGGACCCTGTTCGGAACTACCTGGCGCGAGATCGAAGGCCGGCTGGTCACCGCCCGGGAGACCAACGATATGATCATCCAGCGCCTGAAGCGGGAAGGGCGCTGGCATGCGACGCAGCCGTACACCCATACCTATCCTCACTGCTGGCGCTGCTCCAGTCCGCTCATTTATTACGCCCGCGACTCCTGGTTCATCCGCACGACGGCGGTGAAGGATCGGATGCTCGAGCTGAATCGCCAGGTGGATTGGCATCCGCCCGAGGTGGGAGCGGGCCGGTTCGGTGAGTGGTTGGAGAACAACGTCGATTGGGCGCTGTCGCGCGATCGCTACTGGGGTACCCCGCTGCCGGTATGGGTCTGCGACGACGACGCCGGTCATATCGAGGTCGTCGGCAGCTACACCGAGCTGGCGGAGCGATGGGGGCGGCCGTTGCCGGACCAGTTCGACCCCCACAAACCGTTCATCGACGAGTATACCTGGTCGTGCCGCTGTGGTGGTCGCATGCGCCGCACTCCGGAAGTGATCGACACCTGGTTCGATTCCGGATCGATGCCCTACGCCCAGTGGCATTATCCCTTTGAGCACCACGACGAATTCGCCCGCCACTTTCCGGCCGACTTCATCTGCGAGGGCGTCGATCAGACCCGGGGCTGGTTCTATTCGCTCCTGGCAATTGCCACCGCGGCCTTCGACAGTACGGCCTACCGGCACGTCATCGTGAACGAGCTGGTGCTCGATGCCGAGGGCCAGAAGATGTCGAAGAGCAAGGGGAACGTAGTGGACCCCTGGGAGGCGATCAGCGAGTTCGGCGCCGACACTATCCGACTCTACCTGCTTGCCTCGAGCCAGGTGTGGCTGCCCAAACGGTTCGATCCCCGAACCATCCCGGACGTTGCCGGCAAGTTCTTCAATGCCCTGAAGAACAGCTACGTCTTCTTTGCCGGATATGCGGCCGACTGGCAACCCGGTGCCGCACCGGCGTTGGGGGACCGCCCGCTGGTCGACCGCTGGCTGCTCAGCCGTCTGGATGCGACGGTCGAGGCGGTAACCGAGGCCTGGGCAGGGTATGATGTGACGGCCGGGGTCCGCGCCACTATGGACTTTGTGGTCGATGATGTCTCACAGTGGTATGTCCGGCTGAACCGGTCGCGGTTCTGGGCTCCAGACACCGTCGCAGACCCGTCGGCATTGGCGACGCTGCATGAGACGTTGACCACCGTGAGCCGCCTCCTGGCACCTGCTGCTCCGTTCCTGAGCGATTGGCTGCACCGGGCGTTGGCGGGAACATCTGTACACCTCGAGCGGTTTCCGGTACCGCATGGCGTCCGCCGGCCTGAGCTCGAGGCCGCCATGGATGCGGTGCGCCGCCTGGCATCGCTGGCCCGGTCGGCTCGCGAGGATCGGAATATCCGCGTCCGGCAGCCGCTGGGCCGGATGCAGGTAGCGGTTCCGGCCGCGGTGCGGAGGCAGGCGCTCGATGAGCTGCTCGAGCTGCTCCGGCAGGAGGTCAACGTGAAGCAGATCGAGATCGTCGCATCGGACACCGATCTCGTCCGGCTCCGCCCCAAGCCGAACTTCCGGACTCTCGGCAAACGGTACGGCAAAAGGACCCCGGCAGTGGCGGCGGCCGCCGCCAGCCTCACGCCGGTGCAACTTCGTAGTCTGGAGGATGGCAGCCCCGCCACGCTGGAGCTCGAGGGAGGGCCGGTGACGTATCTCCCTGAAGACGTGGCTGTGGAACGCGAGGTCGCCAGCGATTGGTTGGTACAGAGCAACGGGCCGTTCGTGGTCGCGCTGGATCCGGAGCTGGACGATTCGCTCCGGAAGGAGGGGCTCGCCCGCGAGGTAGTGAACCGGGTGCAGCGCATTCGCAAAGAGGCGGGCTATGTCTATACCGACCGGATCGCGTTGTGGATCGAGGGAGACGCGCCGCTCGCCGAGGCAGTCCGGGCTCACGACCATTTTATCCGGGGCGAGACCTTGGCCCGGTCGTTGGAAGTCGGTAAACGCGCCCCGGCCGCCGATCTGGAACAGCGAATAGACATCGACGGGTTCGGCGCGGTGGTGGGAGTGCAACGTTATCACGACGGCCGGGACTGAGTCGGCCTCAACCATGGACGAGTGATGAACAAGAAACAGCTGTCACATCTCGAGAAGCGCCTCATGGAGGAGCGCGCCCGCGTCATGAAGGAGCTCGGCTATTACGACGAGTCGTTCAACGCGACCCTGCAATCCTCCGATGGCGATCTCTCCTCCTATTCGTTCCACATGGCGGACCAGGGCACCGATGCCATGGAACGGGAAAAGCAATTCCTGTTCGCCTCGCAGGAAGGCCGCTATCTCTGGCACGTGAACGAGGCGCTCCGGCGGCTGTACGGCAGCCCCGACAAGTTCGGCCATTGCCAGCAGTGCGGGCAGGAGATCAACTTCGAGCGGCTGGATGCGCTTCCCCATGCGCGGCTCTGCATCACCTGCAAAGAGAAAGAGGAAGATGGTAAGCGGCGTTAACTCCTCGGTCCCAGGCGGACCCAACCGGGTCTTTCTCCTGGCCGCGCTCGGGACCGTAGTCCTCGACCTGATCACCAAGGTGATCGCCGAGGCTACGCTGCTGCGCACCCCGGGCGTCTCGGTGTTTGGCGATTGGTTCCAGCTGCGTCTGGTGTATAACCAGGGCGCCGCCTTCGGCCTGCACGTCGGCCCGTACTCCCGCTGGATCTTCTTCACCGTCGCGCTCGTCGCCGTTTTCGTGCTGGCGCGGATGTCGCGGAGCAGCCCGCCGGGTGACCGCTTTCGCCAGCTCGCGCTGGGGCTGGTCGCCGGCGGCGCGATCGGCAATCTGATCGACCGGGTGCGGAGCGGGCGCGGCGTCGTGGACTTCCTGGATGTCGGGGTGGGGTCGCTCCGCTGGCCGACCTTCAACGTCGCGGACATCGCCGTAAGTTGCGGTGCCATAGCCTTGGCCATCTCACTCTGGCGGGAAGACGCGCGCCGTCCGGAGCCGGAGTCGGCTTCGGTGGTGTGAAAGCGGGGCGGCGGGGCAGCGGGGCAGCGGGGCAGGAGCCTCGGCCAGCTGAAGCGGCTGCCGCTCCCGCAGAGCAGATCGAGTTCACGGTCGTCACCCCTTCAACCGAGCGTCTGGACCGGTTCCTCGCCGATCAGCTCGGTATCTCGCGCACTCAGGCGGCGAGGCTGGTCGCTGACAAGCTGGTCAGTGTAGACGGAAAGCAGGCCCGAGCGTCCCGTCTTCTCTCCCGCGGTGAGCAGGTCACCGTCCGCATTCCGGAGCAGCAACCTCCCCGAACGATTCGACCCGCCACCATCCCGCTGACGCTCGTCTATGAGGACGAGCACCTGGCCATCATCGACAAGCCCGCCGGCCTGGTGGTCCATCCGGCACCGGGACACTGGGATGACACGCTGGTGAACGCGCTGGTGGCACGCGGTACTACTCTGGCCGGAGGGGCCGAGGGGCGGCCCGGTATCGTCCACCGGCTCGACCGCGATACCTCGGGCCTCATGATCGTGGCCAAAACGGATTTGGCCCATCGCCGGCTGGGAGCCGCCATTGCTGCGCGGCGGGTCAAACGGAGCTACGCCGCGCTCGCCTGGGGCCATCTGGATGCCAGTCCCGTCCGCATCGAGGCGCCAATTGCGCGTCACCCGCAGGACCGGAAGCGAATGGCGATTTCTGATCTCGGCCGGCCCGCGCGGACCGACGCGGAAGTGATCGCCCGCTTCAACGTGGTAGACCTTCTCCGGCTCGAGCTGCATACCGGTCGGACTCACCAGATCCGGATTCACCTGGAGCACATCGGCCACCCAATCGTCGGCGATGTGGTGTACGGAGGCGGCGGGAGCCGCCGCATTTCCGGACCGGGCCGGCTGGCTGCCGTGCACCTGGATCAGGTTACTCCCCGGCAGGCCCTTCACGCCGCTGCTCTGGCATTCCGCCATCCTGTGAGCGGGTCACCACTTGAGTTCCATTCGGAGTGGCCCGATGATCTGGGGACTGCACTGGTTGCAGCAGGTGGCGAAGAACTGGTTGCCCGTGCCGACCCTCTCCGCTATCTTCGTTTCTTTAATAGAGATGGCTAACTCTCCCGCGCTTCACGCCGTCATCTTTCGAATCGGTGAGGTTGTCTGCGCGGCCCCGGCAGGGATCGTGCGTGAGATCCTCCCGCGCCTTACGGCCACCCGCATCCCAGGGGTGCCGGACGCGGTCGAAGGGCTGGTGAACGTCCGAGGCAGCCTGCTTACCGTGCTCGATGGACATCTCCTGCTTCAACAGGAGCGGCGGTCCTCCGATGAGGGGGCTATCGTCGTTCTCGAGGTGAGGGGACGCAGCTATGGCCTGGGGGTGGGACAGGTCCTCGACTTCCTCGAGGTTCCCGCCGCTTCGGTGGTCGAGCGCCGCGAGCTTCCTGGCGTCGATCCCCGGTTGGTCAAGGCGGTCGGACTCGGTGCGGACCAGCACTTCATCCTGCTCGACGTGGACGCCCTGTTCGCGCCGATTATCGGAGGCTAAACGGAGGAGTCTGTGAATCACACCGTGCTCGTCTGCGATGACGCCATCTTCATGCGGACCATGATCAGCGACATCCTGAGCCAGGCCGGCTTCGAAGTCATCGGCGAGGCGGAGTCGGGATTGCAAGCGGTGGAGAAATACCGGCAGCTCAAACCCGATCTCGTCACCATGGATATCGTCATGCCCGATATGGGGGGCATCGAAGCCGTGCGTGAGATCTGCAAGACCCATCCCGAAGCCAAGATCCTGATGTGCAGCGCAATGGGGCAGCAGGCCCTGGTGGTCGAGGCCATCCAGGCTGGCGCGAAGGACTTCGTGGTGAAGCCCTTTCAGCCCTCGCGCGTGCTCGAGGCGGTGCAGCGCGTCCTGGCCTGAGCGATGGACCTATCGAAATATGCTGAGCTCTTTCTCGCGGAGAGCCGCGAGCATCTAAGGGCGTGCAACACGGCACTGCTCGAATGGGAGGGTGACCCGGCGGCAGTCGAGCCGGTCGATCGCCTTTTCCGGGCCATCCATACGCTCAAGGGGATGGCAGCGACCATGGGCTATACCGCGGTCGCCGCACTCGCTCATGCGGCTGAGAATCTGCTGGACGCCTTGCGGCACAGTCGAGTACGCCCGTCTGCCTCGGTTTTCCAGCTGCTGTTTCGGTCGGTGGACTCGCTGGGACGGGCGGTCGAAGGGACCATGGCCGGCGCGGACGACTCCGCCGACCCGGGGCTGATCGCCGAGCTGGACGGTGCGGCTGCTGGAGACACAGCTGCCTCCGCAGGGGAGACCCGTCCGGCTTCGGGGTCCGCGCCAGAGCCCGCCGCGCCGGAGGCCAGGGACCGGCGTGCCTCGGATGCCCCGCGGTCTCGTCCGCTTCAGGTCACGATCCGGCCGGGGGCCGTCATGCGCGGCGCACGGGCGGCATTGGTCCTCCGGCGGGCAGAGAGCCTCGGCTCGGTGAGTGGGTTGCGCCCGCCTCCTGCGGAGCTGGAGCGCGACGAATTCGACGGCCGCTTCACGTTCCGCCTGCAGACCAAACTGACGGACGACCAGGTCGCCGCGGCGCTTTATGCCATTGGCGACGTCGAGAAGGTTCAGTTCGAGGAGATGGCGATGCCGGGAGCGGATGCTCGCGGCCGGGGTCGCCAGATCCGGGTTCACCTGCACCGGCTCGATGCGTTGATGAAGCACGTGGGCGAGCTGGTGGTGGCCAAGAATCGCCTGGCTTCTCTTTCCGCCGAGGGATTGGATCCGGTGCTGGTCGAGCTGAGCGAGCGGATCTCACGGCTGGTTTCCTCGATGCAAGGCGAGGTGCTCGCCGCGCGCATGGCGCCGGTGGGTGAGGTGTTCGAACGGTTTCCCCGGCTGGTGCGCGACCTGTCGCGGGATATGGGGAAGCGAATTCGCTTCGACATGGAAGGCGAGGAGATCGAGCTGGATCGCTCGATTCTGGACGAGATCGGTGAGCCGCTGTTGCATCTGATCCGGAACGCGGCCGACCATGGTCTCGAGCCGCCGGCTCAAAGGGTGGCGGCGGGAAAGCCGGCCGAAGGCCGCATCCTGCTCTCCGCCACCCGGGAACGGAACACCGTGGCCATCCGCGTTGTCGATGACGGACGGGGACTCGATCGAGAGGCCATCCTGGCCAAAGCGCGCCGCGAAGGCACCGCCCCGGATTCCGACGCCCTCAGCGATGACCTCCTGGTACGGGTACTCTCCCGACCCGGCTTCAGTACCGCGGAGTCCGTGAGCGGTGTATCTGGGCGCGGGGTTGGCGTCGATGTCGCCGCGACTCGGGTTCGTGCGTTAGGGGGCACACTCGAGGTGCGGAGCGAGCTCGGACGCGGCACCACGTTCCTGATTCGCGTGCCACTCACTCTGGCGATCGTGCGGGCGCTGCTGGCTGAAGCGGGTGGTGAGCGTTATGCCGTGCCGCTGGCGTATGTGGCCGAAACGGTCGAGTTCGACCGGAGCTCGGTGACGGCGCTGCGCGATCGCGAGGCTCTGGTGGTCCGGGATCAGGTCATTCCGACGGTGCATCTGACAGACCTCGTCGCCACGCCGGCCTCGTCGCTGGCCGGGCGGCGGCCCACCCTCATCCTCGAGGTGGGCGAGCGCCGGACGGCCCTCGTCGTGGATGCGCTGGTGGGACAGCAGGACATCGTGGTCGAGCCCTTCGATGCACCCCGGGGCCTGCCGTCCTACGTCGGCGGGGCCACGATTCTCGCGGATGGCGCACCGGCGCTCATTCTGGACGCCGCAGCCCTCCTTTAGGAGGAGAGATGGAAGACGTGAGGGCCCTGAAGGAGTCGCAGCTCGACGCCATGCGCGAGGTGGCCAACATCGGCGCGGGACACGCCGCCACCGCGCTGTCGCAGATGACCAATCGCACGATCATGATCACCGTCCCCCGGGTGAAGGTCAAACCGCTGGAGGACGCCTGCGATATGCTGGGTGCCCCGGATGAGGTGATCGCCTCGGTGCTCATGCACATGATGGGCGACCTCACCGGGCGCGCCATGGTGCTCTTTCCCGAGAAGGCCGCCCTGGTCCTCTGTGACTTCCTGTTCCGGCGGGAGCGCGGCGCAACCACGGCCTTCGGCGAAATGGAGCAGTCGGGCATCAAGGAGGCCGGGAACATCCTGGCCAGCGCCTACCTCAACGCGCTGAGCGATTTCATGGGGATGATGTTGGTACCGTCGGTCCCCAGCCTGGTCATCGATCTCAGCGGCGCCGTGCTGACCTCGGCCCACCTGAACTTCGGACACGATCGGGACTACGCTTTCTGCGTCGAGACTTCATTCAGGGTGGAAGGGTCTCCCGATCCCATGGGCGGTCACTTTCTCCTGCTGCCGGACGTCGCATCGCTCCGGTCCATCTTCGACGCCATCCGCCTGCCCTAGCCACCATGCCCGCCCCCGCGCTGTCGGAGCGCGATCTCACGGTTCTCCGCTCTTTCGCCCAGCGGATCGATCCTTCCGACGCCGGGGCGCATAACAACCTCGGCGTTCTTTATTACCAGAAGGGGCTTATCGAAGAAGCGATCGCCGAGTTTGCCCGTGCCCTCGAGCTCGATTCGAAGATGCAGGTGGCGCAGGCCAACCTGGAGATTGCCTATCGCGACAGCGGCCACTACGAGCGCCGCATCGCCGAGCTCCGGGAAAAGGCCCGCCGGCATCCGGAAGATCGCGACGCCCGCTGGGAGCTGGGCCGGGCTTATGCTACCCTCGGGCGGCACGAGGAGGCGGTAGGCGAGTTCGAGGCGCTTTTGGCCAAGCACCCCGCCGACGTCCCCGCCATGCTTCAGTTGGGGGTGGCTGAGAAGGCTCGCGGCCGGCTGGATATCGCCAGCGATTGGCTCGCCCGGGCCTGCGATCAGGACCCCGACAATGCGGTCGCCCGGTTTCATCGGGGCGAGGTGCTGTACAACCGCGGCCTCACCGAGCTCGCCCTCGTCGCCTTGAAGGATGCCATCGCCCGGAACCCGGACTACGCCGAGGCCCATTACCTGATGGCCTTTGTGTACGGCGACCTGGGACAACACGAGGCAGCACGAGCGGCCACCAAACGCGCCGTCGACCTGAATCCGATGCTGGCCCGGGCGCAGGCGAATCTGGCGCTGCATAGCTCGGCGGCAGGGCAGCGAGGCAGCGGGGCAGGGAACCAAAATGGCCAAGGCGGACCGGGAAGACAGCCGGAATCCCCTACGGGTGATTCCTCCCCACTGCCCACCCGCCCAGAGGGCGCCCGCCCCGGCGCCCCTCAGGCCGCGACCCCGCAGTCAGTCTCTGGTGCTCCGCTGGCGCACTACAATCTCGGCTTGGCCTACCGGCAGAAGGGCTACTACGACGACGCCCTTCGAGAGTATCAGCTGGGCCTGGATGCGGACGAAGATCGCAGGCTCAACCTCCAGGCGATGGCTGAAGTGCACCTGCTGCGGCGCGACCTGACCGCGGCGCTCCAGATCTACAACGCGCTGGTCGAGGAAAATCCGGAGTCGCCCAAACTCTGGAATGAGCGCGGCGTGTGTCTGCACCAATCGGGGCAGCGGGACCAGGCGATGGCTTCCTATGAAAAGGCGGTTGCCGCCGACTCGGCCTATCAGCTGGCGTGGAACAACCTGGGCGTGCTCCGGGCGGCCGAGCGATCCGGCGACGATGCCGTGGCGGCGTTCCGCCAGGCCCTCGGGGGCTCGCAGCCTCTGTTTGCGGCTCGATTGAACCTGGCTCTGCTGCTGTTTCAGCGCCGGCAGTTCAGGGGAGCCCTGGACGAATATCAGCGCGCGCTCGCCGAACAACCGTCGAGCGCCAGTGCCTGGAACGGTGTCGGGCTGGTCTTCATGGAGCTGAAGCGGTTCGAGGAGGCCCGTAACGCCTTCGGCCGCGCGGTCGACGCCAACTCCGAGTTCGCGGCAGCCCACTATAACCTGAGTTTTGTGCTGAGCCAGTTGGGTGACTACGACGGGGCATTGAGGGAGACTCGCCGTGCCCTGGAGCTGGAGCCGCTCTACGTGCCCCAGAAATTCGCCCTCACCATCGATCTCCAGTTCGAAGATCCCACCATCGCAATTGCGCCCGAGCTCGTGGCCGAGGTCAGCGGTGCGGAGCTCGCCGGCGAGTTCAGCTACGACTCCCCGGTGCTCGACCGGCTTTTCGAGGAGCTGGCTCCGGCAGAGCCACCTCCCTCGATGGAGCCCGCTGACGAGCTGCTCCGCCAGGCGCGGGACCTCATCCCGAAAGGCCTGCTGGACCAGGCGCGGCTGGAGCTGGATCGGGCCACGGTGCGGGGAGCCCCCCGGCACGCGACCGCGGTGCTGCTGGGAGACATCTTTGCACTGCGTGGCCTCCACGGCGAAGCACTCGAACGCTATCGGGAAGCGCGGGCGCTGGTTCCCGCCGACTCGAACGCCAGCCTGGGCGAGATCCGGGCTCTCCTCGCTCTCGGCCGCGCACCGGACGCGCGTGGTCTCGCGGATGAGCTCGCATCCCGGTTGCCGCGCGATGTCGATGTGCTCACGGTGCGGGCCAAAGTACGCATGGCGGTAGATGACACGGCTGGTGCGCTCAAGTCGGTGCAGGAGGCGCAAGCGCTCGCGCCGGGACGGGCCGAGCTCTTTCACTTGAAGGCCCAGGTCTCCTCCCGGCTGGGCGACCGGGCGGCGGCGCTCGCGGCATTCAACGGAGCCCTGCAAATCGATCCGTCCCTGGTTCGGGTCTGGTACGAGCTGGGCATGATGGAAGAGGAAGGACACAACTGGGCTGCGGCCCGGCTGGGGTACGAACGAGCGCTCGACCTTCTCCCCACTTACGGCCCGGCTGCCCTGGCGCTGGCCGATCTCATTCGGCGCATCGAGTCGCCCAAGGCGGCCATACCGGTGCTGGTGCGAGTCCTGGAAGCCGATCCCTACGAGCTCGAGGCCCTGACCGCCTTGGGGCGAGCGCTGCTGGAGGATGGTCGCACGGTCCAAGCCCTCGAAGCCTTCGCCCGCGTGTTGCGGTTTGATCCGGAGCATACCACGGCGCTCTATCACCAGGGCACCTGCTTCGCTCGTCAGCGGCAGTTCGATCAGGCGGTCGAGGCGTGGGAGCGGGTGATCCATCTCGAGCCCGAGGGTCCTTTCGCCGGAGAAGCCCGCAGCCGAGCCCGCTCTGCCCGAGATCTCCAGCACATCTTCGCCACGGCTGGGTGAGCGGTGGCACTCGAGGGGCCGCTCAAAGAGTTCCACATTCAGGATGTCTTCCAGCTACTGGACCTCGGCCGGAAGAGTGGGGTCCTGCGGATTACATCCGAGCTGCGCCAGATCTCGGGCACGGTGTCCTTCGAGCAGGGCGGGGTAGTGGCCGCGTCACTCGGCAAGGACACCCAGTTGCTGGGATCGCGGATGGTGCGGTTGGGAAAGATCTCGGAGGAGGATCTCGCCAAGGCACGGGCCCAGCAGGAATCAGGCGACCCACGCCGGCTGGGGGATATCCTGGTGGCCAACGGCGCCATCACGCGGCGAGAGCTCGACCGCCAGCTCAAGGGCCAGATCGAGGACGTGATCTTTCAGCTGCTGGGTTGGGCCGAGGGCTATTTCCGTTTCGAAGATGGCGCGCCGGGCGAGGTCATCGTGCAGGCCCCCGTTCGGATTTCAACCGAAGCGCTGCTCATGGAAGCGGCCCGCCGGCACGACGAATGGTCTCGGATCGAGGCTAAGGTCCCCCACCTGCGGGTGGTGCCCAAGCTGCCGCCTCCCGATGCCGTGTCGAACGGACGGTTGGACCTGTTGCCGTTTGAGTGGGAGGTGCTGGCAGCGGTAGACGGACAGCGGGATCTCCATGCGCTGGCCAGCGTGTTGGGCCGGTCGGAGTTCGACGTGGCTCGGACGGTTTACGCCCTCTCGGCGGCGGGTGTAATCGTGGTGGACAACCCGGGCGCCATATCGCTGCCTAACGGACGCGAGCACGGCGCACCCCTGCTGCCGGCCCGAGAAGCATTGGCGCGGGGCGAGTATGAGCATGCCGCCAAGTCGCTCCAAGAGGTTCTGCGGGGTGACCCTTTGATGCCGGAGGCGCGCCGGCTGTTCGCCGTCTGCCAGGTCGCGCTGGGCCGGTTCCGCGGCGCGGCCGAGACCTGGAAGAGCTGGGCCCGTTTGGGAACACTCACGCCTTCCGAGGAAGCCTTGATTCCCGCGATGCAGCGGCTGCAGCAAGCCGCCGAAACTTTGGCTGAAGAGTTGGAGAGCTACCGTGACTGACGACATCAGGGCCCTGACCGCGCGAGTCGCCGAGGAACCGTCGAGCCTGGCATTTCTCGAGCTGGGTGAGGCGTTGCGGCGGCGGGGCCAGCTCGATGCAGCCTACAAAGTCGCCCGGGGCGGGCTCGCCAGATACCCCAGTCTGGCCGATGCCCACGATCTCGTGGCCCGCATCCTGGGCGACCAGGGCGATCTGGCCGGAGCGTTCGATGCCTGGGCCGAGGCGCTGCGATTCGATCCGATGCGAATCGGTGCCTTGAAGGGCATCGCGTTTCTCTACTTCCGGGCCGGTGACATACCGGCTGCCCTGGAGCATCTGCATCGCGCCGCCGAGATCGACCCCGACGACGAAGCCATCGGGCAGGCGATCGCGCGAGTCAGGGAGGCGCCCCCGCCATCTCCAGCTTCCCTTGCCGCAGGCCCGGCGTCGGCGATGCCGGCTTCGCATCCGGCCCAGAACGGGAACCACGACGCGCTGTTGGTCGACAATAATGGGCTTCGGCTGAACGGCACGGTCCGCAATCCCGGTAACCAGGATGTCGGCGACCGGGTAGCAGCCGAGCTCGCGGGCGTGTCCAAGGAAGCCGCGCGTGCCAGCAAGCTCCTGGGTCTCGGTGCGTGGCAGGCCATAGCCGTCGAAACGGCGGCGTGGAATCTGTTCCTGGTGGCTCCTACGCCCGACACTGTCCTGCTCACCGTCCGGGAGGCATCAATGCCCATGGCCCGTTTGGGCCTGGCAGCGGAGCGCGCCGCGCGCGAGGCCCGCGACTGGCTGGGGCAACACCGGTGATCGCTGCCGACGAGCTGTTGGAGCGGATCACCGGGGTCGCCGGCGTTCGGGGGTCGCTGCTCATCTCAGCCACCGACGGCCTGGTCGTCGCCGAGCGGCTGATGGACGGGATCGAGGGCCGCGCTGTCGCCGCACTCGTCGCCAGTCTGATTCAGCGTCTTGGCCGTGCGACCGCCGGGGCGGGGTTGGAACACCCCACCTTCGTTCAGCTCCGAGGAAGCAGCGGCTCCGTGCTGGCCGCTCCGGGCCGGGATGATCTCGTATTGGTCGCCGTCGTCGAGGCCGACGCGAACCTGGGTCGCGCGCGTATCGAGATGCTGGACGCGGTTGGCCGCCTGATCTGATGCGGGCGCTCGAGCCGTGGGTGGTGGCGCCGCTGCAAACGTTCATTAACGAGTCCGCCTCCCGGCTCATTCTGCTGATGACCACGTCCGGGCAGGTGATCGCCCAGCACGGGTTCTCCCGCTCGGTCGAGGTGATGACGGCTGCCGCCCTGGGAGCGGCCATCGTGGCCTCGACCGAGGAGCTGTCGCGGATCATGGGCGCGTCCAAGTTCGGTGCCGTGGTTCACAATGGAAGCCGTCAAAGCTGCATGCTTGCGGCGTTCAGCACGCCCAGGGGACGCTGGATCGGGCTGGTGGTGTTCGGCTCCGAGACGTCGGTGGGCATCGTCCAGCTCTTTTTCGATCAGCTGGTCGAAGAGCTGGTATCGGCAGCACCAAAGGAACAGCCGCCTCCGCCGATGCTGGCGGAAAACTTCGAGGACGAGCTCAATACGAGCCTCAGAGAGCTATTCGGACGGTAACGGACATGTCTCTGGTCAACTTCACCGCGCGCGAGATCACCTGCAAGATCGTCTACTACGGACCGGGCCGGTCCGGCAAGACGACCAACTTGCAATACGTGTATGGCCGGGTGCCCGAGGCGCGCCGCGGTCGCATGGTGTCTCTGGCCACCCAGACGGATCGGACGCTCTTCTTCGACTTCCTGCCGCTCGAGCTGGGGACGATCTCGGGCTTCAGCACGAAGTTCCAGCTCTACACCGTTCCGGGGCAGAGCTACTACAACGCCACCCGCAAGCTGGTGCTGCAGGGCGCCGATGGCGTCGTGTTCGTGGCCGACAGTCAGGCCCGCCGGTTCGATGACAATCTGGAAAGCCTGCAGAACCTGCAGGACAACTTGCTGGCCCAGGGCGTGGACGTTCGCCAGCTCCCAGTGGTATTCCAATACAACAAACAGGATCTGCCCCGAGACCTGATTCTTACCCAGGACGAGATGGACGACGCTCTGAATTTCCGCGACGTCCAGAGCTTCAGCGCCGACGCGCTGCACGGCACCGGCGTGTTCGAGACTTTGAAAGGCGTTTCGGAGCTGGTGTTGCGGCGGTTGGCCGCGGGGTCCGCGGTCGCGTGACCTCCACCCTGAATCCGCTCTACCGGTTCGATACCCTGGTCATCGGGGCGGCGAACCGCCTCGCGTTCACCGCCGCGAAGGCGGTCGCGGAATCGCCCGGTACGGTCTACAACCCGCTCTTCGTCTATGCCCGGCCGGGACTGGGAAAGACTCACCTCCTGATGGGCATCGGCCATGCCGCCCGGGCCATCAATCCCAGACTGTCGGTGGAGTATCTCACGCTCGATGAGTTCGTCGAGGCCTTCCACGCGGCTATCGCGGCGGGACAGGGAGAGGCGTACCGCCGTCGTTTCGTCGACGTCGACCTTCTGCTGGTCGATGACGTCCAGTTCCTGACCCACCGGCGTGAAATGCAGGCCGAGCTCCTCCGCCTCAGTGATGCGCTTCAAACCGCCAACCGGCAGATCGTGCTCACCAGCGACCGTCCACCGGGCGAGATCGAAGCGTTGGACGAGCGGCTGATCCGCCGGTTTGCCGGGGGCCTGGTCATCGACGTCTCGGCGCCGGACTACGAGACCCGGGTGGCCATTCTCCGGCGCAAGGCGGAGGAGCGCCGCGCCGCATTCGGCGCCGGGGTACTCGAAGCCGTGGCATCGCTCGCCATCGACAACGTGCGCGAGCTCCTGGGTGCGCTGAATCGCCTGATCGCCTCCCAGGCGGTGAGCGACCGGCCGCTTCAACCGGAACAGGCGCGCGCCCTGGCCAGCGGCATGGAAGTGTCGGAGCGGACGGAGAAAGCGGAGAGGACGGAAAAGGCGGAGAAGGCGGAGAAGGCAAAGGGGGGTCGCGATGAGTTCAGTGACTTCCTGTCCGAGGTCAGCGCCACGGTGGCCCAGCAGGTGGACGGATGGCGTACCAAGGTGGCCGCGGCGATCCTGCGCTGGGAAGGGGAAGGATTCCGCACTGCCCGGCTCGAAGCCCTGCTGCAGCAGGAGATGACCACCGATCCCGAGCAGGTCTTGAGACAGTTCGAGGCCGACATCTGCCGGCTCCAGACACTACACGGCGAGGCCAGCGATCTGGCTCCCGGCCTGGCGGGCTCATCGGCCTTTCGAGATCCCGACGATCTTGCGGGCGCGGAGGCGGTGACCCAGCAGGCCCGAGCCGGGGCTCATCCCCCGCCGGCCCCCTCGCCGTTGTGGCGGCTGGACGATCTGGTGGAGGGTGCCGGCAATCGGATGGCCTTCCAGGCCTCTCGCTCCGTCGTGGCAGATCCGGGCAGCCGTTACAACCCACTGGTGATCACGGGAGCCAGTGGCGTCGGGAAGACTCACCTGGTGCACGCGCTGGGCAATGCGCTGGGCGAGCGAAAGGTCGGTCCGGTAGCCTGTCTCAGCGCCCACGAGTTCACCGGGGAACTGATCGAGGCCATCGACCGCGATGCGGTTGGTGCCTGGCGCGCGAGGTATCGCCGGGCGGCGGCGTTTCTGCTGGATGACTTTCACCTCGTGGCCGACAAAGACCGGACCCAGGACGAGCTCTTCGTCTTGTTCAATCACCTGATGGAGTCTGGGCGGCAGATGATCTTCACGTCGGCAGTGCCGCTCGCCGACCTGTCGGGGGTCGAGGCCCGGCTTCGCACCAGGCTCGAAGGCGGGCTGGTCGTCGACCTTCCGGCCCCTGACCGGGAGATCAGGCAGCAGGTGCTCGAGCGCTTGCTCCGGAGCAAACTGGGCGTGTCGGATCCGGAGCTGGTGGGCTACTTGGGATCGCGGTCCACCGATTCGATCCGCGCGGTGCACGGGTTGGTTCAGCGGGTGCTGAACGCGGCGGAAGCCCAGGGGGAAGTCCCCACGGCCGCGCTCGCTCGCGAAGTGCTCGAGGGCTCCGTGCCCAAAACCCAGCGGCGGCCTCCGCTGACCCGCTCGAGCGGAGTGGTGGCGCCGGCTGGAGCGGCCAAGAGTCGCGAGAAGATCGTGTGGGACTGGCCCGACGTCGGTGACCGTATCCTCGAGGAGTGGCGCTGATGGCCATCAAGGGCAGCCTCAAGGAAGCCAGTCTCCCGGACGTGATTCAGATGCTGTTTCTGGGCCGGCGCACCGGTTGTCTCGCCTTGGCGGATCGCCACAACTTCGGCACCATCTACCTGGACGAAGGTCAGATCGTATACGCGTCGATCGTCAATCGACGCGACCGGCTGGGCGATATCCTCATGCGCAACGGGCGGATTACGCCGGAGCAGTTGCAGCAGGCCATCGAAGCCCAGACGGACGACCGGGAGCATAAGCTGGGTGAGATCCTGGTCGGTCAGGGGACCTTGAGCCGTGCCGAGCTGGAGGAGTACATGCGCCTGCAGATCGAAGAGGCGGTGTACTTCCTGTTCACCTGGACCTCGGGAACCTTCAACTTCGAGGCCGGCGTGAAGCCGGAGCGGGAAGATTTTCTGGTTCGCATCAGCCCCGAGTACCTCCTGCTGGAAGGGGCCCGGCGGGTCGATGAATGGAGCCTGGTCGAGAAGAAGATCCCCTCCTTCGACCTGATCTTCTCGGTGGACCAGCAGCACATCGGAGAGTCCGCTCTCGAGCTCTCACCGGAGCAGAAGCGGCTGCTGCCGCTGGTAGACGGCACCCGCGACGTCCATCAGTTGATCGAAGAGTCCGGCATGGTGGAGTTCGATGTCGGCAAGGCACTGTTCGGCCTGATTACCGCCGGATTCGCGCACCGGGTGGGTACCTCTACCACCACCAAGCCGAAGGTCAACGACGGCCGGGTCGAAGAGCACCGGAACCTGGGAATCGCCTTTTACAAGGCCGGCATGCTGGAAGAGGCGCTGCGCGAGTTTCGCCGAGTCACCGACCTCAGGCCCTCGGACAACAGCGCGCCGTTGTTTCTCGGACTCATCGCCATTCGTCAGGCCCGGTGGGAGGATGCCGCCGCATCACTGCGGCTTGCGGCCGACGCCGGCGTTCCCAAGCCGGCCGTTCTGCACAACCTGGGGTTTGCGCTCGAGCAATTGGGTCGACTCGACGAGGCCGAAGCGGCATATGGTGACGCGGCCAGCCGGGCGCGTGACGACGCGCGGGTTATGCTCGGTTGGAGCATTGCGGCGCTCAAGCGCGGCGATAACCAGGTGGCCCACGGACGGCTGGCGCGGGCCCTCGAGCTCCTCAACGGCAAGCCGGTGCCCGCCCTGTGGTATTGGGCTACCACCCTGGCCAACGCCGGCCTGGATGATGCCGCTGCGGCGCTGAAGACGGCCCGTGATGGTGTCACCGCCTACCCGGACAATCCGGTCCTGCGGAACAACCTGGCCGTGCTGCTGGAGCTGAGCGGCGACATCGAAGAGGCCGAGAAGATGTTGCGTGCCGCCCTGGTCGAGGATCCGGCCCTGGCCCAGGTCTCCAAGAACCTGGCGGACATCCTCTATCGGAACGGCCGCTACGACGATGCCGCCGAGGCCTACGAGCGTGCGGCCAAGCTCAGCCCGGAGCTGGGCGACGACCTCTACTTCAAGCTGGGCAACATCGCGTACAAGCGACGGGACCACGCCCGGGCCCGGGAGAGCTGGGCTCAGGCCACAGCCCTCAACCCCGGGCATCAGCTCGCCCGAGCCAACCTCGAGATGCTGGACCTCACGCAATGACGGCCGAAGAGGCCGCTTTTTCTGCGCTTACGCGGAAGATCTCGCGAGAGGTGGGGCTCACGCTCGACGCCTACAAAGACAAGTGTCTCCGGCGGCGGATCGCCGTGCGGATGCGGGCGTGCGGCGTGCACACCTACGCGGATTACCAGGCAGTGCTCGACCGCGTGCCGTCGGAGTATGAGCGGCTCAAGGACGCGATCACCATCAACGTTACCCGTTTTTATCGCAACGCCGACACTTGGAAGCTGTTGGGGACGAGCATCATCCAGGAGATCTGCGCCAGCGATCGGGGCGAGATCCGGGTCTGGAGCGCCGGCTGCTCCTCGGGCGAAGAACCCTACACCCTGGCGATGTTGTTCGCCGATCACCTCGAGCGCCAGGGCACCCCGGAACAGATTCGCAATGTCACCGTCGATGCAACCGATATCGATCGGGAGTGCCTCGAACGGGCCCGGACCGGGCGCTATCGGCGCGAGGCCCTATCGGAAATTCCCTCCGCTCTGGCCCAGCGCTACTTCGAGCCCCAGAACGGCGACTTCAGGGTGGTGGAACAGATTCGGCGCTGCGTGTTCGTCCGGGCAGCGGATCTCAGCAACGAGCCGCCACCCAGACGCAATTATCACCTGATTCTTTGCCGGAACGTCGTGATCTATTTCGGACGCCGGACCCAGGAGCACGTATTCGCCACCTTCGCTGACGCCCTCGCGCCGGGTGGATTCCTGGTGCTCGGAAAAGTCGAAACCCTGTTCGGGCCCGCCCGCGAACGGCTCACGCTGCTCGACCCGCGCGAACGAGTCTATCGGCGGACCGCATGAGCGGCCGCGAGCTTTTGGTGCGTGTGGCGGACCTCCGTGTCGGGGTGGCCGACGATATCCTGGTCACGCTGGGCCTGGGCAGCTGTGTCGCGATTCTGCTGCACGACGCAGAAGCCCGGATCGGAGGATTGGCCCATATCCTCCTCCCCTCACCGGCGCTGGCGCGGATGGACGGCAACCCCGCGAAGTTCCCCCAATCGGCAGTACCCCGCCTGTTGGAGCTCATGGCGGCCGACGGAGCCAAGCCGGAGCGCATCAAGGCGCGGCTGGCCGGCGGCGCCAGTATGTTTGCCGCCCTCTCGCCCCCGGGAACGATTCAGATGGGCGAGCGGAATCTGGTCGCTGCCCGGCAGGTGTTGAGCACGCACCGAGTTCCCTTGGTTGGCGAGGCAGTCGGTGGCGACTTCGGGCGCACGGTGCGCCTCCGGGTGCACGATGGGCAGGTGGAAGTCAGCACGGTATCCCATGGTATTCAGCGTCTCTGATCCGAGCCGCGTCCTCGTCGTCGACGACAGCCCGTTTTTCCGCCGGCTGCTCACCGACGTGGTCGAGGAAACGGGTGAGTTCCGGGTGGTAGCCACCGCACGCGACGGGATGGACGCGCTCCGCAAGGTCCGCGCGCATGCCCCTGACGTCGTGTTGATGGACCTCGAGATGCCTGAAGTCGACGGTCTGGGGGCCATCGGATACATCATGGCGGAATCGCCGCGACCCATCGTCGTGGTAAGCGCCTATGTGGGGCCGGGAGCGGCCGCGGCGATCCGGGCGCTCGAGCTCGGTGCGGTTGACCTCGTGGCAAAGGAGGATGAGCGGGGTACGGCGGCGAACGCGCGGTTCGCGGAGCGGCTCATGTCGGTTCTCCGCGCCGCGCGATCGGCCGATATCAAGCGCCTCGCGCTGGTCGAGCGGCCCGCACGCTTGGTGCCGCCCTCCTCCCCCACCGCGGCAGTCCCG
This sequence comes from Gemmatimonadales bacterium, assembly GCA_045803245.1. Classification (GTDB taxonomy): domain Bacteria; phylum Gemmatimonadota; class Gemmatimonadetes; order Gemmatimonadales; family GWC2-71-9; genus CAVVWJ01. The sequence goes on from JBJMPK010000276.1 coordinate 23,902, forward strand.
GGACGAGCCCGCCTGTGTGTCGCCATCGCCGCGTCGACCGGCGGCCCTCGCGCGCTGGCCGAAATTATTCCGGAACTGCCGACCGGAATGGAAGCCGCGGTGCTGATCGTGCAGCATATGCCGCCCAAGTTCACCCAGAGCCTGGCTGAGCGACTGGCGGCGCAGAGCCGGTGCCGGGTCGTGGAAGGCCGCGATCGGATGCCGCTCCTGGCAGACATGGTGTATGTCGCTCCGGGCGACTTTCACATGCGTGTGGCCAAGGGGTCCGAAGGCCTGCACTTGGTGCTCGACCAGGAGGCTCCGGTCTGGGGAGTACGCCCCGCGGCCGATCCGCTCTTCCGCAGCGTGGCGCAGGAGTTCGGGGATCGCGCGGTTGGTGTGGTCTTGACCGGGATCGGGCGAGACGGCGCCGAGGGGCTGAAACAGATCCATGACGCCGGCGGAACCGGGATCGCTCAGGACCGCCAGAGCGCCACCATCTATGGCATGCCGGGAGCGGCGCTGAACTCGGGTGGTGTCCGGTATGTCCTTCCGGTCACGGAAATCGCGAGCCGGATCATCACCGAGCTCACCCTGCTGAGGCACCGATGAGGCAGGTGAAAGACGGCTTCCTTCTGGTCCGCGCCGGCCACCGCCGGGTCGGGCTCGAGCTATCGCATGTAGTGGAGGTGACCCAACTGGGCTCCGTGCATCCAGTCCCCTCGCTGGAGCCGTGCGTTCGAGGTGTAGCGGCGGTACACGGGAAAATGGTCCCAGTCATCCATCTGGGTGCGCTGCTCGAGGGTGCCGCCTGCCCCGCGAGCACTACGGAGGTCGGGGTCCTGGTCTCGATCGCGGGGCGTCGGATCTGTCTCGAGGTGGACGATGCCGAGCTGCTGGTCCAAGACCGCGGGCTGCCGGTACGGGAGGGCACCACGTTGCTCTGGGCGGTTGGGGTCGCCAGATATGCCGACGGTCTGGTCCCGTTGCTGGATGTGCAGGCGCTCAGCTCACGCTTCATGGAGGCTGAACCCATATGACCAATGCCGACGTGACTACCGCCGACGATGTTCAGGTCGTGACGTTCAAGGTCGGCCGTCAGGAGTTCGCGTTCGACATCCTGCAGGTCGAGCGGATTCTCCGGTATACCCCGCCCTCACCTTTGCCGAAGGCGCCGGAGTTCCTCGAGGGCGTGCTGCCGTATGGCGGTGGTGCCATACCGGTGATCGATCTCCGGAAGCGTTTCGAGCTGGATGCGTCCATCGGCGAGGAAACTCGCCTCATGGTGCTGGAGCTCGAGACTCAGCGGGTGGCGGTGTTGGTCGATTCGGTGTGTGAGGTAGTGCGGGTGGACAGCACAACCATCACGGCTCCCGGACCGGTGGTCGCCGGTTTGGCGGCCATCTACATCGCCGGCATCATCAGCCGGCCGGAGCGGACGATCATCATTCTCAACGCGCGAAAGCTGCTCTCCTCGACCGAGCGGCTGGCGCTCGAGACGCTCGGGGCGGCATAGATGGGTGATCCCTGGCTCAATTCGCTGCGGACCCAACTCCAGGAGATCGCCGGGCGGGTGGACGCCTCCGATGGCGATCGCGATGCGGTCAAGCGGGATATTATCGCCCTGTTCAAGCGGGTGGACGGTGCTCTGATCGATTTAGGTCAGATCAAGGACGAGATCCGCGGCCTGGTCGACCGGTACAAGCAGGGCAGCGCGGTAACCGCCCCCAGCCCGGCACCGCAATTCACCGGCGCGCGTCCCGCTGTCCATGCCGACCATCTCGGCGCTTCGACCTACATCGAAAAGGGCTGGAGTCTCATCTCGCTCGGGGACTATAGCGGTGCCATCCAAGCGCTCGAGAAGGCGCTCAGCCTGTCGCCCGGCGCGGTGGAAGCTCAGTCTCTGCTGGGTTGGGCTCAGATGCTGCATGAAGATTACGACGACGCTCTGGGCAACTTCTCCAAAGTTCTCATGAAGGAGCCGGCGAACGCCCTGGCCCGGATCAATGTGGGTTATATCTGCCTGAAGAAGCGGATTTTCGGAGAGGCGATCGAGCACCTCTCCAAGGCCATCCGGCTCGACAACGACCGGAAGGCCACCTTGTACGCTCACTATTATCTGGGTCTGGTATATCTCGAGCGTGAAATGTATGAAGACGCCGAGAGCTTTCTCCGGAAGACTCTCAAATTGGGACCCAACCTCATAGAAGCCTACTTCGAGCTGGGACGGGCCCTATGGCTGGGAGGAAATCGGGACGAGGCGGTGCGCGTCTGGACCGACGGCTACAAGGCGAACAAGTTCAATCCATGGGCCAAGCGGTGCCAGGAGATGTTGGACGTAGCGTCGGCCGGGGGCGAAGTCCCTCGCAGTCCTCTCGCCTAGCGGGTCTCTTCTCCTTTCTTCTCTGTCTCGTCAGCTGCACGCTCGCGGCGGCCCGCCAGCCGCGGCTCCCACCACTCCAGGGCGGGCCGGTCGCGGTCCAGGTGGGGCAGGTGACCGCTGTCGCCTGGCCCGGCCAGCGGACGCTTGCCATCGAGCTGGCCCGCCGCGCCAGCCAGGCGACGGAATGGCCGGGGCTCGGGCGGTACGCTCCCGGTCCCCTGCGGCTTATCGTGGTTCCCGATGGCCGCCGCCTGGACTCACTCACCTCCGGGCGAGCACCCCACTGGGGCGCCGCCATAGCGATGCCCGGGGAGCGCACGATACTGCTGCGGGCCGATATCGACGACATCTACGGAACCCTCCGCCACGAGCTGGCCCATCTCGCGCTGCACCAGGCCGTCACGGTTCGCGTGCCGCTCTGGTTCGATGAGGGCTACGCCTCCTGGGCTGCAGGGGAGTGGGAGCGGTTAGGTACCTTGGAGCTGAACCTGGCAGTGGTCCGGGGCGCGGTACCGGACCTGCGCGACCTGGATGGGGCACTGCGCGGCTCGGCCACGACTGCGGATGCCGCCTACGCGCTGGCCGCCTCGGCGGTTACCGAGCTGGCCCGGAGGAATCCTTCGGGATCACTTGCGCCTCTGATGGAACGGCTGGTTGCCGGTCATGATTTTGAGGTGGCCGTCCTCGAAACGACCGGCCTGACGCTCTCCCAATTCGAGCGGGACTGGCGCCGCCATCTCCATCAGCGTTATAGCCTCGGCACTTGGCTGTTGGCCGGGGGAGGCTGGGGTCTGCTCACTCTGGTTCTCTGGGGATTGGTGCGCCTGCGCCGCCGGGCGGATCGGGAGCGCCGGGCCGCGCTCGACGTAGGCTGGGACCTTCCGCCCGAAACCCCAGTGAGTGCTGAACTTGACCGGAATTCGGAACCGTAGTAGCCTCAACGTCTATGTCAAATTCTCGCTCTTCCAGTCAACCCCGTAACTCGGCGCCCCGGCATTTTGTGCTGGCCCCGCGAAACTTGATTATTCTCGCGGCCGCCGTGCTGGTGCTGGTCGATGGCTATCTGACCCTGCGGGCTGGTTATGCCAGCGCGGCGGCGGTGATTCTGGTCTTCGGTTATTGCGTTTTGTTTCCGATCGGCATCGCATTATAGAGAGAGTGTCGCTCATCACGGCACGGTCCCTGCTATACCGCTACAAACCTTGCAGGGCCGTGTCGCCCTCGGGGCGAATAGCTCAGCTGGTTCAGAGCGCCTGCCTTACACGCAGGATGTCGGGGGTTCGAATCCCTCTTCGCCCACTGGTACCCGCGCGAAGAGCGGGGCTGTTCCAGGCCCGGAAGGGCCGTCCTGTCTGGGAGAATATGGAATGAGCAAGTTGCGTCTTGTCACTGTCGCGTTGTTCAGCGGAGCCATGTCTGCGCCACTGCTCGGGCAGGGCATCCCCCGGAACGCCCGCACCACCCAGGTCACCGCCAACGCTCCCCGTTTCATGGTAGCCAATCCCTTCGCGTTCGCTCCGACCGATTCGGCCAACGCCGTAAAGATCGGGAGCGCCGCACGGCAGGAGATGAAGGCTATCGCCGGGCGGAACTTCACCGTCGTCGAACAGAGCCAGATGAACGACGCGCTGAAGCAGTATGGCTACCCCATTGATGCCATCCTCAGTCCCCCGTTGGCCGTCACACTGGCCAAGAACATTCAGGCCCGCGTCCTGATGACCGGTACCCTGGCGCGGGGTGAGGGCGGCCGGGCCACCGTCACGGCTCGACTGGTTGGGGTAAATGATGATGCCGGAAATGTCGTGACCTTGACTCAGCAGGGGCAGAGCCTCGACGACTTCGGTAAGCGGCTGGCCCAGGCGCTCGGACCGGCGGTAAAGTCGCTGCCTGATGCCAAGGCGTGTATCGATCAACGCACCGCCAAACCGGACAAAGCCGAAGAGGCGGCTAAGAAAGCCATCAAGATCCTTCCCAACCATGGCCTGGCCGAGTATTGCCTGGCTCAGATCGCCATGGACAAGAAGGCTCCTCGCGCCGAAGTGGTGAAGCACTTGCAGGCCTCGACCAAGGGCGATCCCCTGAGCCTTCCGGTCTGGACTGCACTCGCCACCCAATATCAGCAGACCAACGATACCGCCAACACGCTGGTGGCGTTCGAGCAGATGCTCCGGGTGGCGCCCACCAATCAGAAGTTGCGGGAGGAGCTGTTCAAGTACTTCCTCCAGTCGGGCCATTCCGAGACGGCGCTCAAGGTTGCCGACGAGGGACTGAAGCTGGACCCCTACAACGCGGACCTGTACGACCTCAAGAGCAACGCCTGCCTGTTCCTCAGCAACTTCAAATGTGCGGTGGATGCTCTGGAGACGATGTACGCCACCGACTCCACC
>JBJMPK010000277.1:0-7978 GCA_045803245.1 Gemmatimonadales bacterium
ACTCCGCCGTCTCGGCGTCATCTATCATCATCGCAACGAGCCGGAGGTCGCCAGGGAGCTGGCCCAGCGGAGCCACGCGATCGCCATGGCTATCGCCGACACCGTCCTCGCGGCCGAAGCGCTGAACGTGCTGGCCGGCTTTGCCTTCGAGACCGGTGCCATGGAGGACGCGCTGGCCCGCTACCAGTCGGCCCTCGAGCTGGCCGGTTCCCATCCGGAGTTGCGCGGGAGAATCGAGCAGAATCTCGGTATTCTCGCCAACATTCACGGCGACCACGCCAAGGCGTTGACGCACTACCAGCGCTCCCTCGATGCCTTCGAGAAGTCGGGTGACGAGCAGGGCCGTGCCATCGCGTATCACAATCTCGGAATGGTGAGCGCCGACCGTGGCATGTGGGATGATGCCGATCGGCACTTCCGGCAGAGCCTGGACCTCGCCCGATCAGTCGGAGACCTGCACCTCGAAGGGTTCGGCCTGCTCAATCAGGCGGAGGTTCATCTCGCCTGCCGGCGCCATAGTGAGGCGCGGGGCAACGCCGAAGCGGCGCTCGCCATCTTCGATCAGCTCGGCTCCCGGCTCGACAAGGCCGATGCCTACAAGGTGCTGGGCATGGTGTATCGGGAAACCGGCCGGCATGCGCTGGCCGAGTCCCGGCTCCGGGCCGCGATCGACCAGGCGGTAAGCACCGGCTCGATCCTGAGTGAGGCCGAGGCGTCGCGCGAGCTCGCGCTCCTGTACCAGCAGATGGGACGGAACCAGGAGGCGCTCAGGCTGCTCAACGCCGCCCACCGGCTGTTCAGCCGCCTGAACGCCCGGGTCGACCTGGTGGATGTGTCCACCAAGGTCCACCGGCTGGAGGAGGCGTATTTTGCGGTCGTACGGGACTGGGGTCAGTCGATCGAGTCGTCTGACAGCTACACCTTCGGCCACTGCGAGCGTGTTGCGGGATTTGCGGTCGGCCTGGCCCAGCAGCTCGGGCTGGACGAGGAACAGCAGACCGCGATCCGGATTGGAGCCTACCTCCACGACGTGGGGAAGGTGAAGGTGCCGCACGAGATCCTCAACAAGCCCGGGGCCCTGACGCCCGAGGAGTTCCGGATCATCCAGATGCATCCGATCTGGGGGCTCGAGCTTCTCGCCACCGTCGAATTTCCCTGGGACATCAAGCCGATCATCCGGTGGCATCACGAGAAATACGACGGGTCAGGATATCCCGACCGGTTGCAAGGCGAGGAGATCCCGGTAGGGGCGCAGATCATCTGCATCGTGGACGTCTATGACGCCCTGACCACGAATCGGAGCTACCGGGCAGCACTGTCTCAGGGCGAAGCGCTGCGGAAGATGGAGGAGGTTCGGGGCTGGTGGCGGCCGGATGTGTATCAAGCCTTCATGCGGTCGATCCAGGTTGCCAAGGCCGCCTGAGCTCAGGCGCTCGATTCTCGTTCCAATCGCTCCAGGAGATACGAGGCTCCCAGCTGTCTGAAGCCTGCCTCCGCTTCCTTCCGGCGGTCGGCCGCTTCATCCGGGCGGCCCAAAGCCTTGAGGGCCCGGGCGGCGATGCCGGCACACTCCGCGGCTAACAGGGCACTATCATGCTTCATCGCTACGGTACGGGCCGTCTCGGCGTGCACCAGGGCGACCTGCCAGTCCCCCTGATGCAAGGCGTTGAGGCCCTGGACCCGTTGCACCTCCGCTCTCCCGATCTCATCCCCGGACTCCATCGCGTACCGTTCGGCCCGCTCCAGCTCCCGCTCGGCGAGCGCCGGATCGTCGCGCTCGATGCTCAACTCGGCCTTGGCCCCCAGCACGAGCGCAAGAAGTCCAGGCTCCCCGACCACCTCGGCGTGACGGACCGCATTGGCCGTCGCGCTTTCCGCCTCGCCCCACTCACCCGCCAGCCGGTAGGCGAACCCCAGGTTGTGATAGGTCTCCGCCGTCCCGCGGCGGTCGCCCAGACGCTGGTAGGCCAGCAGCGCTCCCCGGTACAGTGCCGCGGCGTCCTCCGAGCGTCCCTGCAGGTGGGCCACCGATGCCAGGTTATTGCACGCGCGGGCGAGCATGAGACTGTCATCCAGCAGGCGCGCCAGCCGCAAGGCCTCCGCAAAGGACCCTTCCGCCTCGGCTATCAGGCCACGCTCCCAGTGAATGGCCCCGAGGAGATTGAGGGTCCGCATGCGCCCGTCCCAATCGCCGCGGACTTGAAACCGTTGCAGCGCCTGGTCCGCGAGAGTGATTCCCATCGCCAACTCCCCCAGGCGGGTGGCGGCAGTAGCAGCCAGCAGCTGCACGTCGGGCCGGCGGCTTTCAGGGGCAGCACTCAGCTCGCGGTATTGCTCCAGGGCATCCTGGAACCGTCCCGCTGCCAATAGCGCGCGAAGAGCCTGGGCCACGGCCATTACCACCCTCGCTCAGTATGCAATGGCATAACGGGTGAAGCCGAGAATGTCCGCATTGATCTCCTCGGAATCTTCGACGTTGACGGAGCCCAGCTTCACGAACGGATCGTTGAGTGTCTCTTGCCGCCAGACTGCCAGCTGGCTCTTGATCCGGTCGTCAAAGGCATTGATGGATCCATCGTCGTTAAAGTCGTGGTCGCAGTGGTTGTAATGGATCTTCAACTCCGCCGGCTCCGCCGGGCTGAAGGCCAGGCCGGTGGGCTCCATCTCGAACAGAAGGTTGGTGGGATCTACCACGCGCACCGTGATCAGCACCGAGTCGCCGCTGGCGATGGGACTGCCGTCGGGACGAGTCAGCAGGGATGCGGGACGAACCCGGAGACGCAGCAGCTCCTCGCCCTCTCCGCCAGTGGTGCTCTGAAAGAAGATGCGCACCTCCCGATCCTCTCCTTGGACGGCATAGAAGCTCTCCTCCGGGTTAAGGAGAGCCGGGCTCGACGGGGCCAGTCGAACGATGGTGAGGTCGCTCGACGGCCGGCTGGTGTCTGCGGGCGACGTCGAATCCGAGCAGGCCGCCAGGGCCAGCAGCGCCGCGGCGAGCATAAGGGATCGATGGGGACGACGCATGAGTATCTCCTCGGTGGTCGGTAGCTTCAGTCGCTGTTGGTGTCGTCGGTTCCATCCAGCAGCCGCTGCAACCGGGGCCGGGAGATTCCCAACCGCCGCGCCGCGGCGCTCTTGTTTCCTTCGGTGAGCCGCAGCATGGCGAGCGCTGCCGCACGGCTGAGGACGGCCAGGGTAGTCGGGAACGGCAGCATCCCTTCGCTCCGGATGGCATCTTGACGCATTCCCATCTCCTCCACCCGCAAGGTCCCGGTGGGCGAGAGGACCAGCGAGCGCTCGACCGCGTTCCTCAGCTCCCTGATGTTGCCCGGCCAGCGGTAGCTCCTGAGCGCTTCCCGGAGCTCCGGCGTCAAAGGCGGCACCGGGAGGCCGTAACTGGTTGCGATCCGGGTGACAAAGGTCTCCGCCAGGAGCTCGACGTCTGCCTCCCGGTCGCGCAGCGGCGGCAGCGTAAGGGCCACGACATTGAGCCGGTAGTAGAGATCCTCCCGGAACTGTCCCTGGCCTATCGCCGCTCGGAGGTCCACGTGGGTAGCCGCGACGAGCCGCACATCGATCTGCCGCGACTGCTGCCCGCCAACCCGCCGGATCTCCCGGCTTTCCAGGGCGCGCAGCAGCTTGGGTTGAAGATCGATCGGCAGGGTGGCGACCTCATCCAGGAAGAGAGTGCCGCCGTGAGCCAGCTCGAACAAACCCGGCTTCGAGGCCACGGCTCCGGTAAAGGCGCCCTTCTCGTGACCGAACAGCTCGCTCTCCAGCAGGTTCCCCGGGATGGCCGCACAGTTCACCTCGACGAACGGCTCGGTAGCCCGCGGACTCTCGTAATGAATGGCGCGTGCGAGCAACTCCTTCCCGGTACCGGTCTCGCCACCGATCAAGACGGTCACGTCCCGGTGGACCGCCACCCTCGCGGCCTGTTCCAGGCTCTGGCGCAGCGCGGCGCTACGGCCGAGGATCGTGTCGAAGCCGTGCGTCCGGCGCTCCGCTTCGGCAAACCGGCCCGCGTCTACCCGGCCCTGGACTTCGCGGGCCTCCCGCTCGAGCGAGCGCCGCAGGATCTCGAGATCGTCCGGCAGGCCGAAGTAGTCGCGGGCTCCGCGCTGCACCGCGGCGGCGGCAATCCGGTGGTCGAGGGAACCGCCCACCATATATCGCGGCACCGGACCGGGCGGGAGCTCCGCCAGGAGATCGAGTCCGGCGCTCTCCTCTCCACCGGCCAGCAGGACCAGCACCGCCGTGCCTGCCGGAATACTCTGGCCCCCTTCCGGCGCCCACTCGACCACGCTGGCCCGGAGATCCCGGGCCAGGTCATTGATGGTGAGACGAAAGCTCTCGGAGAGCTGCACCACAGCGATCGACCACGCCTGTCCGGATACTGCCATCGCTGGGTTAGACTCTCTTACTGGTGATTGGGACCGTCATCATGGCCGTCGCGATCCTCGTCTTCGAACGCATTTAGGGAGCTTCTGATGTTCTGCTCGACCAGGCCCATGTTGGGCTGGCCGGAGTTCGCCGTTCCGGGATCCAGCAGTGCGCCGGTCTGATCGCGGAACCACCGGTCGAGGTCTACCAGGACTGTAAGGTCGGTGGCTCCAATTTCATTGGCCACCAGAGCCGGGTTGAGCTCGAACTCCATTTCGCTCTCGAAGCTGCCCTGGTAAGTGAAGTCGGCGTCATTGTACGTGCCGCTGACTCGCACGCTGACGCCGGCCAAATCGGGGGTGGCCTGGATGAACCCGGCATCGTCCGATGACGACACCCTGTGGATCTTGAACTCGACCTTATCATAGGTGCCCGGAGCTATCTGAACGCTGAAGCTCCTGACCGCGCCCGGAGTTCCCAACGGGAGATCCAGCAGAACGGGGCCGAGCTCCAGTTCCTCGCAATCGTCGTTTACACCATCGGCGCAATCGGCGGCGGCGCCGGCCCGATGCAGCTCGATCTCGCGCATGACCAGCTCCACCTTGCTGATAACCAGCGTGTTGGTACCATCGGAGAAGGTCTCCGGTGTACCGACCACGGCGAATGAGCTCCGCGCGGCTGCGGGCGATGTGGCAGCCTGGGTAGCCAGGTTAAAACTCAACTGACTCTGGGTTGAGGGGCCGGCATCGCTGCAAGCGCCGGCCAGAAACGCGATCAACGGCAGGGAGCCGGCCCTCATTAATGGACGACGCATGCAATCTCCTTGTTGGTGGGATCGAGACATCCCTCACCAAGGCAATCGACATGCCCTCTGGCCCACTGTTGCAAGACACTGTCTTTTCATAACTTGACTGCATCGATGCGGCGACAGCCGGGTCGCTCCTGGTACGTTTCGTTACAGCCTGGGTCGTGCTGATACAGCAGAATAACGGCGGTCCTCTTCTATTAGATAGAGGTGGCGATGACGCGATCATGCGGCCCCAGGTACCGGCTCGCTCCAGTCGTCCTGTTCCTGATTGCGGGCTGCGGAGAGCGGAAGCCGCCGTGCACTACCTGTGGCACGGTTGTGGTGGCTGCCACGGGGGAACCCTCCAGTCTGGTGCCGCCGCTGGTGAGCGAAACGGTCGCGCGCGACATCAGCGACCAGATCTTCGAGCATCTGGCCGTGTTGGCTCCCGGCGCTTCCCCCATCGATCCGAACGCGTACCGGCCCGGCCTGGCTGATAAGTGGGAGCGGGTCGACTCGCTCACGTGGCGTTTTCACCTGCGTCCCGGTGCGCGCTGGCATGACGGCAGGCCGGTGACCGCGGACGATGTGGTGTTCTCCTTCGATGCGTTCAGCGATTCCACGCTGGATACCGCCGCCCGTCCATATCTCGCGGGCCGGGTCCGAATCACACCGGAAGACTCCTCCACCGTTCGGATCGCCTTTAGCCACGCGTCACCGGAGCAACTGTACGACGCGACCTACCATGTGCGGATCTTCCCCAAACACATCTGGGATACTATTCCGCGGCAGCGCTGGGCGGGAGATACGATGGTGGCACATCTGGTCGGGAGCGGCCCATATCACATCCAGGAGTGGCGCCGCGGCGGCTTCCTGGCTCTGGTCGCGGACAGCACCAGTGCCGCGGGCGACCATGCCCCCTCGATCCGGCGGGCCATCTGGCGCTTCGTGTCTGATCCCGATGCCGCATTGAACCTGGTGCTCGGCCACGAGGCCGACCTGATGGAGACGATCGGCGCTCCCGACCGGGTGCAGCGGGTGGCCCGCGACTCCGCTTTTCGCACCGTCCGGTATCCTGCCGCTGTGTATGGCTTCCTGGCATTTCGGGTCGCCGACAAGGCCGGCAAGCCACACCCGGTGCTGGGCGACGCCGAACTGCGCCGCGCGCTCACCCAGGCGGTGGATCGGCCGACGGTGACGCGCGCCCTCTTCGGCGAAGGGACTCGAGTGCCGCCGGGACCGATGTCGCAGCTGCTGTGGATCTGGGATGACGGCATTCGGGTGCTGAAGTTCGACTCGGCGAGCGCCCGGGAATCGGTCACGCGAGTGAAGGGGCGCCATCCTGTCGGACCGGTAGATATTCTGGTGCCGTCGACCAGCCCTACCCGCCGGCAGCTCGCGCTGGTGATTCAGGAGGCCTGGCGGAAGGCGGGAGTTCCCGCCACCGTGACGACGGTCGATTTCCCGGTGTTCCAGGAGCGGCTGGCCAAGGGGCGCTTCGATGCTTACATCGGTGCCTATCTCGACGAGCCTTCGCCGAGAGGGCTGGCCGATCAGTGGACCCGAGCGGGGTGGGGGGCACTCAACTACGGGCACTACGCCAATCCGGTCTTCGACTCCCTGCTCTCTGCCGCCTCCAAGGAGCCGGATGTCGGCAGGGCCAGACGGCGCTGGCGCGAGGCCATGGACACTCTGAACGCCGACGCCCCAGCGATCTTCCTTTACGCGCTGGCAAACACGGCCGCGGTGCAGCGCCGGTTGAAGGCGGTGGAGATCGACCCCTACTCGTGGGTGAGCGGCCTCAAGACCTGGGATGTCGAGCAAGATCGCCCGCAGGCTCGCGACCCAGGACCCTGAATCGCAACGCTACGATACAGCTATAACAAAACGTGCATCGCCCATCCCAGGCTCGCAATCGTAAACCACTGCACTGATAATGTTTGAGTAGTACCCCTCCAGAGGCACATCGCTTGCCTTGCCCTCGCGCGACGTCGGTACAGCCGACGCACTCATGGCATTTCGGTCACATTTCATCTCATCCGCGGGAGAGCAACATGACAAAGAGACTTCAGCCGGCGCTGTGGGGGTTGGTTCTAGCCGGGTTGGCCGGTGGGGTTGCGGCGTGCAACAACGACACGCTCACGCCTTCTGATTCGAGTGGTGCCACTTCGAGTGGTGCCACCGTGGCGGCAGCCAACGTCAGCACCCTGGCGGCGACGCTCCGGGTCCGGTGCGAGCGCCGCAGCTCCCGCTCCAAGATCTCGGTCGACGGGAACGACTTGAGCCCGCGCAACGGTAGATTCCGCGCCCGAGTGCGTGCTGCGGGGGGTACGGTGACCTCGCCCCTTAAGCGGGCCGTGGGCGACGAGGCCGAATTCGACTTCGATAGCGATCGGGGCGACATTGCCGCGGGCGCCACCCGGATCCCGGCGAACTTCATTCGGGCGCGATCGGGCCCGGACGTGGTGGGCCAGATTCTCAATGCGCAGGGAGTGGTGGTCGCGAGTCGGGGTGTGGAGTGCAGCTTTAGGTGAGAGGTGAGAGGTGAGAGGTGAGAGGTGAGAGGTGGGCTGGGAGCTCATCCTCGGCTCAGCCAGTGTCATCCTGAGCGAAGCGAAGGAGCCAGGACTCAAGGCTTCGACAAATGCCTGCGGTCCGGCCCCTTCGCTGCGCTCAGGGTGACAATCGCCGCCTTACCGCCTTTGCTTTACGCGCTCCGCCGCTTTGCCGTCCGCTTCCCGGGCTTCTTCAGCTCGATCACTCCTGCCTCTTCCCGCGGCTGCCGATAGACGTAACGCTCACCCCGGA
>JBJMPK010000278.1:0-29820 GCA_045803245.1 Gemmatimonadales bacterium
GAGCGGCGTGATGGCGTCCTCATCGGTCCAGTTTTCCGGCCAGGCAAGGAAGAGTCCGGTAATTGTTTCCGTCCGGAGCGCCGAGCGGGTTGCCAGGGCAACGGCCGTTTCGGGTGTGGTTATGACGAGGTCGATCGCGTCGGTTCGGAGTAGCCGCATGACGCGTGCGGTACCGTGTGCCACCTGTACCCGCAGCCTCGTATCCCGGACCAGCTCATAAACCAGGGCTCCCCACTCCTCCAGTTGGCTGGAGGGCGCCAGGAGCAGCCCGCGTCCGCCATCGGTGAGTCGGCTCAGGAACCCGGCGAGCGCTGGTGCGGCATACACTGGCGCGGGAGGAGTCAGCGCCACCAGGTTGTGTCCCCGTGCGGCGGTGGGGGCGGTTTCCTTCGCCGCCGGGTCCTCCGCATTCCAACCGAGCCGCTGGAGGGCCGCCGCGACCGGGGGTTTCAGGTGGAGATCTTCGAAGGTTGGCACGGAGTGAACCTAAGCCGGATCTGCTCCCGTTGACATCCCCCGGCCATCGACAAACTTTTCCACGGTCTCTCCTCACCTGACCTCCAATTGGAATGCTGCATGCCTGACCCCTTGTCGATCAATGTCCAGCATCTCAAGGCTTCGGAAACGGTAGCGATCAGCAACGAAGCCAAACGTCGCAAGGCCGCGGGAGAAGACGTCCTCGACCTCGGCGTCGGTGAGCCCGACTTCGATACGCCGCCCCCCGTGGCACAGGCCGGTATTCAGGCGATCCAGAAGGGGATGACTCGCTATCCCCCGAACGTCGGCATTGCGGAGCTCCGGCGGGGAATCGCCCACCAGCTCTCGGCCATGTCGGGAGGCAGAAGGGTCGATGCCGACCAGATCGTGGTGAGCTCCGGGTCCAAGCAGTCGATCTTCAATGCCTGCTTTACCCTGTTCGGCCCCAAGGACCGGGTGCTCATTCCTTCACCGGCGTGGGTGTCCTACCCTCAGATCGTGCACCTCACCCGGGCCGAGCCGGTACTGGTGCCAGGGGATCCGGAATGGGGACTCAAGGTGAGCGTCAAAGATCTCGATCGGATGAGCCACAAGCTCACCCGGGGCCTGATCCTGTGCTCGCCCTGCAATCCGACCGGCGCGGTCTACACCCTGGCCGAGCTCAAGGCGATCGCCGAATGGGCCCGGAAAAACGATATCTGGATCATCTCGGATGAGATCTATCGTCGGATCAACTACGGTCCCGGGCCCGCGCCTTCGCTGCTCGACCTGCCCGACGAACTGCTGGAGCGGACGGTCATCATCTACGGCGCCAGCAAAGCCTATGCAATGACCGGCTGGCGCATCGGCGCGGCGCTGGCCCCTCCGCACCTCACCAAGGCCATGGCGGCGCTCCAGTCTCATACCACGACCGGAGCCAATCACCCGGCGCAGTGGGCGGCGGCGGCGGCATTCAGCGACGAGCGCGTGGATGGCGAGGTGACCCGCATGGTCGCCGCATTCCGCCGGCGGCGGGATTATCTGGTCGAGCGGTTCCGGGTGGAGGCGCCCGGGGTCGAATTCGTCGAGCCCCATGGCGCGTTCTACTTTTTCTTCCGGGTCGATGGCATCCGGGAGAAGGATCCGGTTACAGGGCAGAGCTTCTGCGAACAGCTGATGAAGCAGGAAGGCGTGGCCTTGGTTCCGGGCGGCGCCTTCGCCGACGATCGTTGGGTGCGGCTGAGTTATGCGGTTTCGGATGAAGAGTTGGAGAAGGCGTTGGATCGCATCCTCCATCTCATCCAGCGTCTCGCCTCCGCCCCGAGCCCGTTGATGACCGCCTCATGAGCGTGGAGGCCAGAATCGAGCCGCTGAGTGGGGCGTTGCCCTCGGTCGGCTGGCGCTGGGATCCGGAGACCGACATTCTCTCCGGCGCTTTCAAGGGGAACCGGAAGAGCGGAGGCCTGACCGGAACGGTCGAGCTTACCGACGCCGAGGGCTCGGTTGCGGTGCTGGATGTGAATAACGGTGTGATCTGCGGGCTGGATGTCGTGGTGTGGCCGGAGGTCATGACCGTGCCCGATCTGCAGGTCCCGGTCAAGCTCACCGACGGCCGGGTGGTGCTGCCGTCTCGTCCGTCCCGGCCCGGGGTCGCCTCGCTCGAGGTGGATACTACCCTTTCGGTCCAGACCAATGGAAACGAGAGCGTCTTCCATCTCCAGATCGGCCCCCGGCGCCAGGTCGAGGGCGTGCGCACGGCCGACAATTTCTATATCGAGGTAGATCAGGAGGGCGGGCTTGCCGGCTTCTGGCTCACCAACGTGCCACCTTTCCAGGGCCTTGAGGAAGACTAGGCCGCCTCGAAGAAGCCCTGGCTCTGTTTGGTGAGCAACGACGCGTAGTACCCACCCTGAGCCAGGAGCTCGGTGTGGTTCCCCGCCTCGGCAATCGCTCCGTCTTTGATCACCACGATCCGATCGGCATCGCGAACCGTCGAGAGACGGTGAGCGATGACAAATGCGGTGCGTCCCCGCAGCAGCGCCTTCAGGGCGCGCTGGACCAGGTGCTCCGATTCCGCATCCAGGGCCGAGGTGGCCTCATCCAAAATCAAAATCGGTGGATTCTTGAGCAGCGCGCGCGCGATAGCGATCCGCTGACGCTCCCCGCCGGATAGGCGGCTACCCCGCTCCCGCACGATGGTGTCGTAGCCCTCCGGCAGGTCCAGAATGAATCGGTGCGCCTGGGCCGCCTTGGCAGCGGTCTCAATCTCCTCCTGCGATGCGTCCGGCCGGCCGTAGGCGATGTTGGCTCGCACCGTGTCGTTGAAGAGATGAGCGTCCTGGAACACGACACCGATCTGGCTCCGGAGCGAGTACTGGGTCATGTCCCGGATATCGACGCCGTCGATCGTGATGGCACCCTGGGTGACCCGGTAGAACCGCTGGAGGAGCGTAGCCATGGTGGTTTTGCCGCTGCCACTCGGACCAATCAGGGCAATCGTCTCGCCGGGATGCGCCGTCAGATCGATGTTTTTCAGAACGGCCGAGCCCGGCTGGTAGCCGAAGCTGACATCGCGGAATTCGACCTCACCCCGCAGCGGCCGGATGTCCGCCGCCCCGGGACTATCGGCCACGACATCGTCGGCATCCAGGATGTTGAAGATCGCCTCCAGCGAGACCGTTGCGCGGCGGAGGGTCTGATAGGTATTGGTGAGCCCCTGG
This sequence comes from Gemmatimonadales bacterium, assembly GCA_045803245.1. Lineage (GTDB taxonomy): Bacteria > Gemmatimonadota > Gemmatimonadetes > Gemmatimonadales > GWC2-71-9 > CAVVWJ01. The sequence goes on from JBJMPK010000278.1 coordinate 3,177, forward strand.
ACCGGCCCAAAGAGTCCGCCGATGTATCCCAGGAATGCCACCAGCGTGCCTAGCGTCATCTCTCCCCGGGAAACGAAGTACCCGCCTAACGCCAACGCAGCGAGTCGCGCCGCGGTCGCGGCAAACCCCCGCAGAGTGCCGGTGCGATTGTCGGTACGAACACCGCGGCGCACCACCTCGTTCCCGTCCCGTACACCTTCGAGGAAGCGCCGTTTCTCCTCCTCCTCCATCGCGAAGCCTTTTACGGTCATCATCCCCGCCAACACCTCATTGAACCGGCCGTAGATGGAGTTCCACCGCTCTACCAGGCGTCGCTCCCGCTGCATCTGCTCCGGCGCGGCCCAGGCGCCGATAATCGCGGGCACCGGAGCGAAGACGATCACAATGACGGCCAGGTGCCATTCCATCCGGAGCATCGCGGCGACCGAGAGCACGAGGTACAGCAGTGTCGGCAGGAGGTTGAACGCCGTGTCGCAGAACGCCGTCACGCAGCCATTGATCCCGGCGTTGATCCGGTTCATGGTCGCACCGATGCTCTCGCCCTGGTGAAACGACATCGGCAGCGAGTTGAGCTTACCCATGACCCGCTCGCGAACCGTATAGTCCACGCCGATCCGCACATCCCAGCTCAACACTCCGAGCCATGCCTGCAACCCGGCGCGGGCCAGCTCGAGCACGGCCAGTGCGGACATCGCGATGGCGAAGTTCGTAAGGCTGCCACCCACGCCCAACTGGTCGAAGAGGTACTTCATGACGAGGGGATCTACTGCGCTCAGGGTCGCCAGGAACAGGGCCAGACCGGTCACGGCCGTAAGGGTTCGGCGGTACGGTCGCACAAATTGAAGGGACCGCAGAACCAGCTGGAATCCGGGCTGTTTGGCTTGCATCTCAGGGTATGAAGAGGGAAAAGCCGCTGATTCCCCCTCTGGGAAGCAAATTCAGTGCCTCGAGACAGTCGTCATCGCTCGGCGCGGCCACACTCTCTAGTCCCCGGCCCGGAACGCTCAACAACTTTGCTCGTCAATTAGTTACGAGGTACATACATCCCGGTGCGGAGCGCCCCGGCCGGCCGGCAGATGATAGCTGTGGAGGCATGGGAAAATTTGAGACCGCATCCTGCGGGGAACTCTTCGGTTTACCCGCGGATCTTGGCCCCCGCCTCGGATCGCGAATGCACATGGAGTTTGGTAAGAATACGTTGGGTGTGATGTCGGGCGGTGTGGGAGCTGATCCGCAGGACCTTGGCGATCGCCTCGTTGGAGCGACCCTGGGCGAGCAACAGGGCCACCTCGATTTCCCGCGCCGTAAGTCTGTACTGACGCTCGAGGCGGGCGGCGCGAGTGACGGGGAAGTGACTCTTCCGGGTCGACACCTTGCCTCGTTGCTCCTGGAGCTCGCGCCGGAGCTCTCGCATCTCGGCGAGGGAGTCGCGGATGCGATCGATCAGCGCTCGTCCGTCATCCCGAAGATTAGTAAAGGTAGATAACAGATCGTTCAGCCTTTCCGGCTCGATCCCCAGCTCGGAGCGATCCGCCTTCGTGAATCCCTTTCTACGCTGCATGGAGGTCTCCCAGGAATTTTCCGGGCCACCGCGGGCAGCATGCGGCGGCGGTCGATCCGCGGTAGCTTGCCTCATTGTAATACGGCTGGTTCACCTTCGGCACGAGCCTCGCCGGGGAGGAGGTCGCGTTGAACCTGGATTCCATGCGCCGTGCCCTGGCCCGCAAAGGCCTAACGCCGGCCGCGTTCATACCCGATTCCAGCGGAGGACGAGCGGAAGAGGCCAGCATCCGGCTCGCCCGTTTGGTCGAGGGCAGCCGGTTGGAGGCCATCCCCCTGGGTCCTGCGGCTCCCTGGGCCGATGCGGTCGCCTTCCTGGATGGAGTTCAGCACTCCGAAGTTGTGGGGTATGCCGGATCGGCACCTCTAGTGGCGGCCACCATTGCAGCCGGCGTCCGCGAACGCTGCGATCGACGACTCCGTACGGTCATCCGGCGGAGCCGCCATCTGGTGTTGGGCCGGCCCTCTGCGCTCGAGGCCGCGGGCGACGCGCTCGGGGGTAGCGAGCCGGTGGCTCTGTCCGAGGACGAGCCGCCCCACCCGGTCCGGGACCTGCTCAATGCCGCTCGTGTTCTCGATCGGGAACGCGGCGCACTCGAGATCATGACCGGAGATGCCTACCGCGCGCTGTCCGATGCCTGGATCATTGTAGATGGCTCACTGTCCGAGAGCCCGCGCTGGGCCGAGGACCGGCGCATGGTCGGAATCACCAAGAGCCACTCCATCCTCCCCTTCAGCGGTGCGGACCTCGAGCGCTATTTGCGGCTTCCCTTCGCTCACCGCTCCTCGGTCTATGCGCCTCAAACCAGAAGCCTGGCACCGGTACGAGCTTGGGGACTCCGTCTCTGGCCGTGGGAAGGTAAGGACCTGCTTCACGGACTCGTTCGAGTGGAAGTCGCTCCGGCCAACGAAACGAGCGAACGCGTCGACGCCATTTCCCGATGGATCATGGCCGAACGTGCCCCACTCAGCGCGCCCGATCGGCGATGGGACCGGCTGCTCTACGGCATCCATAGTGTCGAGCAGTATTTGAAGGCAACAGCGGTCCCACTACGTTCCATCCATGTCCCCTGACACTCTGCCCGTCGGTCGCGTCGTGGCGACCGAGCTGAAGCCTTCCACTCCCCACCAGTTCCATTTTTGGACTGCGCGCGAGAACCCGATCGGCATCGGGGCTATCGTGCGGGTGCAGGAGAACGAACAGACCGTCTACGGCGTGGTGACCGACGGATTCGCCTACTCCGACCTGGCGACGCCGATGCACGCCGTAATCGGAGCTGACGGCGATCCGGTCGCCGCCGGAAGCGAGCCTACCGTCCGGGCCGAGATCAGGCTTTTCACCGCGGCGGTGCTCCGGCAGATTCCTGAGGAGCCGCTCCAGCCCGTTCCGCTCGGCTCGGTCTGGCTCGCTTCCGACACCGACGTGGTGCAAGCCCTCCGGATGGACGGGTTCACCGCTGGGGACCGCGCCACGGGTGTTCCGGTTGGTCTCTACGCGGCCGGCGGCCTCGATTGTCCCGTGTATCTCGACTGTGACTTCCTGCTCGGACCCGAGGCCGCCCATCTCAACATCACCGGCGTGTCCGGCCTCGCGACCAAGACCAGCGCGGTAGAGTTCTTCCTGGGCAGCATCTTTCAGACGTTTCCTTCGCACAAGGGCTCGGTCGCGGCGCTCTGTTTCAACGTCAAGGGGCCCGATCTCTGTTTCCTCGACCAGCCCGCTCATCTCAGCGACGACGACCTGCGGCAATATCAACGACTCGGCTTAAGGCCGGAGCCTTTCGGCAAGGTGCGCTACTACGCGCCACTCAAGCCGGACGGAGTAAACCTCAATACGCTGCGGACCAACGAGGCCCTTGCCGGGAATACCGAGCCACTGGTCTGGGGGTTACGCGAGGTATTGGACTATGCCGAGGTGGTGTTGAACCGGGATGACATCGACGCCAAAGCCGACGCGTTCATCGACTTTCTGGCCGAGCGGGTGGTGGGCCGTGAATACCTGGACGAGATGCTCCGCCGCAAGCCCTTCATGGTCCAGAGCTTCTCCGACCTGGAAGAGTTCTTCCGCGCGATCTTCGACTTCATGGAAGCGCTCGGTAAGGGCGGCGAGGTCTGGAAGACCCACCACATAGCCACCATCCGCAAGGTGCGGAACCGTCTCAGCAATATCAGCACTCGCTCCAAAGGCCTGGTGACCGACGACGGGATTGCCAGCGATCTACCCTGGGGTCACTTCGAGGATCGCGGCGTGCACGTGATCGACGTGGCCGGGCTCGATCCCCTGGCGCAGGACCTGGTGTTCGCCCGGGTCGTGTCGAAGCTCCGGGAGCATCTCGAGCGGCGGGATCTGGGTGTAGATCACGTCGTGGTGTTCGTCGACGAGCTGAACAAGTATGCGCCCGCGGACGGTCCCGACACTTACGTCCGGAAGATGCTGCTCGACCTTTCCGAGCGGGGCCGCTATCTCGGTCTGGTTCTCTTTTCCGCCCAGCAGTTTCGCTCGCAGGTGCAGCGGCGTGTGGTCGGCAACGCGGGTACTGCGATCTACGGCCGCATGGATTCCGACGAGCTCGCCACAGCAGGGTACGCCACCCTGTCGCCCGCCACCAAGATCAAGCTGGCCACGCTGCCCAAAGGCGAGCTGATGCTGCGGCACCCGCATTTTACCCAGCCCATCTTCGTCAAGTTCCCCCGTCCCGCCGTCCTCAATAGCCGGGAGGGGATCGAGCGCTTTCCCCCCGCCGGCGAGCTCCCCTTCGCCGATGCCGTGGTGCGACAGATCCGGCGGCTCGACCGGCGCCTCTCGTCGGAGGCGGTACGGGCGCTCATCGAAGGCCGGCGAGAGGAGGATGTGCGGCGAGCCGTCTCCGCCACCCGGCGCGAGCACCCCGACGACGTCTATGCTTACTTCTCGGCCTGTCTGGGCCGCCGGGTGGTCGGTGAAGTCCTGACTTCTCGTCGGGGTATTCCGGCTCTCAAGCAGGCCGATGACGTATACCGAAGTTAGCGCGATAAGTTCTTGCTCTTTCGGGCTTTTGCGCCCATTCTCCAGCCGTGAAGCTGGCTCACGTTGCGGACCCCCACCTGGGCATCCGGCAGTACCATCGGCAAACCTCGGCAGGCATCAATCAACGGGAAGCCGACATCGCCCAGGCCTTTCGCGCCGCCATTGACGGCGTCATCGCCGCCCGGCCCGACGTGGTCGTCGTCGCGGGCGACCTCTTTCATTCCGTACGCCCGACCAACTACGCCATCGTTTTTGCCTTCCGGCAGTTCCAGCGCCTTCGCCAGGCCCTGCCAAACGCCCGTGTCGTTCTCATCGCGGGCAACCACGACACGCCTCGGAGCGTAGAGAGCGGTTCGATCCTCCGGCTCTTCGAGGAGCTGGGCGTCGATGTAGCCACGGACGAGCCCCGCCGGCTGGTGTATCCCGAGCTCGACCTCAGCATCTTTGCCGTACCTCAACAGGCGCTCGTGGCGGCGGAGCCACCGGTGCTCGAGGCGGACGGACCCGAGAAATACCAGGTGCTCGTAGCACATACCGAGGTCGCTGGAGAGTACCCGCTCGGACATGTGGCTACAGAGTACGGTGGTGCAGTCGTCAGTCGCCGGGAACTGCATCTGGAAGACTGGACCTACGTCGCCCTGGGTCATTATCACACCCAGCATCAGGTGAACCAGAATGCCTGGTATGCTGGATCTCTCGATTATATCGGACCCAATATCTGGGGCGAGGCCGCCGACGATGTGAGCCACGGCGCCCACGGAAAGGGGTGGCTCCTGGTCGATCTCGAGACTGGCCGGGTGGAGCGTCGCCCGGTAGCGGCAGCCCGTGCGGTGCTCGATCTCGAGCCGGTGAAAGCAGAGGACAAGTCAGCGGAGGCCGTGGACGCTTTGATCGCCGAGCGAATCGGCTCCATTCCTGGCGGCATCTCCGGGCAGATCGTACGGCTGCGGGTGTTTGATATTCCCCGCTACGTGGCACGCGAGCTGAACCACGCCGCGGTTCGAAGCCTCAAGACGGACGCCCTTCACTTCCACCTCGATCTTCGCCGTCCCGAGACCCAGCGGACCACCGCCGTGGGGTCCCCCGGGCGAAGGCTGACCCTGCCGGAGCTGGTAACCGCCTATCTGGAGCGCCGGCCTCTCCCGGCCGAGCTCGATCGGGCGGCTTTCGTGCGGCTGGGACAGGAACTGATGGCTAGCGTCGAGCGCGATCTGATGGGGAGCTGATGCAGATAAACCGACTGCGTCTAGTGAACTTTCGTCAGCACGAGGATACCGAAATCGAGTTCGGCCCCGGTCTCACCGGGATCATTGGTCCCAACGGGGCCGGCAAGACCACACTCCTCGAAGCGATCGCCTGGGCCATGTACGGCATGCCTGCAGCCCGGGGCAGTCGCGAAACCCTTCGCCGTCGTGGTGCGCCGCTGAAGGCCAGGGTGGCGGTGGAGTTGGACTTCACCCTCGGCGCTCACCAGTACCGCATCGTGCGTTCCCCCAACCATGCGGAGCTCTACCAGGGCGGTGATCCGTCGGCCATCGCCAACAGCATCGGTGCCGTCACTGAGCGGGTAACCAGGCTGTTGAGCATGACGCGCGAGCAGTTCTTTAATACCTACTTCACTGGGCAGAAGGAGCTGGCCGTGATGGCGGCGATGAGCGCGCCCGAGCGGGCCCAGTTCCTCTCCCAGGTCCTTGGCTACGAACGGCTCCGCATCGGTCAGGAGCGCTTGAAGGAACGGCGATCCGCCTTGCGCGCCCGCCTCGAAGGATTGCGGACGGGACTCCCGGACGCGGCGGAGTTGAAGGCTGCGAGGAAGCAGGCCGACGACCGTTTGGAGGCCGCCGCAAAGGTAGAGAGCGCCGCTGAAGCCGCTGGCGAAGCCGCGGAGCAGCGCCTGGCGGAAATCCGTCCCCAGTGGGAGAAGCTGCAGCAGCTGCGGGAAGCGGCGGTGACCCTCGAGGCAGAGATCAAGCTGGCTGACCAGAAGGCCGTAGCGACATCTGAGCGAGTTGCGCGGCTCGAACAGGAGGCGGCGGAGATGGCCTCCGCACGTCAGAAGCTGGATGAGGTTCGCCGGCGCCTCACGCCCCTTCCCACGCTTCGGGAGGAGGCACAGGCGCTGGAGCGCCAGGCTGAGGCCTACGCGGCCCGCAGCGGCTACCACGCACAGTTGGACCATGTACGGGCGCACCTGGGCTCAATCGAGGAACGCATCTCTCGGGTGCCCCCAAAGCAGCTTCTCGACGAAGCGCTCGATCGGGTCAATGCGGCCCGCGCTTCGCTGACAGCCGTCAGTCTCGAATCGGAAGCGCAGCGAACCTCCTGGGTTCGCGATGCCCAGGACGCTCAGACCAAACGGCAAGGACTCCTCGATCAATACCAGGAGCTGAAGGAGCAGCGGCAACGCATCGTGAAGGCGGGCGCCGAGGGCGTCTGTCCCACTTGTGCCCGCCCGCTGGGTTTCGAGTACGCCAAGGTGCTCGAGCTGCTCGACCGTCAAGTCGAGGAGGTGCGCTCCAACGGCAACTACTACAAGCAGCGGATCGACCAGCTGCAGCAGGAGCCGGCGACGCTGGTGGACGTCGATGCCCAGAAGGTCGCGCTGGAACGCGAGCTCTCCGAGGCCACCGCTCAGGAGGGCCGGCTCCAGGCCCAGGCCCATGAGGCTGGGCCCCTGCGGGAGGAACAGAAGCGGCTGCGGCTACGCGTCGCCGAGCTGGAAAAGGCCCTCGAAGGGCTGCCCGATTCCTACGACCAGGCCCGACATGAGGCCGTGGTACGCGAGACCCGGGCTCTCGAGCCGCTCGCCCTTCAGGCGGAACGGTTTCGGGTGGTGGTGGAACGAAGCGAGGTCGTCGCCATTGAGCTCGAGGATGCGCGGACCTCCGCCGCCGAGGTCGCCGGCGCCATCGCCGACCTGAGGACGCGGCTCGGAGATCTCGGATACAGCGAGACGATCTTCAAGAACTTCCGGGACACCGAGCAGGCCGCCGAGCGGGCCCGCCGCGACGCCGAGCTCGCGCTGGTGCGGGCCAAGGCGGAGCGAAGCGCCGCGGGCGAGGCAGTAGAGGCAGTCATTCGACGCCAGGCTGAGCGTGACGAACGGGAGCGGGCGGCCACGGAAACGGCCGGCGAGCTGGCGCTGCACCAGGAGCTGGACCGCGCCCTCACCGATTTGCGCGACGATCTCAATTCGAGTCTGCGTCCCGATCTCTCCGACCTGGCGTCCGGGTTCCTCAGCGAGCTTACCCACGGACGCTACGTCGAGCTGGAGCTCGACGAAGATTATTCCATTACCGTGCTCGACGGGGGTGACCCCCAGACGGTTATCTCGGGCGGCGAGGAAGACGTAGCCAACCTTGCGTTCCGGTTGGCGATCAGTCAGATGATCGCCGAGCTGGCGGGACAGCCGCTGTCGTTGCTCATCCTGGACGAGATTTTTGGCTCGCTCGATGAGGACCGCCGCAACGCCGTCATAGACCTGCTTCGAAGCCTGGGCGATCGCTTCTCGCAAGTCATTCTTGTCACCCACATTGAATCGGTAAATGACGGCGTCGATCACCTGGTGCGCGTGGGGTTCGATCAGGCGACCGGGGTGGCTACCGTCAAGGATGAGCCCCTGGGAGATCGCGATGTGGCGGCCTGACCGAAGCATCCGGGGCCCTGACCGCCCCACCATTCGCGACATTGAATCGTTGAACCGCGTCTTCGCCGATGCCTTCACCGACCGGTACAGCCGCGACGGCCTGGTCGGCGTTCGGGTGCCTCAGCTCAATACCATCGTCTGGCGCTACGCGCTGGAAGATGCCGGTGACGGCTCCATGGTCTGGCGTGACGCCGATGGGCAGATGATCGCCTTCAACATGGTGCACCGCTCGGGCACCGAGGGCTGGATGGGGCCGCTGGCGGTCCGTCCCGACCACCAGGGCGAAGGCCTGGGATCGGCCATGGTGCGCGCCGGCATCGACTGGTTGCGCAACCAGGGAGCCACGACCATCGGGCTCGAGACCATGCCCCGCACCGTCGACAACATCGGGTTCTATAGCCGGATAGGTCTGGTCCCCGGCCATCTGACGGTTACCCTGGTCCACGATGTCCCGCGCCGAATTGTAGGAGCCGCGGAGCTGCTCTCCTCGGCCGGTGCGGCATGGGAAGACGGTCTGGAGGAGTGCCGGACGCTGGCTCACCGGATTTTGCCAGGGGTGGACTTTACCCGTGAGCTCGCCCTCACCCGCGAGCTTGGCATTGGGGACACCACCATCTGCCGTGAAGGCCGTACCCTGACCGGGTTCGCTTTATGGCATTCGACCCCGCTTGCCGCGGGCCGCAGCAAAGATGAGCTGCGGGTACTCAAGCTGGTGGCCTCGACCCCGTCCGCCTTCGACCGGCTGCTGCACGCGTTGCAAATCTCGGCGTTGAACGAACGGGTGAGCCGGGTGGCCATCCGCTGCCAGACCGAGTTCGCTCCGGCATATCTTCGGCTTGTCGAGCTGGGGTATCGGGTGCACTGGACCGATCTCCGCATGCTCCTGCAAGGCTACCCCCAGCGCATTCCCGCCCAGGGTATCGTGATGTCGAACTGGGAAATCTAGAAGAGGGAGCTCAGGATCGATCCCCGAGCCGGCCTCGTACCGTGGCCAGCAGCTCGTCGTTTCCGAACGGCTTAGCCAGAAAAGCCAGGTGAGGCGACACCATCCGCAGGTCCATCAGTTGCGCGGTGAACCCCGACATGAACACGATCGGCAGTTCGGGATGGGTGCGCGCCAGGGCGGCTGCCAGCGCCCGCCCGTCCATCACCGGCATGCGAAGATCGGTGAGTACCAGGTCGATTCGACCGGCCTCAGCGCCGTTAACTAGCGCCAGTGCTGCAGCCCCATGGGGAGCATCGAGCACGCGATAGCCCTGGTCCTGCAGAATCCGGCGGATCGCTTGCCGCAGGCCGTCCTCATCCTCGACCACGAGTACCGTCGGCCCGGGCGGCGATCTCAGCTGGGACGTAGCGCTGCCCGGATTGCTCAAATCGATCGGGTAAGTGGTGGAGGCCGGACTGCTTTCCCAATTGTAGGTGAGGGCTGGCTGCGCGGCAATCGGACCAGGACTATGCGGCACCAGCCTTGCGGCATGGCCTGCTTCGGCCCGGCTTCGGGCGGTTACATTCCTCATTTCCAGGGCTCAGCCACCGCCCAGGCTCAGGCATTCGAACGCTGCTCGACAGGTACATACCATGTGCGGCATCGTAGGTTTTCTAGGAACCGCCGGAGTTGGGGAAGGGGCTCTCACCGGCCTGGTCGAGAACATGTCCACCTGTTTGGCCCATCGAGGGCCGGATGATGCGGGGGCGTGGGTCGACGATCGAGTGGGTCTTGGGCTGGGCCACCGCCGGCTATCGATTCTCGATCTCTCTCCGGCCGGCCACCAGCCGATGGTATCGCACTGTGGGCGATACGTCATCACGTTCAATGGCGAGACCTACAACTATCTCGACCTCCGCCGCGATCTCGAAGCCAGCGGTGCGGTCACTACCTGGCGGGGCACTTCCGATACCGAGGTGATTCTCGCCGCCATCGCCTGTTGGGGTCTCGGGGCCACACTCAAGCGTATCACCGGCATGTTCGCGCTCGCGGTTTGGGACCGTGCCGAGATGACGCTGCACATAGCCCGCGATCGGCTGGGAGAAAAGCCGCTCTATTACGGGTGGCTGGACGGCAGCTTCGTTTTTGGGTCGGAGCTCAAGGCCCTGCGTGCTCATCCTCGTTGGCAGGGACAAATCGACCGTGGCGTCCTCTCGCTCTTCCTCCGCCATGGATACGTCCCGGCGCCATACTCGATCTATGAGGGTATCCACAAACTCACCCCCGGCACCTACCTCTCGGTCCGGAGAGATGGATCGCACCAGCCAACGGTGTATTGGTCGGCTCGGGAGGCGGTCGAAAGGGGTGTGGCCGAGCCGTTCCAAGGCAGCGACGGCGAGGCGGCCAGCGAGCTGGAACGGCTGTTGTCCCGGGCGGTAGGCCGGCAGATGGTGGCCGATGTTCCTCTGGGCGCGTTCCTCTCCGGCGGCATCGACTCATCGACCGTCGTGGCCCTGATGCAGGCTCAGAGCACCCGGCCGGTAAAAACTTTCACCATCGGCTTTTGCGAGGCGGGTCACAACGAGGCGGAGCACGCGAAGGCGGTCGCCCAGCATCTCGGCACCGATCACACTGAGCTGTACGTGACCGCGGCGGAGGCCAGGGATATCATTCCCCGCCTTCCCGCGCTGTATGACGAGCCCTTCTCCGACGCCTCGCAGATACCGACTTTTCTCGTGGCCCAACTGGCACGGCGCAAGGTCACTGTCAGTTTGTCCGGCGATGGTGGGGATGAGCTGTTCGGAGGCTACAACCGCTACTTTATCGGCAGGGGGACGTGGAAGAGAGTCGGATGGCTTCCGGCCCCGCTGCGTCGCGTTGCGGCGGCCGGCATCACCCTGGCCTCACCGGCTCGGTGGGATCGCCTCCTGGCCTCGATCACGATGGTACTGCCGGGTCATCTGCACTATGGCAATCCTGGCGAAAAGCTGCACAAGCTGGCGTCGGTGTTGGGAGCGAGAGATCCGGACGACATTTATCGGGGATTGACCTCTCAGTGGAAGGATCCGTCCGGCCTGGTCGTCTCGGGGACGGAGCCGCCCACGCTGGTCACCGATCGAAGTCGCTGGGCTGAGCTGTCGGACTTTACCCAGCGCATGATGTTTCTCGATCTGGTCAGCTACCTCCCCGATGATATCCTGGTCAAGGTCGATCGGGCCGCGATGGGCGTCAGTCTGGAAACTCGGGTTCCGCTGTTGGATCACGAAGTCGTGGAATTCGCCTGGCAGGTCCCGCTTTCGATGAAGCTGCGAGCGGGCCAGGGGAAATGGCTGCTGCGACAGGTGCTGTACAAATACGTTCCCCGAGAGCTGATCGAGCGTCCCAAGAGCGGCTTTGATGTCCCCATCGGCGACTGGCTCCGCGGCCCGTTGCGCGGTTGGGCCGAATCGCTGCTGGAGGAGAAGCGGCTCGAGCAGGAGGGTTTTTTTGAGGCCCGCCCCATCCGCCAGCGGTGGGAAGAGCATCTCTCCGGGCGGCGCGATTGGCAGCAGTCGCTGTGGAGCGTTCTGATGTTTCAGGCGTGGCTCCAGGCAGAGCAGCAGCCGCGCGCCCGCGCCGAGCGGCGGTTAGATCGCTCTCCCGTGGCTGGTCGGCAGCAGCTCACGCCAGGCGGACGGCAGCACTCCCATTTGGAATGATGGTCTCCTGGTAGATCGCCATCGTCCGCTGGACCATACGCGCCAGGGTGAAGTTGTGTTCGTAGTATTCCCGTGCTCTCCGCCCCATCCGAGTGCGCAAATCCGGGTCTGTCAGCAGCAGCAGCAGTCGTTCTCGCAACGCCTCGATGTCCCCTCGGGGAACCGTGAAGCCGGTCTCCCCATCCCTGACCGACTCGCCAACCCCACCCACTGATGAAGAAATCACTGGAAGCCCTGCCCGCATCGCCTCCAGGATACTGCGGGGGAATCCTTCCCAGTTGGTGATCAGCAACGCCACCTGCACCTCAGCCAGCCTCGCCGCCACATCCATGCGCTCGCCCCAGAACTGAACCCGGTCGCCCAGTCCAAGACGGCGACTCAGCTCGCTCGCTTGAGGCATCAACGGGCCTTCCCCGATGAGGTCGAGGTGCCATTGCTCGTGCCTCAGTCCGGCCAGGGCGTGCAACAGGGTGGAGTGATCCTTCTGGGGCTCGAACCGGGCAATCATGGCCATGCGTACCGGCGAGCGAGATGGGTTGGCCCGCAGCTCTGGGGCGATGTCGGGCATGCCGTTATGGATGGTCACCAGCTTGTCACTGGCAGCCACCTTTCGGGCAATGGCCAGCTCGCGATCGAACTCGGAGACCGTGATGATCCTGGAGGCGAGCGGCGCGACCAACCGCTCGAACAAACTGTATATCGTGACCAGTGGGGCAGGGATCCCGGCAGCGAAGGCCCAGCCGTGGGCCGTAAAGATCACCGGGATGCCCAAGCTCCGTGCGGCCAGCCGACCCAGTACGCCTGCCTTCGTGGAGTGGGTCGACACCAGGTCGGGCCGCAGCCTTTTCAGCAGCGCACGCAGCTCCGTGAGGGCGCGCAGATCGCGCAACGGACTGATCGCCATGCCCAGGCTGTTCACGACAATCGTCTGAACGCCTGCCGCCCGCAGCTGATCGATATACGGGCCGCTCCCGCTGGTGACAACGACCGGCTCATGGCCTGCCATCTGGAGGGCCAGGGCGAAATCGCGAACGTGTACCTGCGCCCCGCCGACCGGATTCGCCCGGGTCACGATGTACACGATCTTCATGCCCTGCGGCTCCGATCTGTGTGGAGGGAGACCCGCCGCCTGCCATCGGTGTCCGTGGACCTGCTCAACCCAGGGTCATCAGCCGTTGTTGTGGCGGAGGAAGTGGCTGGCTTTCCGGGTTAATCGGGGGAGGAATATAGTGCCAAAAAATGCATAGGAAAAAGAAGTGTGCGCGGACACTGGGTGGTTGGCGCGAGTGCCACTTTGGTAATAAGATGTTCATATATTATACGATTTTTTGTTACAATGCATCCTCATTGATTTATACAATGCACTGTCATCAGGCGGCTTATGGCTAGGGGCACGTGCAATCTTCCATACATATGTCAAATAAGTACGCATTGAACTTCGTCCGGTGAACCCGTAACGTACTCGAAGCCCAAGGGAGGTGGGGATTTCCGGGGAACGGTTGGGACTCAAGCAAGGAGAGCGATTGAAAGGGTAAGACAATATGACGTACACCTTCAAGCTTGCGCGGAGACTCGCAGCCTCGCGACAATTCATTATGCTGCCGGTCTTCCTTGTGCTCGCCGCCTGCGGCGGCGACACCACGGGTCCACAAGGCTCCTCCGTCGATCTTCCCGAGTCAGGGATTTATGGATGGCGACCCCGGGAAAGCAGTCCCGTTGCGGTTCGCGTCAATCCCAACAGCGTAACGGTCGAAACCAATCAGTTAATTCGGTTCCAGGCGCGCGGCCAAAACCGCGCCGGCGACGACATTGCAGCTCCAGTTTCCTGGAGCACCACCGGCGGTACGATTCTGCCCGATGGCCGGTTTTCAGCGGCCGCGATCGGCACCTACCAGGTCATCGGGCGCACTCGCACCAGTGCAGATGCATTTGTCGTCGACACGTCGATGGTCACTGTTGTCCGTCGGCGGACTGGACTCGTCTCCCTCAAGCTCTCCCCCGATAGTGTGACTCTCGCCCCTCGCGTGAGTCAGTCGTTCGCGGCCGTCGGATACCAGCTCTCCGGTGTGCCCGTCGTCATCGGAGTCGTCTGGAAGGCAACCGGCGGTGCCATTGACCCTGCCGGCACCTACGTCGCGGGTGATACCGCGGGCCGGTACAAGGTGATCGCGACCAATACCGCCGGCACTCTTGCCGATACGGCGATCGTGATCATCACTGCGCCGCCCACGTTGCCTCCCCCCTCGGATTCGGCGCCACCGACCATTCCGCTGACGCCACCTCCTCCGCCTCCGCCACCGGCGCCGGTGCTGCAGAGCGTACTACTGGTGCCCGCCACTGCGACTCTGGCGACCGGCACTAACAAACAATTTTCCGCCTACGGCCGCACCACGGTGGGAGACAGCGTGGCGGTCGAGGTGGTCTATTCGGCCACCGGCGGCACCGTCACTCCTGGCGGTCTCTTCACGGCTGGCACTCAGGCAGGGACGTTCCGCGTCATCGCTCAGGCCGGCGTGCTGTCGGATACCTCGAGCGTTGTGGTCAGCCTTCCGCTAGGCGGCAGCACCGGCTCGGGCATCGGGTACGGACCGTTCGCCGCGTGGGATGGTATCACATTGAAGCCCTATACCGAGGGCTTCAGCTTGAGCTTTGCTTCAGTGTCACCGGATGTGCTGCTGGATCGGATTACCATCGCGCGAGCCAAACGCCTGAAGATGCTCATCACCATGACGGGCGGTCATCTGCCCTATCTGACGGACTTTGGTGACGGCGATGGGCTGAAATTCGATCGCGTCAAATGGGATGCAGCGATGGACCAGTTCAACACTCCTGCGATCAAGACCGCAGTCGCTGAGGCCGTGGCGGACGGAACCATCGTGGGCAACAGCGTGATGGATGAGCCGCACGTGCACGGAATCGGTGACGGAAATACCTGGGGACCCAGCGGCACGATGACCAAGGCCCGGGTGGACTCCCTCTGCGCGTACGTCAGAAACATCTTCCCTACTCTCCCGGTCGGGGTCTCGCATCAGCATGGTGTTTTCGAGCCCGCCAAATCGTATAAGGTCTGTGAATTCCTGATCGATCAGTACTCGTACCGCAGTGGCGATGTGACGCAATTCCGGGATGACGCGCTCGCAATGGGACAGCGGGACCGCCTCGGCATCGTCTTCAGCATGAACATTCTGAACGGTGGTATACAGGATCCCACCGGTATCTGTCCCCAGCCACTTACCGGGGGCCTCGGCACCCAGGGTATCAACTGCCGTATGACATCTCAACAGGTACGAGACTGGGGTATTCTCCTGGGCTCTGCCGGGTGCGCGTTGATCATGTGGCGGTATGACTCGGCGTTTATGGTAGACCCGGGCAATCAGCAGGCGTTTGCCGACGTCGGGAATCGCTTGGCAAGTCTTCCGCCGAAATCCTGCCAGAGGTCGTAACACCGGACCCTCTGTGCCGGAGTTTGAGATCGTCCAAGGGCAGCTTTGATCGAGTTGGTAGACCGACCGGAAGGTATCCCCTTCCGGTCGGTTCTTTTTAGGTAGCGATGGGGTCGCGAGCGGTCGTTCCCGGCTCAGGCGCTTATACTTCGCTGACCCGTGACGCTACGGCGGGAGGCTGGCGTCACACGTGGTGTTGGCCATGCGCAACAGCTCAACCGGGGCGGGAGTCAGGGCGGTGATACCGGACACGTCGCCCGGATCGAGAGTGGGGGAGGGAACCGTTTGCCGGGTTCCGGGTTGGACATCGGAAACGATGCTAGTACTTTGCGTTACGAAGCACCCGAGAGCGGTGCCTGCTCCCGGCGACTTCGGGGGCATACTTCCTGCTCGTCGGCAACCGATTCAACTCACATCTGGTGAGTTGACCAGCGCGCCGCCCCGTTCGAGCTCCTGTGAGGCCTATGCGAGACTGGACTCTCTACCCCGTCTTTCTCCTTCTCTTCGCGTTCCCGTTCGCTTCCTCCAGGGCGGTGGCCCAGAGCCCCGCCCCCGCACCCGCCAGCGAGCCCATCAGCCTGGCGCCGGGTGACTCCGTCCGGATCGTCGTGTGGCGGAAGCCTGAAATGAGCGGAGACTTCATTGTGGGACCGGACGGCACCATCACCCACCCGCTCTATCGCGCCGTGCGGGTGGGCGGGGTCCCCTTCAGCACCGCGGAGTTGAATGTCCGGAACTTTCTCGCCCGTTTCGAACAGGATCCCCAGTTCGTCGTCGAGCCTTTAGTGCGAGTGGCGGTGTCGGGAGAAGTAGGCCGGCCGCAGGTGTTTGCCGTGCGCCCGGAAACCTCGATCGCGGATGCCGTAGCCCAGGCCGGGGGCCCCAATCAATTTGGTCGGCGTGACCGGGTCCGGGTGCTCCGAAGCGAGGTCAATGGACGCCAGCATGAGCTCGTGGTGAATTTGCTGGACCCCCAGGGGAACGCAAGCAACATTCGGGTTCATTCCGGTGACCAGATCGTGGTCGATCGTCGGAAATCTTTTTTCCGAGAAATTTTTCTGCCGGCCCTCAGCGTTTTTGGATCAGCCGCGTCGATCTATCTCGTGATCGATCGCGCCCGTCGTAACAATTAAAAGGCCTTCATGTCAGACACCTATCAGCCAGGCCGACAGCTCCCCTACGGTCCTCCGCACATGGACGGCGGATACGAGCGCCAGGGCGCCGGCGATTCCATCTCGCTGGGACACCTCTTCGGCGTTCTCCGCCGGCGCTACCGTCTTGTTCTGATCACCACATTGGTCGGGCTGGCGGGTGGGGCGTACCTGGCCATCAAGTCGCCGGCCTCCTACAAAGCGATCGCGACGCTCCGCCTGGCGGGAGAGCGCCGCGCTCTCACCGGCGATATCGAGCCCACTCCCCAGCAGCTCGACCGGACGACCGACCCGATTCTTTCCATCGCGGAGCTGGTGCGCAGCCGCAGCGTGATGGGCGCAGTGGTGGATTCATTGGGCCTTCGGCTCGTCTCCGCCACTCCGGACTTCGGCGCGGCTCGCCTGTCCGACATCTATGTCGGGCCGGACGCCCCCCGGGACACGATCCGCGTCAGCTTCTTTCGCAATGGGATAAAGGCCAAGCTCGGAGAGCGGAAGGCGCAGGCCCCATACGGACAGATGTTGGATCTAGGGACCATCCGGTTCTCAGTGCCTGCCGTGCCAGACATCGCCAGCGCCGAGCTCTACGCCATTCCCCGCGAGATGGCCATCGACCGTCTGCTGGCGGGGGTCTCGGTGCTTCACCGGGCTGAGACCGACATCATGGACGTCATTTACATCTCGCCCAACCCGCGAATATCGCAGAAGGTGGTGAATTCGACCGTCAACGCCTTTCGCCACCTCAACACCCTGTCGGCCAAGGAAAAGTCGCAGCGCCGCCGGCAATTTCTGGAAGAGCAGTTGAACCAGACGGACAGCATGTTGGCCCGGGCCCAGGCCGACCTGGCCACGTTCCGCAGCAAACAGCAGCTGGCCAGCACTCAGAATGCCCTCGATGCGGTGCAGACCTTGCGCACTACCATGGAGACGCAGGCCAGCCAGCTTGAGGCGGATCGGGCCACGTTCGCCACCCTGCTGGCTCAGTTGAAGAAGGGCGGCGCGGCCGGGGAGTCGGAGGCGCTCCGCGCGCTGGCCTCGTCGCCGGCCTTGGGGGAAAATCCGACGGTCGCCAATTCTTTCAAGCAATTGGAGCTCTATCAGTATCGTCTCGATTCGATGACGACCGGCCCCTGGAGGGCCGCGCCGACCAATCCGGACCTGATTCAGCTGCAGAGCCTTATGGCCGCAACGAAGGCTCAGCTACGCCAGTCCGTGGCCAGCCACGTCGCCACAATCGATGCGCGTATCGGATCGCTGCGCAACCTCGAGGCGAGGCGTGGCGCCTCCCTCCAGGTGCTACCCGCCATGGCCGCCGAGGAGGCTCGCTTGAACGCGCGGGTTCAGACCCTTACTTCCACCAGCGACCAGGTCCGCCAGGATTTCCAGAAAGCACGAATGGCGGAAGAAGTTGAGGCAGGAGACGTGGACATCGTCAACCTGGCTGATCTGCCGTACGTGCCGGAATGGACCACCACCCCGCTGAAGCTCGCGCTGGGCTTCCTCTTGGGGCTGCTACTCGGCAGTGGGGGTGCATTCCTGCTGGAGGCACTCAATACCTCGATACGTAAACCGGAAGACCTGGAGCTGGCGCTGCATGTCCCCGGGTTGGCTGTCATCCCGCGCCTGACCGGCACCGCGCTGCCCCAGCGTCGCCTGGGCGGTCTGCTCCGGCCCGGTAAACGAGCCCAGCTTGAGTCCAAACGTCCGACCGCCACATCGCTGGGCACCGTCACGCAGCCCTTCTCGGTCGGCGTGGAAGCATTCCGAATGCTCCGGACCAGCCTGGTCTGGTGCGAGCAGGGCGATGACATGAAGACGCTGGTGGTGACCAGTGCCGCCCCTGGGGAAGGCAAGACGCTGACCTCGGCCAACCTGTCGGTGACTTTTGCCTACGACGGTCTCCGGGTCCTGCTGATCGATTGTGACGTCCGCCGGCCCAGGCTGCACGGGCTGTTTCAGGTGCCGAGGTCACCTGGCCTGATGGACCTGCTTACGCCGTCCTACAACGGCTCCGACGGTGCCGGCTCACTTACCTTCGATCCCAGTGCCGGCCGCACCGACTCGGGCCGGCCGGTCACCGATGTTGTCAGGTCTACCAACGTCAGGGGTCTGTCGCTGCTCACCTGCGGGGCCTTGCCGACCAACCCCTCGGGTCTCCTGAGCGGAGTCCGGATGCGGGTGTTGCTGAAAGAGCTTGCCAAGAGCTTCGATCTGGTCATTCTGGATACGCCGCCGGTTCTCGCAACCGCCGATGCCGGCATCTTGGCCTCCCTGGCCGACGGCGTTCTCCTGGTAGTGCGGGCGGGGCAGACCGACCGGGTGGCTGCCAAGCGGGCTCATCAACAGCTCGTGAACGTCGGAGCCAGAGTGGTGGGCACGGTCCTCAACGATCCGGGTGGTGAGGTCTCGCAGTACGGGGACTACTATTACCCGTACGACTACGCGGTCGAGGGGAACTGAGCTCCGAGGCTCTCGACCATTCCAGCAGCATCGGGGTTGAAGGCGGTTCTCAGACGCGGCGGGGCACCTGCCTCGCCGCTTTGTGTTCGCCGCAGCAGAGGGGTCGGAAGTTGGAGGTAGGTTGGCCGAGTTCTATCCAGGGGAGGCAAGTCTGACCGGCATTTCATCTCAGGTCACCCCTTCACGGGTCTCCGTGGCAGCGCCGGACGCGCAGCAGCGGATGAACATTGTGATCGTGGGCCACGTCGATCACGGCAAGAGCACCGTGATCGGTCGTCTTCTGGCCGACACCCACTCCCTCCCGGAAGGGAAGCTCGAGCAGGTGCGGGCGCAGTGCGAGCTGAACTCGAAGCCGTTCGAGTATGCGTTCCTGCTCGACGCCCTCAAGGACGAGCAGGCGCAGGGCATTACCATCGATGCAGCCCGGGTCTTCTTTAAGAGTCGCCTGCGGCACTATCTCATTCTCGACGCTCCCGGGCACATCGAGTTTCTCAAGAACATGATCACCGGTGCCGCCCGCGCCGAAGCGGCGCTGCTGGTGATCGACGCCGCGGAGGGGGTGCAAGAGAATTCGCGACGCCATGGGTACATGGTTTCCATGTTGGGAATCCGGCAGTTGGTGGTCCTGGTCAACAAGATGGACCTGGTCGGCTGGGACCAGGCGGTGTATCAGCGGATCGTGCGGGAGTATGGAGCCTTTCTGGATCAGGTGGGGATTCAGCCCACAGCCTTCATTCCGATCTCCGGCCGGAGTGGGGACAACGTCGCGGAACGTTCGGCCAACCTTTCCTGGTACCAGGGCCCTACGGTGCTCGGCGCGCTCGATGGGTTCCGGAACGAGCCGGCCCCGGTGGAGCGGTCGTTCCGGATGCCGGTCCAGGACGTCTACAAGTTCACCAAGCAGGGCGACGACCGTCGCATCGTGTCCGGTACCATTGAATCCGGTACGGTGAGCATTGGGGACGAGCTCATCTTTTACCCGTCTGGGAAGAAGAGCCGGGTGAAGAGCATCGAGGCGTTCAACCGGCCGGCCCCGAGCCGGTCCGAGGCAGGCTGGGCCACTGGCCTCACCTTGCAGGAACAGATCTACGTCACCCGGGGCGAAGTCGCGACCCTGGAATCCGAGCCTCGCCCGCAAGTGACGACCCGTCTCCGGGTGAGCCTGTTCTGGCTGGGCCGGGAACCGATGGTGAAGCGGAAGGAGTATCTCCTCAAGCTGGGTACCGCCCGGGTCACAGCTCGGCTGGAAGATGTCCTGCGGGTGATGGACGCCTCGACCCTGGATTCGGCCACCCAGCGGAACGCCATTCAGCGACACGATGTAGCCGAGTGCGTGCTCAAGCTCGATCGTGCCATCGCGTGTGACCTGGCCGAAGACGTCGCGGCCACGAGTCGCTTTGTCATCGTCGACGATTACGAGATCCGCGGCGGCGGCATCGTGCGGGAGGCGCTCGCCGACCGTCAGGCCGGCGTGAGAAACCAGGTACTGCTCCGCAATTACAAGTGGGAGCCCAGCATCATTCAGCCCGAGCACCGGGCGGAGAAATACAACCAGAAGGCCGCTCTTATTCTGGTTACCGGCTCCAATGAGACCGAACGCAAAGGTGTCGCCAAGGCATTCGAAGGCAAGCTGTTCGAGGATGGCAAGGTGGTCTATTTCCTCGGTATCGGCAACGTGCTCTACGGCGTGGACGCCGATATCGAGCGCAAGCAAGCCAACCGGCTGGAGCACATGCGCCGGCTGGCCGAGGTTGCCAACCTGATGCTCGATGCTGGGATCATCCTGATCGTAGCCGCGGCCGAGCTCACGCAGGACGACCTGGAGGTCATCAAGACCGCCGTGCAGCCCGAGTTGATCGAGACGGTCTGGGCCGGCGACAATATTACGACCGATCTTGCCTTCGACCTTCATTTGCCCCGTGGTCCCGTGGCGGAGTCGGTGGACCGCCTCAAGGCTCACATCCAGGAGAAGGGCATCATTTTCCGGCCATGGTAATCACCGAGCTTCGAACCGAGGTTACCCAGCTGGCCCGCGCAGCCGGCCGCGCGACGATGTCCTACTACAACGGCGACCTCGCCTCCGAGGTGCGGGAGAAAGATGATCGTAGCCCCGTCACTCTAGCCGATGAGGCAGCTCACGAGCTGCTGGTGCGGGGACTTGAGCAAATCGATCCGGACACACCAGTGATCTCGGAAGAAGCCAGCCTGGTGCCCTTCGAGACCCGTCGGGGATGGCGCCGCTTCTGGCTGGTGGACCCGCTGGACGGTACCAAGGAGTTCATCAAGCACCGGGCGGAGTTCACGGTCAACGTCGCCCTGATCGAGGATGGAGAACCGGTCCTGGGCGTCGTTCTCGCGCCGGCACTCGAGCTCCTGTATTGGGCGGTCAAGGGTGAAGGAGCCTGGCGGGAAGACAATGGTAGTGGTCCCACACGGATCTACTCCAGCGCGCCCGCAGCCGGCACCTCGCTGACCGTGGTTGAGAGCCTCTCCCACCCGTCGCCGGAGCTCGAGGAATATTTGAAGACCATTCCGGTAGCCCGCAGGGTCAAGGCGGGCAGCTCGCTCAAGTTCTGCTGGGTGGCGGAGGGCCGCGCCGATGTCTATCCCCGGCTGGGACCGACCATGGAATGGGATGTTGCGGCGGGAGACTGCATCTACCGCCAGTCCGGCAGGGAGGGTGAGCGTCCATCGCCCCTCACCTACAACAAACCGGATCTTCGGAACCCGAGCTTCGTCATTGGTGTTTGAGTCGCATGGTGAACTCGGCTCGTTCTGGCTCATCGGGCGCAAAGTTGCACGCCGGCGCCGGCACGGAGCGCTCGGGATCCATGGCAAACCCGCGAGCTAGTGCCGTGGCTCCGGTGCTCTGGTTTACCGGTCTGTCGGGTTCGGGTAAGAGCACCATTGCCACTCGGGTCAGCCAGAAACTGGAGCGGCAGGGTGTGGAGGTGGAGTACATCGATGGCGACGCGCTGCGGGAGATCTTTCCCCACACCGGATTCACCCGGGCAGAGCGGGAGGAGCACCTCCGCCGCACCGGCTACGCGGCCAGCCGTTTGGCGGCACATGGGATTACAGTTGTGGCATCGTTCGTCTCGCCCTATCGGGAATCGCGAGAGTTTGTTCGCAAGCTCTGCCGCGGGTTTATCGAGATCTACGTGGCCACGTCCCTGGAGGAATGCGAGCGGCGGGACGTCAAGGGCCTCTATGCCCGGGCTCGCAAGGGAGAGATTCGAAACTTTACCGGTATCGACGATCCATACGAGGCGCCGGAGCACCCCGAGCTGACGCTCGATACCAGCGCCTTGAGCGTGGAGCAATGCGTCTCGAAAGTGCTGGAGCAATGGAAGACCCAACTCTGATGGCGGGCGGAATGGATCATCTGGACGAGCTGGAAAACCGGAGCGTGCACATCCTCCGGGAAGCGTATGCCAACTTCAAGAACCTGGGGATGCTCTGGTCCATCGGGAAGGACAGCACCGTTCTTCTCTGGCTGGCCCGCAAAGCGTTCTTCGGGCACGTGCCCATCCCTTTGATTCACATCGATACCTCGTTCAAGATTCCCGAGATGATCGATTACCGGGATCGACTGGCGCTGGAATGGAATCTGACCATGATCTACGGCCAGAACCGCCAGGCCCTCGAGGAGAAGCGGACCTTCCCCGCTGGCGCGGTGGACCGGATCGCCTGTTGTAAAGCGCTCAAGACCGACGCGCTCAAGCACACTCTGAGCGGAGAATGGCCCCGTTACCGGCTCAACCATACGAAGAAGGTTTACGAGCTGGATCGGAATACCGAGCCATTCACCGGAGTCATTGTGGGTGCGCGCGCCGATGAGGAAGGCAGCCGCTCCAAAGAACGCTACTTCTCCCCCCGGACGGCGCAGTCACAGTGGGACGTGGGCGACCAGCCTCCCGAGTTCTGGAACCAATTCAAGACCGAGTTTGCTCCGGGCACGCACCTTCGGATCCATCCGCTGCTCGACTGGACCGAGCTCAACATCTGGGAGTACATCAAGCGCGAGAATATCCCTACCGTTTCCCTGTACTACAACCAGGGGAATGGGAAGCGTTATCGCTCGCTGGGCTGTTATCCGTGCACCAACGCGGTGGAGTCCGACGCGCGCAACGTCGACGATATCATCCTGGAGCTTCAGTCAGGGAAGTTCGCTAATATTGCCGAGCGCTCGGGGCGGGCGCAGGACAAGGAAGGCGGTGGTGGATTGGAGATCCTTCGGCGCGACGGATACATGTAGTACGGGGCTCCCCCCATTACACTAAAGGAATGCTCTCCCGAAAAGCCAAGTATGCCATCAAGGCTCTTCTCGCCCTGGCCGGGCGCCAGGACGAGGAACCGGTGCGTATCGGCGATCTCGCCCGCGCCGAGCAAATCCCCCCCAAGTTTCTCGAACTCATTCTGCTCGGTCTGAAGAACCAGGGCATCCTGCAGAGCCGCAAAGGAAAGGGCGGGGGATACCGCCTGGCCCGGGATCCATCCGAGATCTCGCTGGGACAGATCGTACGGATGTTCGATGGACCCCTGGCCCCGGTGCCCTGTGCCAGCCAAACCGCCTACGTGCCCTGCGCCGACTGCCGCAGCGAGGCCGTCTGTGGCGTTCACCTGGCCATGAAGGAGGTCCGCGACGCCACCGCCAGGGTGCTGGACGGCACCACCTTGGCTGCGCTGCTGGATAAGGTCGACCGAGCCTCCCAAGTGACCCCCCTTCTGTAGAATCCCACCTGGCACAAGCATTGCCTATTTACTCTATCGGACTAGTAGAGTATATAGGAAAATGGCTACTGATTTAGCGCAGCAGACCCAATCCACCAGCAGCTTGCCGGTCACGGCGCTCACTCCAGCGCTGCTCGAAGAGCTGTACCTGGCACTCAGCACAATCCGCTTTGGAACCATTGAGTTGGTGATCCATGACGGCCGGGTGGTTCAACTCGAGAAGCGAGAGAAAGTCCGCTTCCAGACAGAAGTTACGCATGCTAGGCGGTAACTCAGTGAGGCGCGTCTTGCCCCTCGCTTTGCCCGCGCCAGAAGGCCGACCGGACCACCGGATGCCGCCAACCTCGAGCTCCAGGGAGATCGACGTATGTGGGGTGTCCGCTACCGGACCAGCGGGTTCATCGTGGCTGCCATTGCTGTGGTCTCGGCGCCACAAATCGTTGCGCAACAGGATAGCACATCGCTGGAGGCACGGGTGAACGAGCTCGACCAGCAAGTGCGAATTCTTCAACGTCTGCGTGAGCTCGCCGCCGACAGCGCCGCCGCCGCTGCCAAAGACAAGGTATCAGCTACCGCCGGCAGTAAGGACGGCTTCAGCATCAAGTCGGCTGACGGCAAATACGCCGTGAGACTCAAGGGTCTGGTGCAGGCGGACGGCCGCTTCTTTCTCAACGACAGCGCCTTCCCGGTCACGAACACTTTCTTCATTCGCCGGGCCCGGCCCATCCTGGAAGCGACCGTCGGGAAGTACCTCGAGTTTCGAGTGCAGCCGGACTTCGGGCAGGGCACCACGGTGCTCTTCGACGCATATACCGACGTGAAGGTCGTCCCCGCTCTGGCGCTGCGCGCCGGCAAGTTCAAGCCGGCGGTTGACCTGGAGCGGTACCAATCGGCGAGCGACATCGTCTTTGCCGAGCGCGCGCTGGCCACCAATCTGGCGCCTAACCGCGATGTCGGGCTCCAGCTCTCCGGCGACATCGGTACCGGTGCCTTTACCTGGCAGGCCGGCGTCTTCAACGGGGTACCCGATTTAGGAAATGGCGATGGCGACGTGAGCGATGCCAAGGATTTTGCCGCTCGCGTCTTTCTCCAACCTTTCAAGACCGGCACGCTCAGCGGCCTCGGCTTGGGTGTCGCCGGCACGACCGGACTCGAGCGCGGAACCCCCGCGGCGCCGGCACTCGCCAGCTATCGCACGCCCGGACAGCAGACCTGGTTCCGTTATATCAGCAGTACCACCACCCCCGCGAACAACGTCTTTGCGAATGGCCGGCGTGCCCGCTTGGCACCCCAGGCCTATTGGTATAGCGGACCCCTGGGTCTCCATGCCGAGTACATCCAGTCGTGGCAGGCGGTGAGCCGAAACAATGCGGCTACGGTCAAGCTCAAGCATACGGCCTGGCAGACTACCGGCTCCTTCTTCCTTACCGGCGAGAAGAACTCGTTCAAGAGCGCGGCTCCCAAGAAACTCTTTGACCCGAAGGCGGGCAGTTTTGGTGCCCTGGAGCTAGCCGCACGGTACAGCGAGCTCAGTATCGATGACGCCACATTCCCGATTTTTGCCACCCCCACCACCACGCCGAGCAAGGCCAAGGCGTGGGCCGTGGGCCTGAATTGGTATCTCGCGAAGGCCATCAAAGTCGTGGTCGACTACGAGCACACCACGTTCACCGGCGGCGCCGCCACGGGCAACCGCGAGGCGGAGAATTTCGTGGTCACCCGCGTGCAGCACTCATTCTAATTCAGACTATATGAGGCACCTGAACGCTATGCGTACCCGACTCAACCTGACTGGCTCGCTTACTCTGTTGGCATTGGCGGCCGGCGCTGGTATTGCGGCGGCCCAGAGCACTCCCAAGCCGGTCACCCTGCTCAACGTGTCATACGACCCGACTCGCGAGCTGTACGAGGACTTCAATCAGCAGTTCGCGACCTATTGGAAGGGTAAGACCGGCCAGGACGTAAAGATTCGGCAGTCGCACGGGGGCTCCGGCAAGCAAGCCCGTTCGGTCATCGATGGCCTCGAGGCCGATGTGGTCACACTCGCACTGGCCTACGACATCGATCAGATCGCGGAAAAAGGCGGGTTGCTGCCGGCCAACTGGCAGACCAGGCTCCCGAATAACAGCTCGCCCTACACCTCCACCATCGTGTTACTGGTACGGAAAGGAAATCCGAAGGGGATCAAGGACTGGGGCGATCTCATTAAGCCAGGCGTCTCGGTCGTGACGCCAAACCCCAAGACCTCGGGGGGCGCCCGTTGGAATTACCTCGCCGCCTGGGCCTGGGCGTTGCGTCAGCCGGGTGGTACCGAGGCAACCGCCAAAGAGTTCGTATCCAAGCTCTACAAGAATGTGCCGGTGCTCGACGCCGGGGCCCGAGGGTCCACCACCACCTTCGTGGAGCGGGGTATCGGAGACGTCCTGATCGCGTGGGAAAATGAGGCATTGCTCGCCATCAAGGAGCTGGGGCAGGGGAAGTTTGAGATGGTGGCTCCCTCCCTCAGTATCCTGGCCGAGCCCCCGGTGGCGGTAGTGGACAAGATCGCGGGCAAGCACGGCACCAAAAGTGTGGCCCAGGCATATCTGGAATATCTCTACACCGAGACCGGTCAGGAGATTGCGGCTCGCCATTTCTACCGTCCCCGAATGGCCTCTGTGGCCGCGAAGTATCAGAGCCAGTTTCCTCGGGTGACCCTCGTCACCATCGATGAAGTATTCGGCGGATGGAAGAAAGCGCAGACAGCTCATTTCGCCGACGGAGCGCTGTTTGATCAGATTTATCAGCCGGGTCGTTAGCCGATGAGAAAACGGTCCGGGGGTGTGCTTCCGGGATTCGGGCTGTCACTGGGAATCACCTGCACCTACCTGAGCCTGGTGGTGTTGCTTCCTCTGGCGACGGTCTTTGCGCGGGCGGCTGATCTCTCGGGAGCGGCCCTCTGGGCCACGGTCACTGATCCCCGGGTCATGGCTTCATACCGGGTGACCTTCGGCGCCTCCTTCGTGGCCGCCTTGATCAA
>JBJMPK010000279.1:0-5141 GCA_045803245.1 Gemmatimonadales bacterium
AGACCGCCAATGCGCACGCACGCGACGGCGAGGCGCGCGAAATTTCAACAAACTGACCTCTCGCGCCAACAAACCCCATGGTGTCCCCGACCTATGATCGCCGGAGTAAGGCAGATCGCGAGGCAGTCCTCAAGAAGATCGCGGAGGATCGCAAGCGATAGCAGCGGCAACTGCAGCCGATCTAATGCTGGATGCAGCTGGTGCGCGGGCGGGTCCGCGCGATGACGGCCAATGCCTTCGCCGCACTTTGGATCTCCGGCCGCTGGTGGAAGTCGCTCCGAAAGTTGGGGCCCCATGACCAGTCCAGCGAGGCACACACGTACGGATTCGCCATCGCCACAGATTTGTAGTACATCAGCTCGGCCGCGCTCAACTGATACCGGTCGTCCCCAGTACCCGGCAACGTGGTGCCCGGGACGTTGGGGAGACACCAGCCACGCTCCGCCGGCCCACAGCCGCCGTTCAGGAGGTTGAGGCCGACCACCAGCCCAAGATGCTGGCTTTTGGCCGATGCGATCTGCTTGGCGAAGAACTGCTCCGGTGATCCTACGTTGGGACGGGGTCCCGGGTACTGGGCCCAGGCCGTGGTGAGCCACTGCCAGTTGGGCCTCAGCTCCAGTTGGGTTGGCGTCGCCCGGAGCACTACAGCCGCGCCGGGACAGCGGGCGCGTACCAGTCCCCCGATGCTGTCCCACTGAGCCAGCCGGGTGGCCAGCGGAGCCGGCCCCCATTCCTGCACACCGATGTCGTCTCCTATAAGGAAGGCGATCAGGGTCGAGTCCTTCACCCGCTCGCACAGCTCGTTCCAGGGCCAGCTCTCCAGCTCGGTTGCCGCGGCCTGTACGCTGAGCTGTCCGTACGTGTCCTTGAGTTTGGCGCGGCGGATCACTGCGACGGCTTGGGCCTGACATTCCCGGGTACGCTCGAGGGCGGGGCCAATCCTGGAGGGAACCACCGGGATCCAGGTGCCGCTGTACCCCAGAGTACAGAGGCTGTCGGGCGGGAGCGCGCCCGGGCCGTCGGGCAGGCCGAGTGCTACCTGATGCTGCACCGCCCACAGCGAATCGGTCACAACCTCCACAGTGGTCACCACGCGGCCGCGGGTGTAGAACGTCGTTCCACCCTGCTTGCTGCTGTCGGCCCAGGAGGTGGTGTGACTCTCTCCTGGCACGTTGCCGGCATCACTCAGACCCGCAAGGGTAAAGCTGGCATTCGCTACATCGTGGCGCACCAAGTCCGGACTGAAGACGGGGCGCGGGGAGCGCTCCGCCGAGCATGCGGCAAGGAGGACAAGCCACCCCGACTTGCCGCGAAAACGTGTGAGCATACGATCCTCCTTCCGCTTTGATGAGGTGAGAGTTGATGAATGATCTCTCCGAGCGAACCCGACTCGGCTCGGCGAAAAGCGGAGATGCGAGGACTGTGCCAAAATCTCGGCACGCAAACTTAAAATGTTTTTCGGCGCCATCGACTTTGATGGCCAAAGGATCGAGATGTCAACACCGGCGAATGGCGGCCGGGCTTCCCCCTGAGACGTAGCCGCCATTACAATTCCCCTCCCCCTGATACCTGACGCTCTGCAACTGGCCCTTTCTCCCCCGTCACGCACCACCATTCGACGTCCCTGGCTTGCGCTCGTAGATTGGCCGCCGAGAACCCGGCGATGCGCATACCGGGGAAACCGAGAGGATCGATGATATGATGGAAGGGCCATCGCGCACCTAATGGGTTGGCTCTTCCATTTGGCCGAGCCATTCATCTGGGAGCCGGGTCGTGCCCTGCTGGTTGGTCTCGCACTGGCCATCCTGGGCTTGATCTTTCGTTCGCGCGGCGGGCGCCCACTCCTGATCGCGGCCGCCGCCTGGGCCATCTTTGCCCTGCTGGAGCTCATCGCCTGGCGCCAACGGGCCGACATTCGGGTGGACCTCCTGGTCACCTGGCCGGTGCTGTTGCTGGTCACGATCGGATGCCTGGTCGCCTGGGGTCGCCGGCTGGTGAAGCGTTGAGGTTGCGGCTGAGGCCCGGGATCGGGGCCATCGGTCTCCTCGTCCTCTTCCCTCTCGATCCTGCTCTCACTGTCGGCCTCGGCGTTCACCGGTTGGACCAGCAGAGCGTCGCCTACGTCAGGGATCTCGGCGTACGGCACATCCGCTACACCCTCTACTGGTCGCTCTGGAACGATCCGGCCTATCGAGAGCAGTGGGAGCGAGACCTCGACCGCGCACTCCAGGCCGGCCTCGACCCGCTGGTCGTGGTCCATCAGCCTCCCTTCGGCGATTACCGGCAGCGCGATCTGGTCTATCCGGCGTTCGCCCGGTTCATGGAAGAGCGCGCGGCCCAGTTTCCCCGCGTACTAGCCTGGCAGCTCTGGAATGAGATGGACGAGTCGTTCACCGACGTCTTCGGTGCGGGACATCCGGAGGTGCCGCTCCGGCAGCGAGGGCGGCTCTACGCCCAGATGCTGAAGCTGGCCTATCCCGCGATCAAGCGGAGCAATCCCAACGCCCTGGTGGTGACGGGTGGGATCGCCTCGTCGATCGACGGCGGCTTTCTCCAGGGTCTCTATGACGGGAATGCACCCTATGACGTCCTCGCCATTCACACCTACGGTTACCCGCTGGCGCTTGCCTTCGGCGAGCGGGGCCGAGCCGCGCGGCGGATCATGGCCCTGCATGGGGACGAGAGGCCATTGTGGAACACCGAGTTCGGGCTGGAAAGCGGGGTCATTGCGGCACCTCCGGGGCTCACCGGGCTCACGACGGCCCAGGTCGACGGCGCTGAGCTGGAAGCCTGGAAGAGCTGCATCGAGGCGAACCAGAAGGAGCCGGTCTACGACCGGATCTACGGCCACGTGCTCACGGACGGGAAGGACCTGGGGTTCAGCCTGGTGCGGGTGGATGGCTCGCCTCGTCCCGCCTACCAGTGGCTGAGGGCGTGGATGCGGGCGCACTGATGGAAGGCGATGCCCTCCCGGCCCGCGCCGCTGCCATAGGACTGCTGATTCCGGCCTTCCTATTCACGGCTCTGCCGGCCTTGAGCGGGATAAACGGGAGCTCCGGTCCCATTGCCATCACCAGTGCGCGGCTGGCCCGGTCGCTGTTCCTGGAGTTGGTGCTTTCCGCCACCCTTGGCGCATGGCTCTGGCGGCGCGGCTGGCGGCCGTTCCGTACGGCCACTCGCCCCTTCAATTGGCGCGATCTATTCCGGGGCCTGGGTCTATGGGTGGCACTCCTGGTAGCAGTCGTGTGCTGGGCCTGGGTCTGCCGGGCAGTGTTTCCCACGCTGTTCGGTGCCGCCAGCGAGGCCCAGATCACCGGCCGTCCCCACCCTGGCATTGTCGTCCCCTTTGTGGTCTACAACGCCGTCTTTGAAGAGCTGCTGTGGCTGGGCCTCGGTTTCGCCGCCTTTGAACGGCTCGGCACCGGCCTGGCCGCCGGGATAAGCGCCGGCCTGCGGCTCATGCTCCACGCGTACCAGGGTCCGCTGGCGCTGATCACCATCGTCCCGGTGGCAGTCATTTTCACGTTGTATTACGTGCGGACTCGACGGCTATGGCCCATCATCGCGGCCCATGCGTTCCAGGATCTCCTCTCGCTGGGGGTTCTGGCAGCCGGAGGGTTGAGGTGAGGCGAGTCTGGAGCCAGGCAGAGTCATCTGCTCTCGGGCAGGACATCGGCAAAGGGCGCGGTCAGAGCGGAGTAGGCCTCTGCCCGTTCCGGCAGGCCGGATCCTTGGAGGAGGTCCCGCAACAGTACCGCTCGGGCGGCGGGGAAGATCGCCTCCGCCACTTCCTCGGGCAGCAAAGAGCCAGCCCCACTATCGTCGCCGGTGATTCCGGCCGCATGGGCCTGGGCGATGAGATACTGCTTGAGTCGATACACTTCCAGCCGCATCTCGTCGCTGTCCTGAGCCACCTCGCTGACCACCCTGCGCTCAGAAGCCAGGCTGGCCCAGCTGCGGTCGATCTTGCGGAGGCGCTGGTGGGGCAGGCGGACCGCGGCCTGCACGAAGGCCTCGACGTCGGGTCTCATAGCTGGTCTCGGCCGGAGACCTTTCGCTCCCCTGCTGCCTGGTCGATCCATCCATCCAGCTCGAACCTGACCTCGACCATCGGATCTCCGGTATGTCAGCCGGCCTCCCATTCGACTTCCTCGGAGCTCCTGACGTGCTCTCGTAGCCGGGCTTGCCGCGCGACATACTAGGACATCCCTGCGGTTCCGGCGTGAGCGCGCCTCCCATCAAGGGTGTGACAGCGGGCACATGGTGGGGACGCTATTGGCTGGTAGCACTACCCGTAGCGGAGCGAAGGAGTTTGTAGCCAATAGCCAATAGCCAATAGCCTATTTGACATTGGCCTTCCTTGTGTCCACCTTGGAATTACACCCTTCCTAGGAGGTGGAGGCCATGAAGGTCTATGGCTCCAGCGCCATAAGAAACGTGGCGTTCGTCGGGCACGGGGCTAGCGGTAAAACCACTCTGGTCGACGCGCTCGCCTTCGTATCCGGCGCCAGCCGGCGCCACGGCTCCATCAAAGACGGTACCACGCTCACCGACTACTCCCCCGACGAGATCGACCGCAAGCACTCCATCAATCTGGGTCTCGGCCATGCCGAATGGCTCGACACCAAGCTCAACCTCATCGATACCCCGGGATATCTCGACTACTTCGGCGAGGTCGTCAGCGGCCTGAACGCGGCCGATGCCGCCGTCGTCGTCCTCAGCGGTACGGGCGGGGTGGAGGTGGGCACCGAAAAAGTCTGGGAAGTCTGCGACCAGCTGCACCTGCCCCGGGTCCTCTTCGTCTCGCTCATGGACAAGGAGCACGCCGACTTCGAGCGGGTCTTCAACGACGTGAAGACCCATCTGACACCCAAGGTCGTCCCGGTGGAGATTCCCGTGGGCGACGGCCACGACTTCCATGGGATCATCAATCTCTTCTCCGGCCACTGCCACTTCTATAAGAAGGGGACCAAGACCGGCGAGTACGAGGTGGTGCCGATCCCGGACGAATTCCAAGGTCTCTTTCAGCAGTACACTGAACAGCTGACGGAGGCGGTCGCCTCCACCGACGACGAGCTGATCGAGCGCTACCTCGGCGGCGAGGAAATACCCCGCGAGAAGTTCATCACGGCGGTGAAGAA
>JBJMPK010000023.1:0-13701 GCA_045803245.1 Gemmatimonadales bacterium
ATCAATCGCCTGTTCCGGAGCATTCCCGTGCTTCGCCGGAGCGTGACCGAGGGAGCCGGACCAGGCATACTGGCCACCTCCCTCAACGAGCTGGTCGGGGTTCTCCGGGGCGCGGTGGTACCGTACCTCAAAGGTGGCATCGAGCTGATCATCGAGGGGATCAGCGTCTTTGTCATGGCCCTTTATCTGGCGCGGAACCCTTCGACGTACGTCGAGGGTCTGGTGGCGCTCGTCCCACCTGAGCGGCGCCGGTTGGCCCGGGTGATTCTATACGACCTCAAGCTGACACTGCACGCCTGGGTCGTGGGACAGCTCATCGCCATGGTGTTGCTGGCGGCGCTTACCACATTGGGCCTCTGGATCCTGGGAGTGCCGTACTTTCTGGCCTTCGGCGTGTTCGCCGGAATTGCCGCCATCGTTCCGTTCTTCGGGACGCTCTTCTCTACCCTGATACCGGCGCTCTTCGCCCTGGGTGTCGCCGGACTCGGCAAGGCCATCGCCGTGGCGGCTCTGGGCATCGGCGTGCATCTCATCGAGGCCAACTTCGTGGCTCCGGTCGTCATGGAACGCCAGGTCAACTTGCCCCCGGTCATCACCATCGCCGGAGTGTTGCTGATCGGGAAGCTGTTCGGGCTGGCGGGACTGATCGTGGCGGTGCCGATACTCGCCTTCGTGATGGTCCTCATCCGCCACATCCTCATGGGTGAGGTCTATGGAGACCCGGTTAGTGAAGTAACGCCGAGCGGCACCGTCCCTGTCGACGCGCAGCCTACCGTCGCTCCGCGCCCCGTCACACCTTAGCGTATGCCTGCTCCCCGCTTTCTGATCGTGGCCGATGGCGACTTCGGCCCGATGACCTCGAAGACCGCCAACTCGGTGATCCGTTACCTGCCCGACCGCACCGTGGGGGTGCTGGACCGGCAGCATGCCGGTAAGGTGGTGCAGGACGTTCTCGGCTTCGGGGGCGAGATCCCTATAGTCGGGTCGATGCGCGCGGGACTGGCGCTGAAACCAGACGCGGTGCTCATAGGCATAGCGCCGGCCGGTGGCAGGCTTCCCGACGAGTGGCGGAGCTGGCTGGCGGAGGCGCTGGACGCCGGATGCGATCTGTGGAACGGGCTGCACACGTTCCTGGGCGACGATCCTCTTCTCGCCGCCAAGGCCGGCGCTGCGGATAGAAGGATCTACGATCTCCGAAGACCTCCCGCCGATCTTCCGGTCGCGTCGGGGGCGGCCAAGACTGTGGACCCGTACGTAGTGCTGACGGTGGGGACCGATTGCAACGTGGGCAAGATGACGGCACAACTTCAGCTCGCGCGGGAGCTTAATGCTTCCGGCCTCCGCACCCGCTTTGTCCCGACGGGCCAGACCGGCATCATGATCGAGGGTTGGGGAATTGCCGTGGACGCCGTGGTCGCCGACTTCATTGCCGGGGCGGCGGAGCGGTTGGTCCTTCAGGCGAGTGACGATGCGGATATCGTGCTGGTCGAGGGGCAGGGGAGCATCAACCATCCCGGGTACTCCGCCGTGACCCTCGGGTTATTGCATGGCTCCTGTCCCGATGCTCTCATCCTGTGCCATCAGTCTACCCGCGAATATATGGGGGATTATCGCCAGGCAGCCTGGCTTCGGCTGCCGCCCCTGGCGGAGTACATCCGGCTGTACGAGACGATCGGCTCGACGGTGCACCCGACCAGGGTGATCGGAATCTCGCTCAACACCTATGACATGACCGAAGAGGCGGCTCTCCGTGCGTGTGAAGCGGCTACCCGCGAGACCGGCCTGCCGGCGACCGATCCGGTGCGCTTCAGCCCTGCGCCTCTCATCCAGGCGATCACCCGCGCCAGGGAGTCGTACCTCGCTGGCCGGAAGAGGCTGGTCACCGCCTAATCGATGCGCGGGAATTCCATCCCCCGCGCGTCGCGTTGGTGATAGCTCACTGCGAGGTGGGTCCCATTCTGGTCTATGTTCTCCGGCCCGCCACTTCAGCTTCCGTCCGATCTTCCTCTCCGCACCCTCTTCGCCCAGGCGTTACCACCAGGAATCCTCGGCGCCTGGGTCCGGGGATCCAGCTGCACTCTTCATTTACATGAAGCGGCCGGTGGTACAACCGGACGTATTCTGGTAAGCCCCGATCTGGGCTTTCTGCTCGGCCGCTGCAGCCGGATCGCGCTCCGGGAAGGCGAGCGGTCCATCGTGCTCCCAACCGGGGCGGTCATTGAGTGGCGAACTCTTCAAGTCATCACCAGCTCACCGTACCTACCAGGCCTGCAGCGGCTACACGAGATATTTCCAGGAGCTGATCTCCATAGCTCCGGTTTTCAAGTCCCTATCTCGGGCCGGCCTCCGGAGCATGTCCTGGCCGAATGCCTGACCCACGGAATCCCCGTGAAGGAGAGCCGGATCATCTACCGAGCTGGGAACTAAGAGCATTGTCACCCTGAGGGCCGTAGGCGCGCGGGGGCGCTCCTAGCTCCTCCGGTTGACGTGCTGCCGCAGGAAGGTCAACGTTCAAGGTCGCACCCGCCCTGGGCGGTTGCCCCAACTAACGTTGTCTTCGGGAGTTAACGTGCAGCTTCTGCTCGGCTCGCTTAACGACATCATCGAGCGCATTGCCGCTATCCTGCGAGTCGATGGCGAGGCAGCCTTGCGCGGCATAGTTCGGGTTCTGGGGATCTGGCTCCTGGCGTGGCTGGCGTGGCGAGCGGTGCGGCTGACCGCGCAGCGCATCGAGGAGGCGGTGGACGATGGGGATGACTCGATCACCACGCTGCGGGAGAAGCGGGGCCGGACCATTTCCCAGCTGCTCCGGAGCGTGGGGCGGGTGGTCATCATCACCATCGCCGTTCTCCTCACCTTCAATGTGTTCATCAACATCGCGCCCATCCTCGCCGGCGCCGGCATTCTGGGCCTGGCTATCTCATTCGGGGCCCAGAGCCTGGTGCGAGACATCATCTCTGGCTTCTTCATTCTGCTGGAGAATCAGTTTGCCGTGGGCGACGTGATCGATGCCGCCGGGAAGAACGGTGTGGTGGAACGGATGACGATGCGGGTCGTGGTCCTCCGCGATATTGAGGGAACGATGCACGTGATTCCCAATGGGGAGATCAAGGTGGTCAGCAACAAGACCCGCGGCTGGGCCCGGGCCGTGGTAGACATCACCGTTCCGTTTACGGAGGATGTCGACCGAGTCCTCCAGGTCGTGGGCGATGAGGCGGAACAGTTCTCCAAAGATCCGGTCTGGAGTGTGCAGCTCGACGGCCCGGTCGAGGTGCTGGGTGTGGAAGAGCTGCGGGACAACTCGCTGGTGATCAGGACTCTGCTCAAGACCCAACCGGGCTCGCAGTGGAGCGTGGCCCGCGAGTTCCGCCGCCGGCTGAGGAAGCGCTTCGACCGGGAGACGGTCGAGACGCCATTCCAGCAGCGGCGGGTCCATGTCACGGTCAAGGGTCCCAATGGCGACGCCGTGGCCAACGCCGTCAGCGCGGGAGCTGCCGGCGCATGAGCCTGCGGCTCTACAATACGCTGTCCCGCCAAGTGGAGGCGTTCGAGCCGCTGCAACCGGGCCGGGTATCGCTCTACACCTGCGGGCCCACCGTCTACAACTACGCCCACATTGGAAACTTTCGAACGTTTCTGTTCGAAGATCTCCTGCGCCGCTGGCTCGAGGCAAGCGGCTATCAGGTCTTTCACATCATGAATCTCACCGACGTGGATGATCGGACGATCGCCGCGGCGGCGACCAAGGGCGTGTCGCTACGGGAGCACGTCGAACCATTCGTCCGGGCCTTTTACGAGGACCGGGATTACCTCAGGATCCGCCCGGCCCACGCTTATCCCCGGGCCACCGAGTACATCCCGGCGATGATCCGCCTGATCGAAGGATTGCTGCAAAAGGGTGTGGCCTACCAGGGAGACGACGGCTCGGTGTACTTCGCCATTGCCAAATTCCCGGCCTACGGCCGGCTCTCGCGGCTCGACCGGCGCGAGCTCCGCACCGGGGCGCGGGTCAGCGCGGACGAGTATTCCAAGGAAGACGCGCGCGACTTCGTACTCTGGAAAGCCGTCAAGCCTGAAGATGAGGCCGTTGGAGCAGCCTGGGATGCGCCTTTCGGCCGGGGCCGGCCAGGCTGGCACGTCGAGTGCTCGGCCATGGCGCTGGAGCTGATCCGGCAACGGTGGAGCACCGATGTGCTCGACATCCATGCGGGCGGCGTGGATCTCATCTTCCCCCACCACGAAGATGAGATCGCCCAGAGCTGCGCGTACACCGGCCGGGAGCTGTTTGCCCGGTTCTGGCTTCATGGGGAGTTTCTGGACATCGAGGGAACCAAGATGTCCAAACGATTCGGCAACGTTCTCACCGCCCGAGACCTGCGGGAGGACAAGATCGACGCCGGAGCATTGAGGCTCCTCGTGTTCGGGACCCACTATAGAAAGAAGCTCGATTGGAGCGACGCCGCTCTCGGGGCGGCACAGGAGGGGTCCCGCCGATTGGGAGAGTTTCAGATCCGCCTGATCGAGCACAAGACGCCGGCCGACTCGCCCCGCATGGCCCGCGCAGCCGAGCAGCTGACCCAGGATCTTGCGCAGGCGCTGGATGATGATCTGAATGCGCCGCGGGCGATTGCATCCATGTTCGCTTTCATGACCGAGGCGAATGCGGCCATGGATGCGGGCGATCGCCCGGGCCCAGTCTCGCTGGGCGCATGGAGCAGATCCGAGGGAGTGCTGGGCATCATCAGCGACGTCGTGGTCATGAAGATTACCGGGACGGGCGCAGTGAGCAGCACGGAGTTGCACGAGACTCCCCCGGCCGGCCAAACCGAGGAGCAACAAAAAGCCTGGGCCCTAGAGTGGGCGGTTCGCCGGAAACAAGCCAAGACCACTCGGAACTACCCGGAGGCCGACCGGATCCGCGGGCTGCTTCGGGATGCGGGATGGGAGGTTCGAGATGCGAGGGATGGTTCGATCGACGTCATTCGGATCCGCCGGGCGAGCTGAGCTACCCGAGGCTTGCTGAAACAGAACAGGCCCAGGAGAGAGATCCCGGGCCCGTGACCAGTAGGTTCTTACAAGCTTACTGCCGACACAACGTCCTGGGGTGAGCCTTGGCCCTGTTCGACAGATCGGTCACCGCGCTCTTGATATCCGAGCGCGCGAAGTAGGTTGCCCCGCTGTACAGGTAGGTCCAGTTGATGAAGCCGCACACATAACTCTGATTGAGGATCGCGGTGCCGTAATTTCTGATCTCCGTCGCGCTCATGGCCCACTTGGTCTGGTATCCTTTGTATCCACTCGAACCGTTGCCGCCGCCGAGGATGTTCATGCCGGCCATCAGGCCCAGGCCTTTCCGCTTCGCCGCGGCCACCTCGGACGCAATGTACTGGGTGACCTCACCCTGGCTGGCCACGTACTGGGCCCAGCCCGCGTCCAGGTAGGTGTAGGTGATACTGGACTGCGCCAGCCAGCTGGGTACAACCCGGGCGAAGGTGGGCAGAGTGGGCCAGATCTGCTTGCTGTAGCGGGCCATCTCCTCAACCGTGGACTGGGGGATGGCCTTCCCGCCCCACTTTTTGACGTTCTGGGGCTCATCGATCAGGAAGTGCCCTGACAAGGTTCCGTCCGAGATGTACGAACTGAGATTGAGCTTTCGGTAATTGTCGACCTGAGCTTTCCACTTGCTCAGATTGAACGTTCCGTCCGAGTTCTGGATGTAGTAATCCTTTTGGCCGGCCATCTTGACGATCATTTGGCCACCCTTGGACCGGGTGGTGACAAGCTCGTCCAAGAGGTATTGCGACAGGGCCCCGAGCTGGGTGGTGTTGTACATCGTAGTCCAGAAAATGGACCTCATATTCATCATCCCGAACGGTAAGCCTACGCCCGAACTCAGCACGTTCTCCGGCGTGATTGTGCCGGCGTCGACCAGGGTGGAATCGGGCGCTGTCAAGACTGAATCGGTGGGAGTTGCCACCAGAGAATCGCCGGTGGCGACCTCTCCTTGAGTCGACGGGCTCAGCTGATCGGAGCCGCCGCAGGCAGCGGCGAGACCAAGAAGCGCCACAGCGGCGAGTTGCAGCCCAGCGCGTCGGCCGGACCAGTACACAGGGAAGGGCATGGCGGTGCGATTCCTCTACTCTAGAAGTCGGAGGTGCTGACCGCATTCGTCACCTGGCGCGCTACGGTCATACGGCAGGGCCGAGACGGTAGCAGGCCGACCGGAAAGGTCGCGGCGAGAATGTTCCGGCCTACCAAACTGCCGGAGGTCTGATGGTCGTGGTGGTGTTCGTCGAGCCGGTCACGGCTGGATCGCGATGGGAATGAACGCCCGACAGCGTCATCTCTTTGTCCCCGTGGGGCCACGCGCGGGGATAATATACCCCCATGGGGTAATTGTGTCAACCAGGAAATCGCCCCCATTATGGAGGGCGCCTGGGCGCTCCGGGGGGAGTGCCCTCGGCCGACTGGGGACGTTAGCCTGTTGACGCCACCACACTTACGACATACGATACGGCTCTTGGCGTATCCGCCTGTCCGCTGACGTAGCTCAATTGGTAGAGCAGCTGATTTGTAATCAGCAGGTTAGGGGTTCGATTCCCCTCGTCAGCTCCTTGGTCGCGATTGCGGTCACCTTCTCTGTGACTGTTGTCAGATATTCCAGCCTGAATACTTCTGAATCGCACCTCATCTTCAATCGCTAAAGATGAGGCGCTCTGATTTGACACTGTTCTCGAGGTAACGAGCCGGACTGTCACTACCGCAATAACAGCAACCCCTTGCATAGGTTACACCCTACCGTTACTGTACAGGTCTGTCAAAATTCGCGTTCCGAGACGGCGTGCTTCAAACCTGCTCTTCTCAACGGCTTAGGGCTATGGTTCCGTCGATCGGTATGGCGCACACACCCACATATCGTGGAATGGACCCCGCTTCTTGCCGGCGGGGTTCTGTCTCAGATGAGGGGTGGGTTGATGGCTCGGTGGGGTGACCGAGTGGCTAATGGTAGCAGACTGTAAATCTGCCGGGCTTACGCCCTACGTAGGTTCGAATCCTACCCCCACCATGGCGGGCGGACGGTCGGTCAGGCGGTCGGACGGTCGGATCGAACGATAGACCAATTGGGAGTTGCGTGGTGAAAGAGGTCGCGGATCGGAACGGAAACGCGTGGGCAATCGGAGCAGACCGACCGACTGACCGCCCGACCGTCTGACCGCCCGCGGGTGTAGCTCAGTTGGTAGAGCATCAGCCTTCCAAGCTGAGGGTCGCGGGTTCGAGTCCCGTCGCCCGCTTCGAGGCAGAGGTAAAGCTCTGACTCATTATCAGAGGGACCTCACGGTCCTGTAGACCCGGAGATCGCGCAGGGTCGCTCGCGTAGCTCAGTTGGTAGAGCGCATCCTTGGTAAGGATGAGGTCCGCGGTTCAATCCCGCGCGCGAGCTTGTTGGAGGCTATCGGCTATTCGCTGTTGGCTATGGGCTACTCCGGTCGACCGAATAGCCAATAGCCGTTAGCTAATAGCCAGCGATGACCCTGGACTCTGAAGGACGAAGGACGACATGGCCAAAGCCAAATTTGAGCGGACCAAGCCGCATGTGAACGTGGGGACGATCGGGCACGTGGACCACGGGAAGACGACGTTGACGGCGGCGATCACGGCGATCCAGGCGAAGAAGGGGCTGGCGACGTTTACGGCGTACGACCAGATCGACAAGGCGCCGGAGGAGCGGGAGCGGGGGATCACGATCGCGACGGCGCACGTGGAGTACGAGTCGGCCAAGCGGCACTATGCCCACGTGGACTGCCCGGGGCACGCCGACTACGTGAAGAACATGATTACGGGGGCGGCCCAGATGGATGGGGCGATCCTGGTGGTGAGTGCGGCGGACGGGCCGATGCCGCAGACCCGGGAGCACATCCTGCTGGCCAAGCAGGTGAACGTGCCCTACATCGTGGTGTTCATGAACAAGGTGGACATGGTGGACGACGCGGAGCTGCTGGAGCTGGTGGAGCTGGAGGTGCGGGAGCTCTTGAGTAGCTACGACTTCCCGGGGGACGACACCCCGATCATCAAGGGGAGTGCCTTGCAGGCGCTGGAGAGCAAGGACCCCAACTCGGCGCAGGGGAAGGTGATCCAGGAGCTGTTGGATGCGCTGGACAGCTACATCCCCCAGCCCAAGCGGGAGATCGACAAGCCGTTCCTGATGCCGGTGGAGGACGTGTTCTCGATCACCGGGCGGGGGACGGTGGCGACGGGGCGGATCGAGCGGGGGGTGGTGAAGGTGGGGGAGGAGGTGGCGCTGGTGGGGTTTGGGGCCAGCAAGAAGACGGTGGTGACGGGGGTGGAGATGTTCCGCAAGCTGCTGGACCAGGGGGAGGCGGGGGACAACGTGGGGCTCTTGCTGCGGGGGATCGAGAAGAACGAGATCGAGCGGGGGATGGTGCTGGCCAAGCCGGGGTCGATCACGCCGCACGCCCACTTCGAGGCGGAGGTGTACGTGTTGACCAAGGAAGAGGGGGGCCGGCACACGCCGTTCTTCAAGGGGTACCGGCCCCAGTTTTTCTTCCGCACCACCGACGTGACGGGGAGCGTGGAGCTGCCGGCGGGGGTGGAGATGGTGATGCCGGGGGACAACGTGCAGATGACGATCGAGCTGATCACGCCGATCGCGATGGACGAGGGGCTGCGCTTCGCCATCCGCGAGGGCGGCCGCACGGTGGGGGCCGGCGTGGTGACCAAGATTCTGAAGTAGCTATTAGCTATTAGCTAATAGCTCATAGCTAACAGCTGCGAGCGATAGCGAGCAATGCCACGAGATAAGATCATTTTAGAGTGCACCGAGTGCAAAAGCCGCAACTTCTTTACCGATAAGAACAAGCGGAAGCACCCGGAGCGGGTGGAACGGCGCAAGTACTGCCCCGTTTGCGATACGCACCGACAGCATAAAGAGTCCAAGTAGTCATGGACAGCACGCAGGTCGCTCAGCCGTCATCGAACCGGCTGACCGGGTGGTTTCACCGGACGGCGCACTTTCTGGTGGCGGTTCGCGACGAGCTCAAGAAGGTTACCTGGCCGACTCGTCCCGAGCTGGTCAAGGCAACCCGCATGATTATTGTGCTCTCCATTTTATTGGGGATCACGATCGGTCTCATGGACTGGCTGCTGCAACTGATTCTGGTGGAAGGTATCGCGCGGCTCGCGCGGTAAGCATATGGAATACCGTTGGTACGCAATTCAAACGACCGCCGGCCACGAGAACAAGGTTCGGGGCCTGCTGCAGCGACGCATCGAGGAGGATCCCCGGCCAGCCGACGCGAAGCTGATCCGCCAGGCCCTGGTCCCGGTTCAGGAAGTGATTGAGATCAAGAACGGCAAGAAGGTCACCGCCGAGCGGAAGCTCTATCCCGGCTACGTGCTGGTGGAGATGGGCATGAGCCAGGAGGCCCTGCACGTAGTAAACAGCATCCAGGGCGTGATCAAGTTCGTGGGCACCGGCAAGATGCCCCAGCCGCTCCGGCAGGATGAGGTCAATCGGCTATTAGGCATCGCGGAAGCGGTGGCGGAAGCCGAGCCGAAGGAAGAGATCCCCTTCCTCATCGGCCAGGTGGTCGAGATCACCGAGGGGCCCTTCTCCGACTTCAGCGGCACGGTGGAAGAAGTGCTGGCCGAGAAGGGGAAGGTCCGGGTGACGGTGAGTTTGTTCGGTCGGCCGACGGCGGTGGAGTTGGATTATCTGCAGTTGAGGGGGCACTAAAGGCGGACGGGCGGACAGTCGGACAGGCGGACGGAACTCTTGATGGCAGGGGGCGAACCGTCCGACCGACCGCCTGACCGACCATCCGGCCCCGCCACCACACGGGTCATTGTGGGAGTCGCCCTTAAAGGGCAGACGTTAGAGGAGAAGAGATGGCCAAGAAGATCAACGCGATGGTCAAGCTGCAGGTCCCCGCGGGGGCGGCCACGCCCGCCCCTCCGGTCGGAACCGCGCTCGGCCCTCACGGCGTCAACATCATGGAGTTCGTGAAGCAGTTCAACGCGAGGACGCAGAGCCAGAGCGGGATGGTCATTCCCGTGGTGGTCACCATCTTCGCGGACCGGACCTTCACGTTCATCACCAAGACCCCGCCGGCGCCGAATCTCCTCCTGAAGGAGGCCGGCATCGAGAAAGGGAGCGGCCAGCCCAATCGTACCAAGGTGGGAAAGGTCACCCGGGCTCAGGTCAAGAAGATCGCCGAGATCAAGATGGCCGATCTCAACGCGGCCGACCTCGACAGTGCCATGCGGATGATCGCCGGAACGGCGCGCTCCATGGGGCTGGAGGTGGTGGACTGATGGCCACCCGGGGAAAGCGCTTTCGGGCCGCGGTCTCGAAGGTCGATCGGACGCGGGAATATCCGATCCCGGAGGCCGTCGCGCTGGTAAAGGACTCGTCTTTTGCCAAGTTCGACGAGACGGTGGATGTCGCGGTGAATCTGGGGGTCGACCCCAGACACGCCGATCAGGTCGTCCGAGGGACGGTGGTGCTCCCCCACGGAACCGGAAAGTCGGTTCGTGTGTTAGTGATAACCCAGGGCGACAGAGTTCGTGAGGCGGAGGCCGCGGGAGCCGATTTCGTGGGTATCGAGTATATCCAGAAGATCAGGGAGGGCTGGCTGGACTGCGACGTCATCGTCGCCACCCCCGATGTCATGGGTCAGCTCGGTGCGCTGGGTAAGGTGCTCGGCCCCCGCGGGCTGATGCCGAACCCGAAGGCGGGCACGGTGACGATGGATGTCACCAAGGCCGTACGGGAGATCAAGGCCGGCAAGATCGAGTTCCGGGTGGATAAGACTGGGAACGTCCACGCTCCGGTCGGGAAGGTCTCCTTCACGGCCCCGCAGCTGGCGGATAACGTGCAAACGTTCATGGACACCATCGCGCGGGCCAAGCCGGCCGCGGCGAAG
Source organism: Gemmatimonadales bacterium (assembly GCA_045803245.1). GTDB lineage: Bacteria > Gemmatimonadota > Gemmatimonadetes > Gemmatimonadales > GWC2-71-9 > CAVVWJ01. The sequence goes on from JBJMPK010000023.1 coordinate 10,944, forward strand.
GGGGTCTATATCCGCTCGGCCACTGTTTCCAGCACCATGGGGCCGGGGGTTCGGCTCGAGACGGCGGGGTACCGATGAGCAAGACGGAACGGCAGGAGACGGTCGAGAGCCTGGCAGAGCAGCTCCGGGGCTCACCCAATCTCTACGTCACCGATTTCACCGGCTTGAACGTGCTGCGGATGACGGAGTTCCGCCGCCGGCTCAGGGCATCGGGCGTCTCCTATATCGTGGTGAAGAACACCCTGGCGCAGCGCGCGCTGGCGGCGAACTCCATCACCGGCCTGGATGACCACCTTGCCGGCCCGACCGGGCTGGTGCTGGCCGGCAAAGATCCCATCGCGGCGGCCAAGGTGCTCGCGGACTTCGTCCGCGAGTTCGAGAAGCCCGCGATCAAGATCGGCCTCGTGGACGGCCGCCAGGTCACGGCGGACCAGGTCAAGCGGTTGGCGAGTCTGCCCAGCCGAGAGGTGCTGTTGTCGCAGCTTGCCGGAGCCATGCAGGCCCCAGTGGCCCAGCTAGCCGGCGTGCTGAGCGGCGTGTTGTATCAGATGGTCGGCGCCCTCGAGGCGCTTCGCGCACAGCGTTCTTAGGTAAGCCCGCGGGGCCCTGCGGGCCCACAGGAATCACTGGATAGAGAGAGATAATCGATGCCCACAACCACGCTGAGTAACGAAGAGATCCTCGAGGCGATCGGCAACAAGACCGTTGTCGAGCTGTCGGACCTGATCGAGGCGTTCAAGAGCAAATTCAACGTCACGATCGCGGCTGCCGCGGCGGCACCGGCTGCCGGTGGCGGCGGTGGGGGCGCGGCCGCGGCTGCGCCGGTGGAAGAGAAGACCGAGTGGACCGTCGTCCTCAAGGAGGGCGGAGCCAAGAAGATTCAGGTCATCAAGGCGGTCCGGGAGATCACCAGTCTGGGACTCAAGGAAGCCAAAGATGCGGTGGACAACGTTCCGAGCAACATCAAGGAAGGCGTGTCCAAAGCCGAGGCCGAGGAATTCAAGAAGAAGCTGGAAGAGCAGGGCGCGGTCGTCGAGTTAAAGTAGGGTTCTGCGGTCCCTCGAAGCGTCTAAAGTCGAGGGTCAAGGGTCTACGTTCGACTCTAGACTCTCGACCCCAGACTTCCGAGGAAACCACCTGAACCCTACATCAGCGAGACGAATGCACGCTCAAAGCTCGGTACGATCCTGACATCCCCTAGCCCCGTAGCCACCCCGCTCCGGCGGGGCATCCGCGTTGGGGCCATTTGTGTTGCGTGAGAGTGAGTGACTGATGCCTCAGACCCGATCGGTAATCACATTCAGTAAGCGGGAAGGCGGCATGCCAATGCCGCACCTGCTCGACATCCAGACGGCGGCGTTCCAGACGCTGCTGGTACCCGATGATGTCCACGGCGCCCGCCAGGACGTCTCGTTGGAGCGCGTCTTCCGGGACCTGTTCCCGATCACGGACGTGAACGAGAAGTACAAGCTGGAGTTTCTGGGCTACGCCCTGGGCGATGCCAAGTACTCGGTGGAGGAATGCGTGGAGCGGGACATGACCTATGCCGCCCCGCTCAAGGCCAAGCTCCGGCTCGACGTGTACGAGGAGGTCGAGGGACAGAAGCGGCTCAAGAACGCCATCGAGAAGGAAGTCTACCTCGGCGAGCTGCCGATCATGACGCCGCTCGGCACGTTCGTCATCAACGGCGCGGAGCGCGTGGTGGTGAGCCAACTGCACCGGTCGCCCGGGGTGGTGTTCGAAGAGGACACGCACCCGAACGGCCAGCGGCTCTTTTCGGCCCGCATCATCCCCTTCCGGGGCTCGTGGGTGGAGTTCACGATCGATATCCACGACGTGATCTACGTCCATATCGACAAGAAGAAGAAGTTCCCGGCGACGGCCCTGCTGCGCGCCTTTGGGCATGGCAACAACGCCGACATCCTGAAGCTCTTCTTTGCCACCAAGGAGCTGAACATCGCGGGCAAGCTCGAGGGCCGGCAGGAGAAGCGCGAGGTCATCGGCTCGCTGCTCGCGGCCGATGTGCCCAACCCCGAGGACCGGGGCGGCGAGCCGCTCGGCGTGGTGGGCGATGAGCTCACCCAGGAGCGGTTGAACGAGATGCGGCACAAGGGTGTCAAGACGGTGACGGTGTTCGCCGGCTACACCACCCTCGACGTGCGGGAAGAGGAGCAGCCGACTTCGACCCGCGACCGGCAGAATCATGTCCTGGCGTTCGATGCCGCCGACCCCGAGACCGGCGAGGTGGTGGCCGAAGGCGGGGCCGAGCTGACCGATACCCTCCGAAAGAAGCTGATCAAGGCGGGGGTGCACAAAGTCGAGGTTCTCCTTCCGGCGGGGCGCTCGGAGTCGCCGCTGATCAAGAACACGCTGGCCAAGGACCCGACTCACAGTGAGGCCGAGGCGCTGGAGCAGATCTACGCGCTGCTTCGGCCGGGCGATGCCCCCAACCTGGAAACGGCGCGGCAGCAGCTCCAGAAGCTGTTCTTCAACCCCAAGCGCTATGACCTGGGCCGGGTGGGCCGCTACAAGATCAACCAGCGGCTCAAGCTGAAGACCGACGCGAACCACACCGTCCTGACCGAAGACGATTTCGTGGCGATCATCCGTTACCTGATCGATCTCCATGATGGGCGCGGCTTCACCGACGATATCGACCATCTGGGTAACCGCCGGATCCGTTAGGTGGGCGAGCTGATCGCGAACCAGTTCTCCGTCGGCCTGTCGCGTATGGCGCGCCTGGTCAAGGAGCGGATGA
>JBJMPK010000280.1:0-8480 GCA_045803245.1 Gemmatimonadales bacterium
GACGAGTCTAGGAAGTCTTAGGGATGATCTCCCAAGCTCGGTGGATCGGGTGGGCGAACCCCTTTCGGGCGCTGCCGTGCGCTGCGCCCAGTGAAAATCCCGCAGAGACGCCGACGCGCACTGACGCACCCTCCAGGATTCGCCATCCCACAATTCAGCGCTGTAAACTAGGGACCTATCGGCATCGGAACTTCGCCGGAGACAAGCGTCTAAATTAAAGTGTGCACGTCTACATCCACGTTCCGTTTTGCGCCCGCCGGTGCAGCTACTGCGACTTTGCCATCGCCGTCCGCAAGGAGGTGCCCTCGGAGGCGTACCTCGCCGCCGTTCTGCGCGAGTGGGCCCTCTGGCAATCGGAGCCGGCCTGGGGCACTTCCCCCGAAATCGCCACCATCTATTTCGGCGGCGGCACTCCGTCCCAGATCGCGCCTGATGTAATCGAGCGGCTGCTTCACCGCATGGCGGCCGACCGCCCGATCGCAGCCGATGCCGAGATCACCCTGGAGGCCAACCCTGACGACGTAACGCCGGCAACCGCCGCTGCCTGGCGCGCGGCCGGAGTGAACCGCATATCGCTGGGGGTGCAATCGTTCGACCCTGCGGTGCTTGGCTGGATGCATCGGGTGCATACGGTCGACCAGATCTATCGTGCCGTCGAGGCGGTCCGCTGGGCCAACATCCCCGCTCTCTCTCTCGATCTGATCTTCGGACTCCCACCATCGTGCCGGCGAGACTGGAGCGACGACTTGGAGCGGGCGTTGGCGCTCCGGCCCGAGCACCTCTCCTTATACGGCCTTACCGTGGAGGCTCACACGCCCTTGGGGCACTGGACTGCCCGGGGCGAGATCACGCCGATCGACGATAGCAGCTATGCCAGCGAGTATCTGGTCGCTCATACCGTACTGACCCGGCAAGGCTTCGATCACTACGAGGTCTCCAATGCCGCACGACCGGGTCATCGGGCCCGGCACAACTCGGCCTACTGGCTGAGGTCGCCATTCATTGGACTTGGCCCCTCGGCACACAGCGGCCGGGGCCGGGAACGCCGCTGGAACCTGCGGGAATGGGCCGCCTACGAGAGGATCCTGGCCGGGGGGAAGTCGCCCCTGGAAGGACGGGAGCTGCTCGACGACAGGGCCGTAGCCCTGGAGGAGCTGTATCTCGGCCTTCGGACCAGCGAGGGTGTCCCGGCCGGCCGGATACCACAGCCAACCTTTCGCCATTGGGAGAGCGAGGGGTGGGCCGTGACCGCCGCAGGACGTATCCGGCTGACTGCCGAAGGCTGGCTCCGGCTGGATGCCCTGGTTGCCTCGATACCGGACTGAGTCCGGCAATTACCTGGCGGGGTTCACTTTGCCGCCTCGCAGGCCGGTTCTAGATTCCCCGTATGCCGATGCAAGATCAACTCAGCGAGCGGGAGCTTCGGGTGCTCGAGGCCGTGGTCCAGACCTATATCGAGACCGCGGAGCCCGCTGGTAGCCAGACGATAGCCCGAAAGTTCGGACTGGGCGTCTCTCCGGCCACGATCCGTAGCACCATGAGCGAGTTGGAGGAAAAGGGGTACCTGTTTCATCCTCACACTTCCGCAGGCCGGATTCCCACCGACCGGGCCTACCGGGTCTACGTCGACGCCATCATGCGGCTTTCTCCACCGAGTCATCAGGAGCAGAACACCCTCAGGGCGGAGCTGGTGGGGACTCGGAGCGCGGTGGAGGAGATCCTCCGCCGGGCGGCCCAGGTACTCGGGGTCCTGACCCAGGAACTGGGCGTGGCGGTGGCCCCGGCACTGGACCATATCGTGATGGAGCGGCTCGAGCTGGTGCAGGTGAGCTCCGAGCGGTTGCTCCTGGTGTTCAACCTGCGCAGCGGCGTCGTGCGGACCATTTTCGTGGAGGTCCCCGGACTGTTGCCGCCGGCGTCAGTGCAGCAGGTGGCCGGCATCCTCAACGAGCGGTTGTCCGGGCTCACCCTGCAGGACATCCGGGCCACCTTGGCGGAGCGGCTGCGCGACGTGAGCGGCACCGATGACGGCCGGGAGCTGCTGAACATCTTCATCGCCGAAGGCGACGGGCTCTTCGATCTCTCGAACGAAGAGAACACCGTGGTGCTGGGCAGCGCTCAGATGCTCGCCGATCAGCCGGAGTTCGCCTCGAACTCGCGGATGCGCGACCTGCTTCGGCTGACCGAAGGCCGGGATCTTCTGAAGCAGGCGCTCGAGACCCGCCGCCAGCGCGGCGTCTCGATCACCATCGGGTCGGAGAACCCCGACACCCGGCTGAGCGACTTCACCCTGGTCACCTCATCCTACCAGGCAGGGGCCTTGAAGGGCGTCATCGGTGTGATGGGGCCGACCAGGATGCCTTACGATAAGATCATCGGACTGGTGGAACATACCAGCCGCTTAGTGGAAGGATTGCTGGAGTGAGCGACTTTTACGTTCTGCTGGGCGTGTCACGCGAGGCATCCGAGAGCGAGATCAAGAAGGCGTATCGGAAGCTGGCCATGGAGTACCACCCGGACCGGAACTCTTCGTCCGACGCCGAGGCTCGGTTTAAGGAGATCACCGAGGCATACGAGATCCTGCGGGATCCGCAAAAGCGGGCGGCGTACGACCGCTACGGCAAGGCCGGCGTGGGCGGCGGGGGCTTTGGATTCCATCACGTCGATCTCACGGAAGCGCTCAACATCTTTATGCGCGATTTCGGCGGGATGGGCGGGTTCGAGTCGATCTTCGGCGGGCGGCGCTCGCGAACCGACGAGCGGCGGGGCCAGGATATCCGGGTAACGGTCCGGCTCACCCTGGACGAAGTGGCTCTGGGCGCAAAGAAGACGGTGAAGATCAAGGCCCCTGAACGCTGCACCACTTGCCAGGGAAGCGGCGCCAAGCCGGGGACCAAGACCAGCACCTGCAGCACTTGTGGCGGGAGTGGTGAGGTGCGCCGAGCCACCCGGAGCATGTTCGGGCAATTCATCTCGGTGGCGGCGTGCCCCACCTGCGGCGGAGAAGGCGTCACGGTGACTGACCCGTGCGAGGCCTGCCGCGGCGATGGGCGGATCCGGGGTGAGCGCACGGTGGCGGTCGACATCCCTGCCGGTGTCTCGAGCAACAACTATCTCACTCTACGGGGACAGGGTGCGGCCGGGGTCCGTAACGGACCCAGCGGCGATCTGTTGGTCATGCTCGACGTCAAGGAAGACGAACGATTCGAGCGCCAGGGCGACGACCTGCTCTACGATCTTTCGTTGTCCTTCTCCCAGGCTGCACTTGGTGGCGAGCACGAGGTGCCGACCCCCTACGGAGCGGAGCCGTTGCGCATCGCCGCGGGCACCCAGCCCGAGACTACGCTCCGGCTTCGCGGCCGGGGACTTCCCATTCTGGGCCAGGACGGCAAAGGTGATCTCCTGGTCCGAGTCCATGTGTGGACGCCCGAGCGGCTCACCGAGGATCAGGAGCGGCTCTTCCGCGAGATGGCCAAGCTCGAAGGAGAACCACCCAAGCGCTCGCCCGGATTCTGGTCCAAACTGAAGGAAGCACTAGGCGCATGAGCTGGTGGGCCATCGATGTGCGGAGCCCGGCCGGTCGCAGGGAGTCGGTCGGCGCGTGGCTGGTGGCCCGCACCGGCCACGGCGTGGAGGAGCGGGACGACGGGACTCTCGTCGCATTTGCTCCTGACCAAGACGCGGCGGTCGCCCTGGTCGAGGCGATGGGTCGCGAGATGGATGCGTCGGTCGAGACGCAGCCGAGGCGACTGGATCCGGTTGACTGGTCCACCCGCTGGCGTGAGGGGTTGGGCCAGCGCCGGTTGGGTCAGCTCACCATCATTCCATCGTGGCTTCCGGAAGCATTCGAACCCGATCCTCACACCATCGTCCTCGATCCGGAGACCGCCTTCGGCAGTGGCGAGCACGGGTCTACTCGCGCGGCGCTGACGCTGCTCGCCCGGCTGCTCCACCCCGGTGACCTCGTTCTTGACTTGGGCAGTGGGAGCGGCATCCTCGCCATCGCCGCGGTGAAGCTGGGAGCCGGCCGCGCCATCGGCATCGAAATCGATCCCGAGGCGAACGAGGTGGCGGTTCGAAACGTGGCGCGCAACAACGTGGGGGACAAAGTCGAACTGCTGGAAGGCGATGTGGCGGTGCTCGCGCCTCTGCTCGGTCCCGCCGATCTCCTGCTCTCCAATATTCTGCGGGCCGCCAATACCGCGCTGCTGCCGGTGGTCTCGACCGCACTCCGCCCGGGAGGGATCGCAATCTTCTCGGGAATGGAGCAGGCGGAGGCGGAGGAGTTCCGGCGTGCCCTGGCCGATGCGGGGTTCACCCCGGTTCAGGACACGCTGGATGCCGGTTGGTGGGGAGTCGCCGCTGAGCGCCCTCGATGAGGGTATTGGTGGAGCGGGGCGGGTGCCCTCCGGGCGGGTGGGAGGCGGGGAAGCGGGTAAGTCTGGAAAAGGGCGAAGCGCACCATCTGCGGGTGCGCCGGGCCAAGACCGGGGAGATGGTAGAAGTACTGGACGGAGCGGGCCTCAGGGCCACCGGTGCCCTCGTTCAGACCGGCAAGGAATGGTGGGTAGAAGTCCGGGACGCCGTGCGCGAGCCGCGACCGGCCGAGTTGACGCTGGCTGTGGCGGCGGGTGACAAGGACCGGTTCTCCTGGATGGTAGAGAAGGCGGCCGAGCTGGGTGTCACGGCGGTCGTTCCCCTGGAAACCACTCGCAGCGCCGCAGTCGCGACCGGCCTCCGAGGGACTCACCTCCTCCGCATTCGGCGCCAGGCGCTCGAGGCAACCAAGCAGTGCGGCGCAGCCTGGGCCGTGAGGGTGGAGGAACCGGTTTCGCTCCCCGCATTTCTGGAGCGCCCGGCCGTCGGTCTTCGGTGGGTGGCGGATCACGCGGGAATCCCGGTAGCGGCTCAACTGGATGCGATCCCGCTAACCATCGTAATTGGCCCCGAGGGTGGGCTCACCGCGGAGGAGCGGGGATCGCTGTTGGCAGCCGGATACCAGCCGGTTGCGCTGGGACCGCACACCCTCAGGTTCGAGACCGCGGCGCTGGCCGCGGCCGCCGCGGCGTCGATCGCCAGAATGCGAGGGAATCATGGCTGAGTGCCTTTTCTGCAGGATCGTCGCCGGTGAGATCCCCGCTAAAGTCGTCAAGCGGTCGGCCGATGCGCTCGCGTTCCGCGACATCGACGCCAAGGCGCCGGTACATGTCCTAGTAATCCCCACTCGGCACATCCCGGCAGTCCGCGATGCCAAAGGCGTGGAGGACGAGCGTTTACTGGGGGTGCTGCTGCGATTCGCGGCCGAGGTGGCGAGCGAGCTGGGGGTCGACGGTGAGGGTTACCGGATTGTGACGAATACCGGCCGGAACGCGGGACAGAGCGTAGACCATCTCCACTTTCACGTCCTGGGCGGGAGGAAACTGACTTGGCCACCAGGGTGAAACGGGCGAGTCAGTCGGTCAGTCGGTCAGTCGGTCAGGAATGATTCCAGACCAGGCATATTGCGGATCTGAAGATGGGTGGTCTCGCATCACCGTCCGACCGTCCGACCGTCCGACCGTCCGACCGTCCGACCGTCCGACCGTCCGACCGTCCGACCGTCCGACCGTCCGCTTGCCCCGCCTAGCGTCGCCCGATAAATTCCCGAAACTGGTTCAGAATGCTGCCCTGAACGGGCCTGAGAGGGGTGAATCAAGCGAATGCCAGAAGTCATCATTCACGATGACGAGAGCTTCGATCGGGCGCTCAAACGGTTCAAAAAGAAGTGCGAGAAGGCCGGCATCCTGTCGGATCTGCGGAAGCACCGCCATTTCGAGAAGCCGAGCGAAAAGCGGAAGCGGAAAATGAGCGCTGCGGTCCGAAAGAACCATCGTGGCCCCCGTGTCCCCCGAGTCTAATCTGTCGACCAGCTTACGCGCGGCGCTTAACGCCGCGCGTAAGGCGCAAGACAAAGATCGCACCCTCGTCCTCGGTACCATCCTCGCGAGTGTCAAGAACCGTGAGATCGAGCTGCGTCGGCCCGCTACCGACGACGAGGTGATCGACGTGCTCAGGAAGGGAATCAAGCTCCGGCGGGAGGCGGTCGAGCAATACACCGCCGCCTCGAGAAAGGATCTGGCCGATGTGGAGTCGGGACAGATCAAAGTGCTGGAGGAGTTCCTTCCGCCCGCGGTGGATCCGGAAGAGATCAGGGCGGCGGTGCGGAGCGCCATCGGGAGCGGCGCGCGAGATATCGGCAAGGTAATGTCCCAGGTGCTGCCGAAGTACAAGGGCAGAGCCGATGGCAAGCTGATCAACCAGATCGCGCGCGAGGAGCTTCAGGCGGGCTGATGGCGCAGGTGGAATCTCTCTCTCCCGACGGGGTGCGGGCCCACATCCAGGGCGGCACCCCGTTGCCTTTGCCGGCACGTCAGAGCGCCGAAGCCCTCGACACCCTGGAATTCGGGATGGTCCTGGAGCTGGTCGCCGGGTTTGCCGTGGGGCCGCTTGGGGCCGAGCGGGTGCGCGGGCGGCGTCCGACCGACGAGTTGGACTGGATCCGGAGCGAGTTGGCCCGGGTCTCCGAAGTGGCCGGCCTGTTCCGCCGGGGGGACGGTCTCCTGGCTGAACCCATTCCTGACGTGACCCGTGTGCTATCCCGGCTCCGGATCGAGGGGAGCGTACTGGAAGGAGTCGAGCTGGCGGCGTTACTTCGGGCGATTGCCGCGGCTCGGAGAGTACACCTCGATCTCCGGCGGGTGGCCGATATGGCGCCACTCGCCGGACAGCTGCTTCGTCCGCTTCCGGAGAAAAGCATCGAGCGCCGGCTGGAGCAATCGGTCGACCCTGACGGCAATCTGCTCGACAGCGCGAGTGCCGCGCTGGCCGCGGCCCGGCGAGAGGTACAGGCGGCCCGGCAGCGACTGCTACGGCGGCTCGACACGCTGCTCCGAAGCCTGGGACCCAACGCCACGCCGGCGGACGCCTCGGTAACCGTGCGGGGGAACCGCTACGTGATTCCAGTCCGGCGGGATTCCCGGAGCCGGCCTCCCGGCATCATTCACGACGAGTCCGGCAGCGCGGGCACGCTGTTCATCGAGCCGTCGGAGGCCATCGAGCTGGGCAATGCGCTACGCGAGGCGGAGGTGGAGGAGGAGCGCGAGGTGCTCCGGGTCCTCCGCGACCTGACCAACCTGCTTCGGCCCGAGCTGGCAGTCCTGCGCGACGTCGTGGAGATGTGTGTGGCGGTGGACGATCTGGTGGCCCGGGCGCGCTACGCCGTGGCGGTGTCCGGTGAAATGCCGGCGGTGGAGCCGGCGCCGGCCGCGCTCCGGATCGTGAACGGGCGGCACCCGCTGCTGCTCGCGGGAGCGCAGCCGGTGATTCCCTTCGACCTGGAGCTCGATGATGCGGAGCGAACTCTCCTCATCAGCGGTCCCAACACCGGCGGCAAGACGGTGCTGCTGAAAGCGGTCGGGCTGGCGGCAGCCCTGGCAGCCAGCGGCATCATTCCGCCGGTGGGGGAGGGCAGCCGGCTGCCGGTGTTCCGGCGGTTGTATGCCGACATCGGCGACCGGCAGTCCATCGCGGCGAGCCTGTCCACCTTCAGCGCCCACGTCCGCATGCTCAAAGACCTGCTGGACGAGTCGGACGCGGGGACACTGGTTCTGCTCGATGAGATCGGCAGCGGCACCGATCCGGTGGAAGGCGCGGCTCTGGCTTCGGCCACGCTGGTCTCCCTCACCCGGCGAGGTGCTGTCACCCTGGCGACCACGCACCTGGGTGCCCTCAAAGAGCTCGCCAGCCGGGAGCCAGGCGTCGTCAACGCGTCGCTGCAGTTCGATGCGGCGGCGCTGACCCCGACCTACCGCTTCCTCAAAGGAGTGCCCGGCCGCTCGTACGGTCTCGCCATCGCCCGCCGCCTGGGTGTCGCTCGCGACGTCCTGGACGACGCCCAGGCCCGGGTACCTGAGGCGGAGCGGAGGCTCGACCAACTGCTGGCTGCCGTGGAGGAGCAAGAGCGCCAGCTCCGCGGCGAGCAGGCGCGAGCGACCGAGCGGCAGATCGAGCTGGAGTCGCTCGCCGCCCGCCTGGGAGCGCAACAGGAGTCCCAGGCCGCTCGGGAATCGGAGCTCAAACGACGGGAGAAGGATGCCGAGCGAGAGGGACGGAAGCAGGCCCGGGCCTACCTGCTCGAGGCCCGCCAGCGGGTAGAGGAAGCACTGGCCGCCGCTCGTGCGGCGGTGGACGACGCCGCGGCGCGGGAGGCGAGGCGGCTGGTCGAGGAGGGAATCAAGGAGGAGGGAGACCGATTAGTGGGGCAGCAGGGCGGCGGGGCAGCGGGGCAGGAGCTACAGGCAGTCGCTATGGGTGGGATTTCGCCGGGGTCGAAAGTCCGCTTGGGGAGTGGTGGAACAGGCAAAGTCATGGAAATTCGATCGGATGGTAAGGCGGTTGTAGCTGCGGGCTCGATCAGAATGATTACCGATCTGACGAGTCTC
>JBJMPK010000281.1:0-8937 GCA_045803245.1 Gemmatimonadales bacterium
ATGCCTCAGCACGAGTCCCTTACTGTCGTCATACTGGGCGCGGGCGAGGTGGCAGCTGGAGTGGTGCGCGCGCTGGTAGAGCGGGGAGTGCGCCGCGTGATCGTGGTGAACCGCCGCCAGGAGCGTGCCGCCGCGTTGGCAGAAAAGTGGGAAGTCCAGTCCCGTCCATGGACTGACCTGAGGTTGCTGCTCCCGATCGCCGACCTCGTGTTCGTCACTACCAGTGCGAAGCGTCCGCTCCTTCGGGCCGAAGACCTCGCGGGCGCAACCGCTCGGCGATGGTCCGAGCTCGTAGTGCTCGACCTCGCCGTGCCGCGGAATGTCGAGCCCGCCGCTCGACGTCTGCCGAAGGTCCAACTCTTCGATCTGGACGACCTTCAGAAGCTTTGCTGCCCGGCCGCGGGTGAGCCGTCCATCGCCGTGGCCGAGGCTCAGCGGGTCATCGAGGAGGAGCTGAAGCGGCTGGAAGCGAGCGTCCGGGCACATGCGGCAGGTCCGGGGCTCGCCGAACTGCATCAGCTAGGACAGCGGCTCGCGCGAGAGGAAGCGGACCGTACCCTTGCCGATCTGGATCGCTTGTCTGACGTCGAGCGCCAGGTCGTTCGGGACATGGCGGAGCGGTTGGTCCGGCGGGTGCTCTATCCGGTCAGCCGAAAACTCAGAGAAGACCAATGGGCGTCCTGATGTCGCGCTCACCGGTGGAGTCCTTCTCCGCCCTTATCCGGACTGGTCTCGAAAGCGGCCCGCAACGCGTGGTCGGCGCGGCGACTGTGCGACGCCTGGCAGCGTACTACTCCGTAGTCGTGGCACTGGTCATACTTGTGGACCTCGTCGTTCCGCTCGGCCCAACAAGCAAGGTGCGGATGCTGGCGCCGTGGCTAGAACGGTCGGCCTTTGGTGTGGTGACCGGATCGCACATGGTTCCCGCTTGGGTTGAAACCATACTGGCGATGGCCGCCGCCTTCATCCTGACGGTGCCGACCGTCACCGTCTATGTGCGCACCCGGACGAAGGAGGCGTTCGACGAGTCCCTCGTGAACAGCGTTCTCGTGCTACCATCGGTCGTGACGGCCATCGTGATCGTCGTGCAGAGCAGTCTTGCCCTCGCCTTCAGTCTCACCGGCATCATCGCGGCCGTCAGCTTCCGAGCTGACCTCAAGGACTCGCGGGATGCCCTCTACATTTTCGCGGGGGTGGCGATCGGCTTCGCAACCGGAGTCCATGAGCCGGAGGTGGCCGCTGTCGCCTCACTCCTGTTCGTACTGCTCGAGCTATTTGCCTGGCGCAGCGGCATCGGGGGCGATCAATCGCGGACGCAGGCGCGCCTCTGGGGAGATTCGCCGGTCAAGCTCGCTCCCACCGTCGGGGAGGCAAGTGAACTGACGCGGCACTCACGCAATGGCAAGCAGCAAAAAACGGAGGGCCAGCCTCGGGACATTGTCTTCCGGATAGAGGCCACGGAGCGGGAGAGTGGCCGGCGCATCGTGGAGGAGGTCCTGGCGGCGACAACGAAGAAGTGGCGCTTCCGGCGCACGCCACAGAACGGAGGTGGGATCGTCAATCTGCAGTACCACGCCCGCCTGCGGCGAGCCTACAGTCCCGACCAAGTTCGTGACGAGCTGCTTCGCAAGGGTGCTCCTTTGATTCGAGTCGCGGAGTGGTCCACGTCATACCCTTCGCCCTGCTGCTAGTGCTCTTCGCGGGTCAGCCCCGGGTTCCGCGGATCCGCCCGTTCGTCAGCGTGCCGTCCGTTTTTTTAAGGTGTCGTCTTGAGCACCCATACGGTGTGTATGTCATGCGCCGTAACCCGTATCAAGTCCCTCGCAACTCGAACAGGTCGGCTCCAGCGTGTGGAGCGATTCGGTTTTGTTGCACCTGGCACTTGCCAATACTCCTCGCGAGGAGTAATTATTACCCATGCCAGTTCCCACGCCTGCCGGCGCAATGGCAATTCGCGATTCGCTGGAAGAGGAGGTGCTCATCGCACTGGTCCGTGCTGCATGGCTGGCGGCCGAACGATCCAATGCGGTCACCGCCGCTGCCGGGCTCTCGCCCTCGCAATACAATGTGCTGCGAATTCTCAGGGCCGCGGGGCGAGAGGGACTGTCCTGCACGGAGATCGGAACCCGGATGGTCACGCGCGATTCCGATCTCACTCGCCTGATGTCGGGTCTGACTCGCGCAGGACTCGTTGTGCGTGGTAGCGATGCCAACGATCGCCGTCGCAGCATCAATCGGATCACTGCGGCAGGGAAGGCACTGCTTCGTCCTCTCGATCGGGACGTGGCCGAGGCCGCGAAGCAGACCCTTGGTCACCTTGGCCGTAATCGCCTCACCGCTCTTCTCGACCTGCTGGTTGGCTTTGCACCACCCCCGTTGTCATGAGCTCAACCCTCGTGTCTATCTCCGCCCCTCACCACCACACTCCCGGAGCTCCCATGACAGATCGCTCTCGCTTCCCCGCATTGCTGCTGCCGTTTGCGCTCCTGGCCTCCATCCCGGTCGTCACCGCGCAGAACACACTGGGCGCACTACACGTCACCCCTGTTCGGCACGCGTGGCGAACGGGCAATTACTCGACTCCTCGCGTGGGGCACTCTCTGGAGGTTGTCATGTCCCCCGCTGAGGAACAGCTGCGCGCGTTGTTGGCTACCTATGAAACGTCCCTGAACGCCGGGGACGCGGGTCGGATCGAACAGCTCTACGCCGAGGATGGCGTCTTCATGCCCGCTGGCTTCCCGACGGCGTCTGGCAGGTCGGCGGTCCGAGGCTCGTACGACGCGGTTTTTTCGAACATCCGTATCGCGATCCACTTCACCGTCGACGAACTGAAGGTGACTGGCGATGTCGCGTATGCGCGGACCCACTCGGCGGGCACGTCAACTGTTGTGGCCACGGGAGCGAGCGGGCCCGAGGCGAACCGGGAGCTCTTCATTTTCGCGCGGGGACCGGGCGGCTGGAAGATCGCTCGCTACATGTTCAACAAGGCCTCCTGACCCGCCGCGGTGACCATCATGAGCAAGAATGGACGAAGAGAATTCGTGTCGGCATCATCGGCGCCAATCCCGATCGCGGCTGGGCGGCACAGGCGCACATCCCCGCCTTGAAGTCGCTCCCGGATGACTTCGAGATCGCGGCGCTGTCCACCAGCCGACGCGAATCCGCCGATGCCGGCAGCAGGCGCTTCGGTGTGCCTCGCGTTCGACAATCACGAAGCCTCATGAACAGTCCTGACGTGGACGTCGTCGCCATCACCGTGAAAGTGCCGTATCACTTCGAGCTGGCGACTTCCCGGCACACTGGAGACACGAAACGCTGCCCCGATGCTCGTCGCGCCCTCGCGCATTCCCCTGAATCCGAGGTGAGCGGTTACAGCATCGGTATCCTTCGGCAGTGTCCGGCCGCAGCCATCATCGCTCACCGATAACCGAAGCCGCTTTCTCCTAAACGCGCGCCAGGCCCCCTATCCGGGGGAGCATACCCATCCAATCGAGCGCCGCGCCGCCCGGCAATCTTCTCCGAATCACGCTGCTCCCCGAACGGTCGCGCACCAGCGCATTCGGTGCCCCGCCCCGGTGAATGGAGGAACCTATGGTTGCGAAACGGTTGCAGGCCGGTCTGGCGGCTGCGATTGGGGTTGGAATACTGGGGTTCGCTACTGCCGAGACCCAGCCCCTCGGGGTGAAGAACATCGTTCTGGTTCATGGCGCTTGGGTCGATGGCTCGGGCTGGAAGCCGGTCTACGAGATATTAGTCAAGGACGGCTATGCAGTTACTCAGGTCCAGGAGCCGCTTACTTCGTTCGCTGACGATGTGGCAGCAGCGCGGCGGGTACTGGCTCAACAGAACGGTCCCTGCATTCTCGTGGCCCATAGTTACGGTGGCTCGGTAATCTCCCAAGCAGGAACCGATCCGCATGTCGTCGGCCTGGTATACATCGCGGCCCACATGCCCGATGCGGGCGAGAGCGAGGCGGCGGACGGTGCCCGCTATCCCAGCGCCTTGAGCACGGCCAACGTCAAAAAGACAACATCGGACGGCTACACCTACATCGACCCCGCTCAGTTTCCTAAATACTTCGCCGCCGACCTGCCCACGGGGCAGGCCGAGTTTGCGGCTCATTCACAAACCTGGACCGCGGCATCGGTATTCCAGGGGAAGGTGACCACGCCCGCTTGGAAATCGAAGCCGAGCTGGATGCTCGTAGCGGGAGCAGACCTGATCATCAATCCGGACCTTGAGCGATGGTATGCCAAGCGAGCCCATAGCCACATGGTGGAAGTACGCGGGGCAAGTCACTCCGTCTACGCGTCACATCCGAAGGAAGTCGCTGCGATGATAGAGGATGCCGCCCGTCGGTCACACAAATAACCTAAGAACGACCAAGGGCACGCCGACCTGCTGTTCCGGCTCGATGGCACCAGCCAAGCAAAGGCCGGCAGCCTCCGCGAAACCAACCCCCAGTCGGGGGACCACTGAGATCCAATACTCGCCGTGTCGAAGTCGCCAACTTAGCGCGCGTTGGCCACGTGGGTGGCCATCGCCGAACACACACTATTAGGAGATTATGACATGCGTCACCTGACGATGCTGCTGATGAGCGGCGTGCTGGCCACCACTCTGGTCGCCGGCTGCAGCGACAACGGCGATACGCCGACTACACCGAGCACCCCGGCGCCGACCCCAACGCCCACCCCGACACCGACCCCGACTCCGACCCCGACCCCGACCCCGACCCCGACTCCGACCCCGACCCCAGCCCCCGCATCCGCGGCCGTCACTGTGGGGGACATCTTCTTCAAGAGCGGGCTCAATGGATCGTCCAACCCCGCGGTGGATACCGTCGCCGTAAACGGGACCGTGACCTGGACCTGGGCCGCCGGGGAGAGCTTGCCGCACAGCATTCAATCCCTGGGCACACCGAGCTTCACCAGCAGCGGGATCCAGTCCGGGGCCGGCAGCAGCTACAGTTTCATGTTCATGACACCGGGCAGCTACAACTACAACTGCGCGGTTCACGGCAACCTGATGACCGGCACCATCGTCGTTGTGGCAGCAGCCACGACGGCGGCCCCGACGCCAGTCCCGACCCCCACCCCGGCCCCGGCTCCACTCCCGCCGGGCTATTAAAGCATCCGCCCCGTTTGCATCACGATTCCAACAGTCTGGGAGAGGGTACTCCCAGTCGAGTGCCTTCGGCAGAAGCCGAAGGCGCTCGCGTTCTCCTACTAGCGCTCGGGAGGCGGTGACACAATAATGTCTACGGCGGCCAGGTTTACACCCGCTCGACCAGGACCGGACGTGACTCGATCCCTCAGCTTCCTGTTCCTCTTGGCGTTGCCCACATCGGCCCTACCGTTGGCGGCGCAGTCGCTGCTCGAGCGGTCTCCCAACATCTCGGGTGAGTGGGTAGCACCCCATGGTACGGTCCAGTTCAACTTCCTGCACCGTTTCGTGCGCAGCGACGCGCCGCTGCGGAAGATCACCAACTTTCCGACCTTCGTCATCGGCGTCGGGCTGCCCCAGCATACCCAAGTCGGCTTCCTCTATTCCACAAACTCTACTCTCTCCCCCAGCTATCCCAACGAGTGGGAGTTCTACGGCCGCTGGCTTCCAGTGTCCCAGGACCGGGGCGCCCCCGTCGATCTCGGCGGACAGGTAGGCTACAACCTCGCCGCGAAAGGGCTCGACGGCGAGATCTCGATCGCGCGTTGGGAGGGGCCGGTGCGGCTGATCGGCGTCACCCGGGTCCTGGACGATCCATCCTCGGGCGGCAACCCGGACGTCGCGTTGGGCGGTGGGCTGGTGCTTCGGCTGCAGCGCTACATCGCCATCGCCGGGGACCTGGTGACGCTCACCCATCGCGATTCGGCGCTGGGGGAGAAGCCGGCCTGGAGCGCCGGAATCCATGTCGCCATTCCCGGCACGCCCCATACGTTGTCGATTCAGGCAACCAACACCAGCACCGCGACGCTGGAGGGCGCCTCCCGGGGAACCAGCCAGCGGCGTTACGGCTTCGAGTTCACCATCCCGTTCACGCTGGCCCGCTACTTCGGCCGCCGGCAGCCCCCACCGCCACCGGCTCCGGCAGCTGCGAAACCCGCCGCACCCGGCGATACCTCGGCAGCGGCGCGGACCGGACCTGTCGTGAAGGCGAGCTTGAAGAACATCGCCTTTCAGCCGAACCGGATCGAGATCACCGCGGGTACGACGGTGGAGTGGACCAACAACGATGCGGTCGACCACACCGTGACCGCGGTCGACCGCAGCTTCGACTCGGGCAACATGGCTCCCGGCGCCACCTGGCGGTACACGTTCACCAAGCCCGGGACGTACCAGTTCTTCTGCGTGGTGCACCCGTTCATGAAGGGCGTGGTGATCGTCACGGAGGGCAAATGAGGGTGGGTCGCGGTCGCTTCGCGCTGTTTGGACTCGCGTTCGCGGGCGTGATAGTTGCCGCCTGCTTCTCGGAGCACTCGACCACGGGACCGGGCACTGGCGCTTCGGCCACCTGCAGCCTCCCGCTGGGGCCCGGCGTGGGCGGGTCGACGCTGGTCGCGATCCGAGGCTTCGCGTTTCTACCCAACGCTATCACCGTCAAGGCCGGCAGCAGCATCACCTGGCTCAACTGCGAGCCGGCGGGCACGCCCTCCCATACCAGCACCAGCGATCAGGGCGTGTGGAACTCGCCGCTGCTCGCACCGGGCGACGCGTTCACCCAGACCTTCAATACGCCGGGCACCTTCCCGTATATCTGCGCAGTCCACCCCTACATGACGGCCAGCATTACGGTCGAGTAGAACGGCCGAGTACCCACCGGAGTTTTTCTCTCCACCAAAGCTGCTCTAGGGCTTGGGGTGACGCTCTCGAGGCCCATGCGGCACGAGCATTCTCTTCCGCTAAAACTTCACGTAGGAAAACTGTCGCCGAACATCGGCCGCCCGCTTTTCGATTCGGCTTCGGTCACCTCGTCCTGCAGCACGTCCCAGTGCTCCGCGAGGTGGCCGTCCTCGATCCTGACCACGTCGGCCGCCACCCATGCGGCGGGACGGCCGGTCCCGGTGAATCGGCCGTAAACAATGACGTAGTCTCCCTCCGCCACAATAAGCTGGTGTTCGTAATGCAGATTGTCGGGTGAGCCGCGGATAAGATCGAACAGACCGTCACGACCGGGTTTGATATGAGCGCTGTGCTGGATGTACTCCTCTGACCAGAAGCCGGCAGCGGCTTCGTAATCGCGCTTGTTGAACAGGGTATCGAAGGCCTTCAGCACCAGGGCCTTATTCTGTTTCGGAGTGGTCTTGGTCATGTCGTTCTCCTTTAGAGCTTCGAGCCGCCGTCCACCCTGACGGTGTCGCCGCTGATCCAGCGTACATACTTCATGTCTCCTGCAATTGTCGCCCGGCACGGCGCTCACGTACCGCCGCTGGTTCCTCCAGGAACATTGAGACATGGCGGACGAAAAGTCTGGGATATTGGTGCTGCGAGCCGTGATTGGAGTCGGGGTAGATGATCAGCTCCGCATTGGGGATGTTCTGCTCCATGATGAAGGAGTTGACCGTGGGCATGATTACGTCGTTGCTGCCGCCCCACTTGTCCATCGCTGCAATCTGGGCGGTCGAAACCTTGTCGTTCACCTCGGGATCGCGCCCCTGACGCTGGGGCGACTCTCCGAGGGAGTCAGTGGTGGCTGGCGCAGACTCAGGATCAGGAGAGTCCTGGTTGCCGCCTGGGAGCCATTTTTTTGGAGGTCCGTGGTTCAGCCGCTGCGCCGCTTCTGAATCGAGCCGGGACGGGTATCATAACCGGAGATGCTTGACATACATAGAAGCACGATGTATGGTAGAGCTAGGTACTCACCGCCGCAATGTCTATAAGAGATCATGGACATCAACAAAGACCTCGTCGCCGCCTCCGCCACCCCGTTGGTGCTCGCCATTCTGGCCGAGGGAGACTCCTACGGCTACGCGATCCTCAAGCGCGTGAGCGAGCTTTCCGGCGGGGTGTGGCAATGGACCGACGGAATGCTCTATCCGGTGCTCCACCGGCTCGAGCGGCAGGGCCACATCAAGGGCAAGTGGGGCACCTTCGAGACGGGCCGGAAGCGGAAGTACTATCGCCTTACGGCCGGGGGCCAGGCGCAGCTCGCGGAGCAGTGCCGGCAGTGGCAGATGGTGGACGCGGCGCTGCGCAACATCTGGCCCGCGATCTCGCTTCCGCTGCGGTCAGCGCTCTCACCACTGCCGTCGCATGGCTGAGCCAGCGATGGAAGCCGGGTCGAGCGACTCGCTCGAGGGACAGATCGAGCAGTGGCGGAGCTATCTTCGCCGCCGGCAGGCGATCCGGCCGATGGACGTGGAGGAGCTGGAGGATCATCTGCGTGGCGAGGTCGCTGCGCTGCGCGGCGCCGGCCTCTCGGAGAACGAGGCATTCCTGGTGGCGGTGAAGCGGATGGGTGCGCTGGACGCGATCTCGAACGAGTTCGCCCGCGAGCACTCGGAGCGGCTGTGGAAGCAGCTGGTCATCGCGTCCACCGGTACGGCCCAGCCGGTGGACGAGGTGCGGGCCGAGACGATCGTCGTCTTCGCGCTCGCGATGGTGGCAGCGCTGGCGGTTAAGGTGCCGGAGCTGTTCGGGGTGAAGTGGGGGGCCGCGGGGGACATGCCGTTCTACCTGCGGAACTTCAGTCTCTTCGTCTTTCCCCTCCTTAGCGGCTACTTCGCCTGGAAGCGGCGGCTGAGCCCGCGCACCTGGGCGGGGCTGGGTCTGGCCTTCGGGACCGCGGTCGTTTTCACCAATGTCTATCCATTCGAGACCGGCAGCGACACGGAGACGCTTACCGCGTTGCACCTGCCGATCGCGCTGTGGCTGCCTGTGGGGATCGCCTACGCGGGGAGGCGTTGGGGGGAAAGCACCGGGCGCATGGACTTCGTCCGC
>JBJMPK010000282.1:0-8624 GCA_045803245.1 Gemmatimonadales bacterium
CTTTCGCCCGCGGCGTGAGCCGTGAAGACGTGGTCCGCGGCGCCGAAGAGTGGGGAGTCCCGCTCGAGGAGCACATTGCATTCATGCTGCAAGCCCTCCGGCCCCACGAGAGGATGCTGGGACTCGGGGGATCGTGACGGGCACTCGTCTCATCCCGGCGGAGCAGTCGGTTGCCTGCGCTATCAACCGCGCGGCCGGAGGACGGCCCATCCCCGGAAACCGGGTCGATCTGCTCATCGATGGGCCGGACACATACAAATCCATGCTGGAGGTGATCGCGAATGCCCGGCAGTGGGTTCACTTCGAGAACTACATCATTCGGAGCGATGCCGCCGGGTGGCGGTTTGCGGAGCTGCTTGCCCGCCGCGCCCGCGAAGGCGTCAGCGTGCGGGTCCTGTACGACTGGTTCGGCTCCCTGGGCACGGCCAAGGGCTTCTGGCGCTACCTGCGTTCGGCGGGGGTGGAGGTACGGCCCTTTCATCGTCCTCAGTGGGTGGATGTCGTCACCAATGTCTCCCGTAACCACCGAAAGCTCGTGGTGGCCGACGGCCATCGTGCCATTCTCGGCGGGCTCTGTATCGGATGCGAATGGACCGGCGAGAAGCACGCCGATGGTCAGCCCTGGAGGGATACCGCCGTCGATATCAGTGGCCCCGCGGCCGCGGTATTGGACCAGAGCTTTGTGAATCTCTGGGAGCTGACTGGCGCTGAGATACCTCCGGAGCACACTGCGGGGGTGGTGGACCCCTTGGGTGACGCCGAGGTGCGGGTCATCAGCGGCGAGCCCGGACGGGAGCGAGCATACCGGGTGATCGAGCTCCTCGCCGGCGGCAGCGTAGAGCGCCTGTGGATTACCGACGCCTACCTGGTAGCACCGCCGCGTCTGTTTCAGGCGCTGCGCGACTCGGCGCGGGACGGCGTCGACGTTCGGCTGCTGGTTCCCGGCTCCAGCGACGTCCCCCTCATCCGCAATCTCTCCCGCATCGGTTATCGGGACCTGCTCCGCAGCGGGGTTCGCATTTACGAGTGGGATGGCCCCATGCTGCACGCCAAGACGATCATGTCGGACAATCGCTGGGTCCGGGTCGGGTCCAGCAACCTCAATCCATCCAGTCTCCTGGGAAACTACGAGCTGGATGTCTTGGTCGAAGATCCGGGGCTGGCTCACGCCATGGAGGATCAGTTCCGCCACGATATGGCACGCAGTCGAGAAGTATCCAGCCGGCCGCTGCGAGGACCCCGCCGAATCAGCCAGGCTCTCCCCGTGGCATTGACTCACCAACACGCCGAGTCGCCACCCGTATATCGGAGGAGCAGGAGGGAGGCGGGCCGCCGTGCCGTGCTGGTGCTCCGGGCCATCGCGAGCAACGCGCGCCGCTCGGTCTTCCTGCCGATGAGCGCAATGTTCGTCGCCCTGGGACTTCTCCTGGTGGCCCTTCCCCGCACCTCCGCCTACGTGCTCGCCGGGCTCTGCGCCTGGTTTGCCCTGGGGGCGGCACGCGAGGCGTTCCGCCGGCGGGCCGACCGATAGCTGCGACCGGTGCCGAGTGCCGCGAATTATCCCGGGAGGCGCGCGCGTTTCGGGTTGAAACTTTCAGGGCGCCCCTTCGTTTGATGTGCCAGTCGCACGTACCTGGAGCCAGTAGAGTCGAGAGCATGGTCAATAGGTGTTGGGGGATAGCTCTGCTGGTCCAGACAGTGTCCGGCATTGCCGCCGCGGGCGCGCAGGCCGTGCCTCAACCGCAGCGCGGGGAGCGCTCGGTGACGCTGGCCGAGGCCATCCGCCTGTCGGAACGGTCTCAGCCCGACGTTGTTCGAGCGACGGCGGATGTACGGACCGCAGGAGCTCAGGTGCGCAGCGCCTGGGGGTCATATCTACCGACCCTGTCAGCCAGCTCCTCTGCCAGCTCCTTCTTTTCCGAGGGCACTTCTCGCATCGATCCGATTACCGGGCAGCTCACCAGTGGCAACAGCAGCAACCGGAGCATCAGCACTTCACTGTCGGCCAGCCTGGATCTCTTTACCGGTTTTCGCCGCGGCGCCGATATGCGGGCGGCCCGATCGGGAGAGGATGCGGCCAACGCCTCGCTCATCGACGCCCGATTTCAGCAGGCCCTGACTACCACTAACCAGTTCCTCGACGCTCTGGCGGCTACCCAGCTGGTGCGGGTCCGGGAAGCCAGCGTGCGGCGGGCGGAGGAACAGCTCAAGACGTCCGTCGCGAAGCTGCGCGCCGGATCGGCAACCCGCTCGGACTCGCTTCGTTCGCTGGTCACGTTGGGGAGCGCGCGCCTCGATCTGATCACCACCCAGGCTCAGCTGGCCACGGCCGAAGCAAACCTGGCGAGACTGATAGGCGTGAGCGGCCGGGTACAGGCGGCGGATGATTCCGCTTTCTACGGCACCATGGCCGTGGTCGACACCCAGGCTCTGCGCATCGAGGCGGAAGCCAAATCGCCCCGGGTCAGGAGTGCCGCTGCCAACGCCTCCGCCGCCCGAGCCACGGTCCGTGCCGCCCGTTCCGCCTATTGGCCTTCGCTCACCCTGGCCGCGAACACCGGCTGGAACGGCAGCCGGGCTAACGACTACTCTTTGCTCAACCAGCGGCAGCTGAGTCTGTCGTTGCGCTGGAACCTCTTCAATGGGTTCGACCGGGAGTTGACCATCGTCCAGCGCGAGGCGGACGTGGATCTGGCCGAGGCTACTGCCTCCGACGCCCAGCGAGCGGTTCAGGCGGAGCTGATCACGGGAGTGGCCGGATTGGACGCCGCCCGGCAGAGGATCGAGATTACTAAGGTCAGTGTGGCGGCCGCGACCGAGGACTTGCGGGTTCAGCAGGAGCGCTACCGGCTCGGGGCGTCAACCATCGTGGACCTGCTGACGTCGCAGGAAGCTCTCAACCAGGCAGAGGTGGATGTGGTGAACGCCCGATTCGACTACCTCCGCGCCAAGGCGCAGCTGGAAGCGCTGATCGGACGGAATCTATGACCGGCGCCATGCTGAACACCGAAGAGCGCATGGCCATGCTGCCGGCGGATGTGCCGCGGGACGCCGTGATCGTAACCCGGAATCTCCAGCGGGAGTACGATATGGGAGGCGAGATCGTGCGGGCCCTTCAAGGCGTGGATGTGGTCATCCGTAAGAACGAATTTGTCGCGGTGATGGGTCCTTCCGGGTCGGGCAAATCCACCCTCATGAATCTCATCGGCTGCCTCGACAGCCCGACCGCGGGAGAGTACTGGCTCAACGGGTACCGGGTCTCCGAGCTGGAGGACGACGAGCTGGCTCGCATTCGGAACAAGGAGATCGGGTTCGTGTTCCAGACCTTCAACCTCCTGCCCCGGGCTACCAGCCTGCACAATGTCGAGCTGCCGCTGGTATACGCCGGCATCGGTGGCAAGGAACGCCGGGAGCTGGCCAACGATGCGCTGACCCGGGTGGGCCTGGCCGACCGGGTAAATCATCGTCCCAATGAACTCTCCGGCGGCCAGCGTCAGCGAGTGGCCATCGCCCGGGCTCTGGTCAACCGCCCCAGCATTCTCCTGGCCGACGAACCGACCGGCAATCTCGATAGCGCCACGAGCGAGGAGATCATGTCGCTCTTCGAGGCGCTGCACCGCTCGGGTCAAACCATCGTGCTGGTTACCCACGAGCACGACATTGCGGAGCACGCCCGGCGCCAGGTGCACTTGAAGGATGGGAAGGTGGAGCGGGATTTCGACACTGTAGGGCAGAAACCATGATTGGAAGACGTTGTGTCACCCTGACGGCGGCACTCATCGGAATCCTGACTGGCTGCAAGAAGCAAGCAGCTCCCGTCAGCTACCAGTCCCTCCCCGTGGAGCGGCGCGACATCGTGGTGTCCGCCCAGGCATCGGGGGCTATCCAGCCCGACACTACTGTGGAAGTAAAGTCCAAGGCCTCCGGTGAGGTTCTTCAACTCAATGCCGAAACCGGCCAGGTCGTAAAGCGGGGAGCTCCGCTGGTACGGATCGACCCGCGGAATGCGCGCAACGCCTTGGCCCAGGCACAGGCGGACCTCGATGTCGCCAAGGCCAAGTTGACCAACTCGACCAGCCAGAAAACCCGGGCCGACGAGCTCTTCAAGACCCAGTCCATCACCCAGCAGGAACACGAGCAAGCGCTCCTCGACTATGCCGATGCGCGGGCGGGTGTCGTACGGTCACAGGTAGCGGTCGATAACGCGCGAATCCAGCTCGAGGACACCGATGTCCGGGCTCCCATCACCGGGACCATCATCGAGAAGGATACGGAGCGCGGCCAAGTGATATCGTCGGCAACCTCCAACGTCAGCGGCGGCACCACCCTGATGAAGATGGCCGACCTCGGCCTGGTCCAGGTCCGGACCCTGATCGACGAGACCGACATCGGAAAAATCCAGCCGGGCCAGCGGGCCACCGTGACGGTGGATGCGTTCCCCAACCGGCCTTTCCCCGGTACGGTGCTCAAGATCGAGCCCCAGGCGCAGACCGAGCAGAACGTGACGATGTTTCCGGTGAGCGTTCGGATCGACAACAAGGACGGGCTGCTTCGGCCCGGGATGAACGCGGAGGTGGAGGTCCACGTCGGCCGCCGCGACAGCGTGCTCGCCGTGCCCAATGCAGCGCTCCGGACTCAGCGGGATGTGGGATCGGCTGCGACAGTGCTCGGGCTCTCACCCGAGGCGGTCCAGAGACAACTGGCCGCCGCCTCCACGGTGAGCCGGGATTCCGCCGGCGCCGGGCCCCGGGATTCGATGCAGGCCGGTGACACGCAAGCCCGCGCCTCTCTGGGGGCCGCCACTCGTGCGCCGGGGGGACGCAGGGCGGGCGGCCGGAGCGGCAGAGGCCAGCCTCAAGGGCCCGGCTCCCGCTACATCGTATTCGTCAAGCGTAACGGCCGGCCCACACCGGTCTGGATCCAGACCGGCCTCACCGACGGTGACTACAGTGAGGTAACGGAAGGACTGACGGCCTCCGACTCCGTGCTCGTGCTGCCGAGCGCGAGCCTGGTCCAGTCGCAGCAGGACATGCGGGAGCGCTTCAACCGGGTTACCGGTGGCGGGGGAGTCCCCGGCATGCAGCAGCAGACCGCCCGGCCGGCCGCCCCGACGAGGCCCTAGCAAATGCTGGTCGGTGAGACGGTCACGGTTGCGCTGCAGTCGATCAGAGCCAACCTGCTTCGGTCGGTCCTGACGATGCTCGGGATCATCATCGGTGTTGGCGCAGTCATCACGATGGTGGCCCTCGGCAGCGGCGCGCAGAAGGCGGTACAGGATCGGATCGCCGCCTTGGGGGCCAATGTCTTCACAGTCATGGCGGGTCAGGCCAGTCAGGGGGGCATCAGGATCACCGACCGCACCATCTTGAGCACGGACGACTACGATGCCCTGCGCCGCGACGCACCGTTGCTCAAGGCTGTCGTGCCGGAGATGCAGCAGTCGCTCCAGGTCAAGTACGGCAACCAGAACAGCAACGTCAACATCGTCGGGACCACGGCGAATTACACCGCGGTCAAGAACTACACAATCCCGTATGGCCGCATGTTTACCGAGGGCGAGGATGCGGCCCGCCAGCGCGAGGCGGTGCTTGGTGCCGCGGTGCCCCGCATGTTGGGCGGCAATCCCGCTGGTATGATCAACCAGACTCTTTTGATCCGAGGAATCCCGTTCGAGGTCATCGGCGTGCTCGGCGAGAAGGGATCCGCCGGCGGCTTCGGCAACCCCGATGAGCAGATCCTCATTCCCCTCCAGACGGCCAAATTCCGGGTGTTCGGCAGCAACAGAATTCGCTCGTTCTCCGTCCAGGTGGCCGACAGCGTACCGATCGAGCAGGGAATGGTCGATCTGGAACGGGTTCTCCGGCGGGAGCACAAGATCCGGCCCGGTGGCGAGAACGACTTCACCATCAGGAACCAGCAGGATGTCCTGGCTACTCAGGAGCAGGCCACCCAGGTATTCACCAGTCTGCTGGCCAGCATTGCGGCCGTGAGCCTGCTGGTCGGGGGCATCGGTATCATGAACATCATGTTGGTTTCGGTCACCGAGCGAACCCGCGAGATCGGGGTGCGCAAAGCGCTGGGGGCAACCCGGTGGAACATCCTCCTGCAGTTCCTCATCGAGGCATTGACGCTCTGTCTCCTGGGCGGTGTGCTGGGCATCCTGCTCGGTGTGGGGACGGCCATCGTGCTCTCAAAGGT
The DNA here is from genome assembly GCA_045803245.1 of Gemmatimonadales bacterium. GTDB lineage: Bacteria > Gemmatimonadota > Gemmatimonadetes > Gemmatimonadales > GWC2-71-9 > CAVVWJ01. The sequence goes on from JBJMPK010000282.1 coordinate 6,199, forward strand.
CATGCAATGGAACACCCTCATTTCGCCGATGGCGGTTGCCATCGCGTTCGCCTTTAGTGCGGCGGTGGGACTCTTCTTCGGTATCTGGCCCGCGCGCCGGGCCTCCAGACTCGATCCTATCGTAGCACTCCGCTACGAGTAGAACAGAAGCGTGACGCGCTCCGATGTGGTTGTGATCGGCGGCGGAGTCGCCGGCCTGGCCGCAGCCGGCCGACTAGCCGCAGCTGGGCGAACCGTTACGCTGCTGGAGGCCCGTCCACGGCTCGGAGGCCGGGTGTGGACCAGCACCCTTCCGGACTTGGCCCACCCCATCGAGCTCGGCGCCGAATTCATCCAGGGTGAATCACCGGAGATCCTCGAGCTGGTTCGGACTGGCGGCCTGACGCTCGAGAAGATTGCTGATCTGCGCGAGTACATGCGGGTCGGGGTAGAACGGCCGTTTCCCGACCCCGACGCGCTCGTGAGCCGGCTGCTGGAGGCCCAGCCGGCCGGTTCACCCGACATTCCAGTGGCCCACCTCATCCGACAATCCGCCGGGATATTCACCTCGGACGAGCTCCACGCTCTGACCGGCTACCTCGAAGGCTTCCATGCGGCCGACCTCGAGCGCTTCGGAACGGCCGCCCTGGCGGAGAACGAGGCGGCCGAGCAGTTGTATGACGTGCAGTTCAGGCTGGCAGAGGGGTTCGGCGCCCTGGTTCATCAGCTGATCGCGGACTTCGACTCCGCTTCGGTGCAGCTGCGTACCGAGGCCGTCGTCACGCGACTGCGCTGGCTGCCGGGTGAAGTCGCGGTCGAGGCCCAGACGCCAGTCGGGCAGGAAGAGATTCTCGCATCCCAGGCAGTTCTCACCGTGCCGTTGACCATCCTGAAGGCTCGCCGGGGTGCGGAAGGCGCCATAGCCATTGAGCCAGAGCCTCCGGGCTGGCGCCAGGCGCTTGCGGCACTCCATATGGGAGCCACCCGGCGCATCGTGGTGCGGTTTCGGAGTGCCTGGTGGATGGAGCCGAACCGACCGGCACCGACGTTCGTCTACGGCCGGGACGAGCCGCTCCCCGTCTGGTGGACCGGGTCCCCGCCCGACGAACCGTTCCTGACGGGGTGGGTCGGGGGACCTCGCGCCGAGGCATTCGAAGGACGGAGCCAGGAGGTGATGGTACGGCTCGCGGTGCAGTCGATCTCGAGCATCTTCGGCCGCAGCGTCGCCACGGTTGAGCGTGAGGTTGAGGGGGCCTATTCCCACGATTGGTCGGCTGACCCTTTCTCGCGTGGCGGATACAGCTATGGTGGAGTCGGGGCGGTGGAGGCTCGTCGGATTCTACGCACGCCCGCAGGAAGCACCCTTTTTCTCGCGGGCGAGGCACTTGCCGCGGACGGCCGCAACGCCACCGTAGCGGGGGCGCTCGCCAGCGGCTACTCCGCGGCTACCGCCGCACTGAACGAGCCGGTAGCGCCGTCGCGTCATTGAGCAGTAAATTCGGGAGAATGTCCCACCCCTTCGTCAGACGCTACTCCGGCGTGGTACGGCTCGCGCACTGGCTCAACGCCGTATTCCTGATCGGCATGATTGCCAGCGGGCTTCAGATCTACAACGCGTACACTCATTTCGGCATCCGCGGCAATCTCCTGCCGGTACCCAATCCGCTGGATGGCCGCTCAGTCGTACAGTGGGCCCGTTTGGGTGGGTGGCTGGCGGGAGGTCTCAACTGGCACTTCCTGCTGGCGTGGCCGTTCGTGATCACCGGCCTCGTCTACCTCGGTTTTCTGATAGTGTCCGGCGAATGGCGGTCGCTCGTTTTTCGTCCCCGTGACTTCCCTTCTGCCGTCCAGATGCAGCTGTACTATCTGCGGCTTCGCAAGGAACATCCCGCACAAGGAAAGCACAACGCGCTCCAGAAGGCGGCCTACACCTTTATCGTCGCGCTCGGCGCCATCTCCGTGCTGAGCGGATTCGCCATTTACAAGCCGGTTCAGCTCGCCTGGCTTACGGCTGCCTTCGGTGGATACGAGCTGGCGCGCTACTGGCACTTCGTCGCGGTGTGGCTCTTCGTCGGCTTCACGCTGCTGCATGTCGCCCTGGTTTTCCTGGTGGATCCCGCCTCGCTGCGGGGAATGATCACCGGCTGGTACCGGGGGCGGTTCCCCAGCCATGGCTAAGGGACATCAGGGGCTGAGCCGGCGCGATTTTCTCCGGATCGGAGCCGTCGCGGGACCGGCATCGGTGGTGGCAGCGTGCGGTTGGGACGGAGGACCAGCCATCGAGCCACGGCTCCGGGGCTTCAGCCGGCTGAATGACTGGGTAGGCGAACGGGTCTTTCAGTCTTCCAATCGTCTCGCAAAGCAGTACCCGGTCTCAGCCCGGACCACGATGGACAACTTTCCCTCCTATTCCATCACCTATAACCAGACCGGCTCGTTCCCATCGC
>JBJMPK010000024.1:0-8308 GCA_045803245.1 Gemmatimonadales bacterium
CCATCCCCGGAGACCCGTGGCGCCATGGACGGCTCGGCGGCGTTGGTGAGCTGCTCGACCTCTCCGCCCTGGAGCGGCATACGGTAGAGCTGCTGGATCCCGCTCCGGTCCGAGTCGAAGACCAGCCAACGGCCATCGGCCGAGACGTCGAACGCCTCGATCTCCTGACTACCGGTGGTCACCGGCTCGGCGCGACTCAGACGCACTATGCCCGACTGGGGAATCGCTACCGACCATATGTTCGAGGTTCGGGTGTACGCCGCGTAGGCCAGCCGCCGCCCGTCGGCGGAAACGCTCACCGTCGCCGCGTTGAGACCGGTGGAGAGCCGAACGGCTTCGCCCAGCGGGCGCCCCGAGCTGGCCAGCGCCACCTGATAGATGTCGCGCCCTCCCTCTCGGTTGGAGACGTACAAGAGTGACGTCGGGTGGGGAAGCCAGGCCGGGCTGGTAGTTAAGGACTGCTCGTCCGTCACCCGAACCGGCTGACCGCCCGCTGCGGGGATCACCCATACGCTGCTGGCCGCGATGTTGCCGAAGTCCTCGTTTCTCACGAACTGGCGGTTCCCCGAGACGCACGCAATCCAGCGCCCGTCAGGCGACCAGGCGCAGGAATGTGCCTCGGCGATCCGCGCCAGTGCGCGGCTGGTCCCTACATTCACCGGCCGGATGAAGACCGAGTCGCCCAATGGATAGGCGATCGACTGTCCATCCGGCGACCACGCCGCATCGAGCCAGGCGGCCGAAGGGAGCGGAACCAGCAAACGTGAAACTCCGCCGAGTGCGGGGATCAACTCGATTCCACGCTCCGAGCTGAACACCAGTCGCTGACCATCGGGAGACCACCGGGGCATGCGGGCAAAGCCCCGGTTCTCCGGTGTGATCGCCACCGGCGTCCCGCCATCCACCTGCCGCACGTAAAGCCGGGTGCCGGAGAGCGGCCCAGCCACGTAGGCCACCAGGCTCCCATCTGGAGAGAGGGCCGGATCGAGCTCGAGCCCAGGCGACAGCGTCAACTGTAGCCGGCGGCCGAGCCGTGCTTCCGGCGGCCTGCGGGTAAGGGCGAGCGCGACTGCGCCGGCTACCAGGAAGAGAGCCGCTGCCACTCCCAGCCAACGTGCCCAACTACGGCGACCCGGGCCTGGCCCCACTACTCTGGTAGGCCGTGTTGCCGTAGGGGTCGTCCCGCCGCTCGGCGTGGCCAACGGCTCGAGCTGGGCCAGCAGCTCGTCCGCCGTCTGCCACCGGTCCGCCGGCCGCTTCTCCAGGCATTTCATGATCACCGCCTCGAGGCCGGGTGGGCAAGCCGGCCGCCGGAGGCATAGCGGCTCCGGTGGCTGAGTGACATGCGCCGCGAGGACCTCCTGCGAGGTGCGGCCGGTAAACGGGGTTCGGCCCGATACCAGCTCGTAGCCCAGAACCCCCAGAGCATAGATGTCAGCCCGGTGATCGACGTTCGAGTCACCGACTGCCTGCTCCGGTGCCATGTAGGCCGGCGTGCCGAGCGCTACGCCCGCGGTGGTGAGCTGCTGGCGGCCGGTGGCCTCGCTGAGCGCCTTGGCGACGCCGAAGTCGGTGACAAGCGCGTGCCGGCTAGAGAGCAGGACGTTGTCGGGCTTGATGTCCCGGTGGACGACACCTCTGGCATGGGCGTACGCCAGCGCGTCGCACACCTCGACCAGGATCTTCACTGCGTCGTGGACCGCCAACTCTCCCTGGCGTGACAGACGCCGCCGCAGCGACTCCCCATCGACAAAAGGCATGACGTAATAGAGGAATCCGCTGGCGTCTCCCGAGTCGAGGAGCGGTAGGATGTGCGGATGCTGGAACCGGGCCGCGGTGGCGATCTCCTGCAGGAAACGCTCGGACCCGAGCGTCACGGCGAGCTCGGGGCGGAGGACCTTCACCGCCACCTGCCGCCGGTGCTTCAGGTCCTCCGCGAGGTAGACCGTAGCCATGCCGCCACTCCCGAGCTCACGCTCGAGGACGTAGCGGTCGCGCAGGGCGTCGGCTATAGATGAGGGGACCTCGGTCACGCCGTATAAAATGTCTGACAGTAGGGCTATTGGCTATCGGGAAGTCGCCAGTCGCCAGTCGCCAGTCGCCAGTTGGCAATAGCCACAGCCCATGGCCAGTAAGGGAAAGCTCCTCAGGGATCAAATTGCCCCTGCCAGACGTTATGATTCTGTCTCCCACTGGAGTATCCGACGTGCCTCGTTCCCTGATGCGATCTACCGGCTTCATCACCGTGTCCCTGCTGGGGTTGGCTCTCCTTGTCGCCGGGCTCATAGCGGCCAGGCCGGGGCGGGGCAGCCGGCCCGCGGTCGCCCCGGTGCCCACTGCGGCTGAGCGTGTCGCCACCTTTGCCGGTGGGTGCTTCTGGTCGATGCAGAAGGCGTTCGACGGGGTTGCCGGTGTGGCCAGCGTGACCGCGGGCTACTCCGGAGGCTCCCAGGCAGACCCCAATTACGAACAGGTGGAGACGGGGAAGACCGGGTACGCCGAATCGGTGCAGGTGATCTACGATCCTGCCCGAATCTCTTACGATGGGTTGCTCGACGTGTATTGGCACCACATCGACCCGCTCACCCCCAATCAGGCGTTTTGCGATCGCGGCCCCCAGTACCGCTCGATCATCTTCTATCGGGATCCCGAGCAGCAGCGGGTGGCCGAGGCGTCGAAGCAGGCGCTGGACCGGTCGCATCGGTTTGCCACGCCCATCGTGACTGCCATCCAGCCCGCAACCCGGTTCTATCCCGCGGAGGAGTACCACCAGCAGTATTACAAGAAGAACCCGGAGAGCTACGAGCGGTATCGGATCGGCTGTGGGCGGGATGAGAGGATCAGGGAGTTGTGGGGAGACCAGTCGCCGGTCGCCAGTCACCAGTCAGGAGACGCGCGATGAAGCAGAAGGTGATCTTCCCTTTCGTCGTGGCGGCGCTGCTGTTAGGCAGCAATTCGGCTGTAGCCCAGGCCCACGCAACAGGATGGAATCCCGTGACCTTCAAGAAGCCCAGCGACGCCGAGCTCAAGCGGAAGCTCAGCCCGGAGCAGTTCGAGGTGACCCAGCACGAGGGCACCGAGCGGCCGTACCAGAACGCCTACTGGGACAACCATGAGGCGGGGATTTACGTGGACGTGGTGTCGGGCGAGCCGTTGTTCAGCTCGCTGGACAAGTACGACTCGCATACCGGGTGGCCCAGCTTCACTCGGCCGCTGGAGCCGGCCAACCTCCAGACCAAGGACGACCACCGGCTGGCGGCGGATCGGACCGAGGTCAGGTCGAAGCATGCCGACTCTCATCTGGGCCATGTGTTCGACGACGGCCCTCCCCCCACCGGGCTCCGCTACTGCATGAACTCCGCGGCCCTGCGGTTCATTCCAGCGGATAAGCTCGAGGCGGAGGGATACGCGAAGTATCTAGAACTGTTCCGTAAGACAGGGAAGCCAACGGGGTAGCACTGCTCTTTCGTGCTTTCGTGATTGCTTTGGCTTTGTCATCCTGAGCGAAGCGAAGGAGCCGAAACCCCGTGACCGCCGAAAGGTTGGCAGTGTCGGAAGGTTCTGGCTCCTTCGCTTCGCTCAGGATGACATCTGGGTGGGCCCGATAGCTCGCGCTTCTTGTTGCGCGACCCGATGGACATCCACCTCATGCCGCTCGCCGTCGTCCACCAGCCGGATGCCCCCGTCGGCTGACGCATTCCCGTCGACCGTCACTTCGAACGCTCCAGACGCTCCATCCTCGTTCTTGACCGAGATCACATAAAGGCTGCCGCCGTAGCGGTATTCGATGCTGTACCCCGGCCAGGAGGCCGGAGCTCGGGGCTCGATGAAGAGCGTATCCCCCCGTTTGGTTAATCCGAGGATTCCCTCCAGTCCTACCCGATACATCCAGCTCGCCGAGCCGGTGTACCAGGTCCAGCCTCCGCGGCCGAGCTGGCCCTTGGCGGTGTACACGTCGGCCGCGACCACGTAGGGCTCCACCTTGTAGGTCGCGACCTCGGCCGGGGTGCGGGCATGGGTGAGCGGATTGATCATCTGATAGAGCTCGAACGCCCGGTCGTGATTCCCCTGGAGCGCGGTGGCCAGCACTGCCCACAGCGCGGCGTGGGTGTACTGCGCCCCGTTCTCCCGCACACCCGGCAAATATCCCTTGATGTAGCCTGGGTCCTTCGGCGTGGTCTCGAACGGCGGGGTGAGCAGCATCAGCAGCCGCGCGTCCTCGTTCACCAAATGCTCCTCCAGCGACCTCATGGCCACTGTCCGCCTGTTCTCCTGCCCCGCTGCCCACCCACCCGTGGACGGGTGCCCGCCCCGCTGCCCCGCTGAGATCACGCTCCAGCTCTGCGCGATCGAATCGATCCGGCACTCGTCGCTCTCCCGCGACCCCAGCGGAGTGCCGTCGTCGAAATAGGCCCGGCGATACCACTCGCCGTCCCACCCCTGCGCCTCGACCGCCGCGGCGTAATCGTCCGCCTTCCGCCGGAGCTCCACGGCTGCCATCGTGTCGCCCCGATTCTCCGCGTGCTCCGCGAACGACCCGAGCGTGGTGATGAGGAACCACGCCAGCCAGACGCTCTCGCCCTTGCCCTCCACTCCTACCCGGTTCATCCCGTCGTTCCAGTCGCCGCCGCCGATCAGCGGCAGGCCGTGCCCGCCTACGGTGCAGGCCCGCCGCAGCGCCCTGAGACAATGCTCGTACACGCTGCCATGCTCGTCGGTTACCTGGGGCAGCTCGTACACCTCGTGCTCGTCCGGCCCGAGGGCCCGCATACTAAGGAAGGGCAGGTACACGTCCAGCACCGAGGAGTCGCCCGTTGTCCTCACGTAGTGGTCTACCACATAGGGCAGCCAGACGAGATCGTCCGAGAACCTGGTGCGCACGCCGCGCCCGCTCTGGGGATGCCACCAGTGCTGCACGTCTCCCTCGAGGAACTGACGGCCCGCAGCCCGAAGAATCTGCTCCCGGGCGAGCGCCGGCTCGGCGTACACCAGCGCCATCACGTCCTGCAGCTGATCGCGGAAGCCGTACGCGCCGCTGCTCTGATACAGCGCCGAACGGCCCCAGATCCGGCAGGCGAGCGCCTGGTACAACGTCCACCGGTTGAGCATGGCGTCGAAGGCAGGCTCGGGTGTCTTCACCGAGACCACCGAGAGTCGCTTGCCCCAGCTTTCCACCGTCCGGAGGACAGCGTTCTTCGCCGCCTTGAGGTCGCGGTATTCGGCCAGCGTCTCGCGGGCCTTGGCTTCACTCTCGCAGGCGCCGAGCAGGATTGCTATCTCCCGGGTCTCGCCCGGCTCCAGTTCGATGGCACACTGCAGCGCTGCGCAGGGATCGATCCCGGCGCCGGTGATGCCGCCCAACGCGCCCTCCGGACGGAGCGCGGCCGGTGCTTCGACGGTGCCGTTCCGCCCCAGGAAATCGCGGCGGCTTCCCGTGTAGGCGGTGACCGGCTCGGTGATGGCGTGGAACGCGGTCCATCCCGCGAACTGGGGATCGAAGTGGTTCCGCGCCACGATCGTCTCCCGCTCCCGATCGAACTCGGTGCGCACCTGGTGCTGGGTATGCTCCCGGAGCACACCCAGGGTCCATTCCACGTAGGTCGTTACGGTGAGGCGGCGGACGGTTTCGTCCCGGTTGGTCACCCGGAGCACCGCGATCTTCACCGGTGCGTCTTCGGCCATGCTCAGCATCAGGTGAGTGGCAATGCCGCCGTGATCCTGGGCGAAGGTCGAAGATCCGGCGCCGTGCTGGACGGTAAAGGGGGCGTCCTCCCGGATCGGTCCCGGAGTGGCGCACCAGAGCTCCCCCGTCTCCGTGTCCTGGAGATAGATGAGCTCGCTGACCGGATCGCTGGCCGGATCATTGTGCCACGGCGTGATCCGGTAGAAGAAGCTGTTCTCGGCCCAGCTGAATCCGCCGCCCCGCTCGGTCACCACGAACCCCCCGTGCCGATTGGCGTCGACGTTGGACCACGGCGCCGGCGGAACCCGGTTTCCCTGCACCCGAATCTCGTAGTCGCCGAGGGCGGTGAGGCCGCCGAAACCATTGTCCAGGGTGAGCAACCTGACCACCGGCGGAGGCCGGATCCGGGAGGTCCGGAAGACCGAGGCGGTGGTCTTGAGCGGCGCGGTGAGCAGCGCCGGAATGCCGGCACTGATCCGCCGGACCGCGCGCGATACCCGCGAGTCGCTCCGGGCCGGCGCTCGCGGTATGAACGGGACGTCATCGAAGTCGTCACCCGGCAGCTCGTCCGGCACCGCCGTCGCCAGGATCTTGCCCAGCGCGCGGCCGTCGCAAGGGATGTGCACCCGCGCGGTAGCCCGCAGCATGAGGAGCTCGTCCGGCCTCAGCTGGTCCTTGCGCCGGGCGAATACGCCGCCGGGCTTGTCGATCGAGGTGGTGTCTGCGATGGCGTACACCACGGAGCTGATCCGGTCGGCCAGATCCTGGAAGTAGGTGGTCGGATGCGCGTTGAGGACCACCAGGTCCACCATCATTCCGCGGCGGCGCCAGTACCGGTGTGCCGCCAGCAGTTGGCGCAGCGTGGGCAGCCCGTCGGCCGACTCGATCGTGGCCAGCAGGATCGGCCAGTCGCCCGAGATACCGTTGGCCCAGAGAAGCTGCTGGGAGCCCTTGTTCCGGCGCAGCTCGGACTGGGGACTCCGCAGCGCCGGACTTCCATAGAGTAGGAAGCCGGCGATCTCCTGGTAGACGGCGGCATCTCCCGGGGTGAGGTGGAACTCGCGCAGCTCCACCTGGCTCGAGGTCCAGGCCAGATCGAGCGCCCGCTGGGCCGCGTGCGAGTCGCGATAACGGTCGGCCAGCTCGAAGGCCCGCTCCCGGCTGGTGGCCACCAGGGTGGTGAAGCCCACCGAGGCCGACTGTCCGGGGTCCAGCCGCACCCGGGTTCGCAGCGCAAAGATCGGGTCGAGCACCGCACCGGTCGTTCCGGAGAGAGCACCGTCCTCCGTCAGCGCAACAGGATCGCGGGTGGTGCGGCCCCGTCCCAGGAAGCGGGCGCGGTCGGTCTCGCAGGTCACCGGGCCCACGCGGTCCCGTCCCCCGTCCACCACGTGCACCACCCAGAGCGGCTTCTCGTTGGAGGAGCGGGGACGCCGCGTGGCGGTGATGGCGTTGGCCCACTCGTGCCACTCGGTCTCGACGAACAGGTTGCCGAAGGCGGGGTGGGAGCGGTCCGCCTCGGGCGGCGCCAGCACGATCTCGCCGTAGCTGGTGAGCTCGATCTCCCGGGGCTCATTCGAGTTGTTGGTGACGGTAACCCGCCTCACTTCGGCCGAGTCCTCCGGCACCACCGCGATCTCGGTGCGGGTCTCGATGTCGCCGTCGGCCCGATGGAAGGTCACCCGGTCGGTGGCGAGGAAGGCGTTGTACCAGTCCGCCGGCGCGCAGACCGGCTGATGCGCGGCCGACCAGTGGAGGCCGCTCGAGATGTCCTTCACGTAGCAGAACTGCCCGGTGGAGTCGCGGGTCCCGTCCGAGTGCCAGCGGGTCACCGCCAGGCTCTCGTACCGGCTGTACCCCGCGCCGCAGTGGCTCACCATGATGGTGTAGGGCAGGTGGCCCAGGAGGGCGACGTGGGGCGCGGGCGTATCGGGCGTGTCCAGTTGCCGCACCGCCGGACGCTCGGTCTCCGCCTCCGGCAACGCCTCCATCTCGGCGCCCTGCGGCTTCTGCGGCACCAGCCGGCGGGGGATTCGCTCGTGCAGCAGCAGCTCCGCGGAGCGGACCACCGGATCGGCGTGAAAGCGCCGCTGCCACACCTGCGACGTGAGCGCGTTGGTCAGCGCGACCAGGCCCATGCCGAGGTGGTGGGCCATGTAGGCGCCGACGACGTGATAGTCGGTGCCCAGCTCGGCGCGGGTGTAGTCGAGGGCATCGCGGAAGCCGTAGCGGCCCAGCGCGCCGGCGGTCTCCAGCAACCGCAGGTTCTTGAGCGCGCGCTCCGGTTCTATCATCGCTGCGAGCGCCGATGCATACGGCGCCACCACCAGCTCCCGGCCCAGCCCGCGCTTGAGGGCCAGGTCGGGCACACCGAAGGGGCGATATTGATAGGTATGGTGCCGGTCGCGCACGTTGTATGCGCTCTCGCTCACACCCCAGGGTACGCTCCGCTCGTCGCCGTAGGCGATCTGGCGGGCCAACGCGCCGGCATATGTCTGGCTCAGCACGGTAAAGGGAAATGAACGCATGACCAGCAGGGGCATCAGGTACTCGAACATGCTCCCGCTCCACGACACCAGCGCCGGCTCGCCCGCGTAGGTCAGCGTGCGCCCCAGCCGGAACCAG
>JBJMPK010000025.1:0-7759 GCA_045803245.1 Gemmatimonadales bacterium
CGGGCCTTTCTCCTGGGCCTGGAACAACGCCACGACCGGAGATTGCCTCTCGGTGGCGTGGCTTCGGTCGCGAGCTTCTTCGTGAGCCGGGTGGACGGGAAGATCGATCCGATCCTCGATCAGAAGAGTGCTGGATCACCTTCACCGCTCCGGGGCAAGGCGGCCATCGCGAACGCATGCATGGCGTACCACCTCTTTGAACAGACCCTACAGCAACCCCGGTGGAGACGTCTGGCCCAGGCAGGGGCACAGCCCCAGCGGCCTCTCTGGGCCTCGACCAGCACCAAGGATCCACGTTACCTCGACACGTACTACGTCGAGGCGCTGATCGCCCCCCAGACGGTGAACACCCTCCCGCCGGAGACCCTCATCGCTTACCGCGACCACGGTAAGCCCGCGGTGCGGATCCAGGAGGGCGTTGCGGCGGCACCGGCCCAGCTCGAGGCGTTGACGGCAGCCGGAATCGATCTGCCTCGGGTGACGCGCGAGCTGGAATCGGAGGGAGTAGACAAGTTCGCCGCGTCGTACCGGTCGCTGCTGGCCGCGATCGACACCAAGATCGGCCAGCTGGTATGAGTCCCGCCGGCCGCCGCCTCACCCTGACGCACTGGATCTTCCTCGGAATGGCGGCCGGCATTCTGCTCGGCTGGATGGCCCCTGACATCGCGGTTCAGCTCAAGCCGCTGTCGACCGTCTTCCTGCGGATGATCAAGTCGGTGGTGGTCCCGATCATCTTTGGCACCCTGGTAATCGGCATCGCGGGCCATGGCGACGATCTCAAGCGGATCGGCCGGCTGGCGATCAAGTCGATGGCCTACTTCTGGGCCATGACGGCGATCGCGCTCGCGATCGGACTCATCGCGGTGCACCTGACCAAGCCGGGCGTCGGCGTCGTGCTCCCGCCGATCGACCCCCATACGCCGCTGCCCAACGCGGCCCCCTCCACGGTAAGCGGGTTCCTCGAGCACATCGTGCCCCGAAGCTTCTTCGAGGCCGCCGCCAACAACGAGGTGCTCCAGGTGGTCTTCTGGGCCATCCTGTTTGGCATCGCCCTCGGTCAGGTTCGAGGCAAGCCCAAGGAGGCCATGCTCGGCTTCTGCGAGGGGCTGGCACAGGTGATGTTCCGGTTCGTTGCCATCGTGATGAAGTTCGCCCCCATCGGCATCGGTGCCGCGATGGCGGTTACGGTCAGTCACAGCGGCATCGCGGTGTTGAAAAATCTGGGACTCCTGGTTGCCACCTTGTACGGCGCGCTCATCGTGTTTGCGCTCGTCGCCCTCCTGCCCGTTGCCCTGCTCACCCGCATTCCGATCCGGCGCTTCATCCGGGCGGTCAAAGACCCAGCCATTATCGCGTTCACCACCACCTCGTCCGACGCGGCGCTCCCGCTCGCGATGGAGCGGATGATCGAGTTCGGAGTTCCCCGCCGCATCGTCGCGTTCGTGATGCCGACAGGCTACTCGTTCAATCTCGACGGCTCGACCCTGTACCTCGGTGTGGCCTCGATTTTCGTGGCCCAGGCCGCCGGCGTGGAGCTGTCGCTGGGACAGCAGCTGGCCATGATGCTGACACTGCTCATCACCAGTAAGGGCATCGCCGCGGTGCCCCGGGCCTCACTGGTGGTACTCTCCGGCGTGCTCACCACCTATGGTCTCCCGCTCGAGGGGGTGGCAGTCATCCTCGGCGTGGACGAGCTCATGGATATGGCGCGGACCATGATCAACCTGGTGGGGAACTGTCTCGCGACGGCGGTGATGGGACGGTGGGAGGGTGAGCTCAAGCCGGGAGCGGAGCCGACCGCTGCACATGCCATGGCGACGGGGTCACCGGTGCCTGCTATGGCCCATGAACGCGGTGAAACCTGACTGTGTGCGTCGGGACTCAGCCAAAGCTCACCACAGAGGGCTTGGAGGACACAGAGATAACGTCAACCCGTTGGGCCTCGTTCTCGCACCGCAAGCATCAACAACTGTCCTCCAAACCCTTCGTGGTGAATCTTTTCGTAGTGCCGCCGGTTAGGCGTCTTCTACCCGGCTAAGAATCCCAGCCCAGCTCCGGTCCCGGTCCCGACCCCCCCGAAACTCGAAGTGCTCGTCTGCCAGAATCCTCCGGGTGAATTCCCAGGTCGGCTGCCCCTGAAGCCGGTGGCGGAGAACCAGGGGCACCAGCTGAGCCGCCACCATCCACCGGTCAGGTTCCAGACCCGGGTAGAGGTGGCCCCATTCGGGCCGGAGTCGAGCTTCCCGCACCGCCATATCCAAATGCCCCAGCGTATTGCCTTGGGAAGCCGCCGGAAGGCTCCGGATAGTCCCAGGCATTCTCCAGGCTCACGTTTGGCCGGTGACAGCAAGGGGTGCAAGGATGTATGTCACAGAATCGGTATCGCGCTACATTCCAGCCCCATGCCGATTTCAGAAATCCGCGTCACCAGCCTGGGTGACTTGATCGACAAGGTAACACCGACCGAGCCCGACCCTACCACCGGCCGGCGGCGCGACAGTGGCGTCTACCGGGGGGACCGGGACGTCGACTGGCCGCTTCTCACCAGCCTCGACAAGCTGGGAGGATCCACCAAGCCCCACGCCAAGGCGGATCTCGAGGAGCACATTCTGCGGAACTTCATCCGCTACTCGCGGCCCTACTTCCACCAGCAGCCGGTGAACGATTGGGAGGTGCTGGTCGCGGCCCAGCACCATGGCCTCCCGACCCGCCTGCTCGACTGGACGTACTCCCCGCTGGTGGCGGCCCACTTTGCCACCTTGGGTGGAGGACACCAGTCGGACCGGGTGGTCTGGAGACTGGATTGGAAGAGCGTGCACCGGTTCTTCGGCCTGCCGGAGCTGGCGCTGCTGATTCAGGATCTCGAGGGCATTCTGGGCCAGGATCATCCGCTGACTCCCTGGGACCTGTTCTCGGCCCCGCGTAACGCAAAGCCATTCGCCTGCATGCTCGAGCCTCCATCCTTGAACGCCAGGATCGTGGCCCAGTCGTCTACCTTCACGCTGTGCTCCGATAAGCGCCAATCCTTCGACCGGTTTCTGGAGGGCAACGGTTTGGGCTCGGCGCTCACGAAGTTCATCATTCCGGCAAAAGAAACCGCCCGCTTCCGCGACCAGCTGGATCTGGTCAGCGTCGACGAGCGGCGACTCTTCCCCGACCTGGACGGCGTGGCCGCGGAGATGAGGCGGTATTACTCATAGTCGCCAGTCACCGGTCGCCAGTCGCCAGTCACCGGTCGCCAGTCGCCAGTTTGCCGATGACTGGTGACTGGTGACTGTGACTGGTGACTGGTGACTGGTGACTAATTCGGCAGTCCCGTACCCGGGGGCCGTCCCCGGCCGGCGAGTCTCGCTTCAGCCTTATCGTTATCACCATGGGCAAGCAGGATCTCGTAACGATCCACCGGTGCCCAGATGGTCTTGAGCTGAACGAAATCCCCCTGGCGCCAACTCGAGGCCACAGGGCGCTGGTTGAGGCGAATCTCCCAGGTACTACCGTCCTCGAGCATCACATACCGGCCATCGTCGAATACTTCTCGCACATAGAGTCCCAGCGGCAGGACCACCCGGTAGCAGAACCGGCCACATTCTACGGTCCCGTTTGATGCGGGTGAGATACTCTGGGCTTGGGCGGCCGCCTGGGCGCAGAGGGCAAGCGAAAGCGCTACCGACAGATATCCAGCGGGGCGAAGCAGCTTCACGGGGGCATCCTCCATCGTGTGTACATCAATGATACAGCAGATTTCAGCGCTCCGCTGTGAGCCACCCCCCAGGGCGTTTTTGGATCCACGACTTCCCCTAAGGGGCCATCGGGATTACATATGAGGGCTGGAAAATTCCTCGAACGCAGGCACCAGGAGAGCATTTGTGAGACGTGGTGGACCGAAAGTGAAGCTGGCCCGGCAACTGGGCATCGCGCTGACGCCAAAGGCGCAACGGGTAATGGAGCGCCGCCCCAATCCGCCGGGGCAGCACGGCGCAACCCCCCGTCGCAAGGTGAGCGGCTACAAGAAGCAGCTGGTGGAAAAGCAGCGGCTCAGGGCCCAGTACAACCTCAGCGAGCGGCAGATGAGTAATGCCTTCGCCGAGGCCATTCGCCAGCCCGGGAACACGGGAGTAAGGCTGCTTCAGTTTCTGGAGTTCCGGCTTGACGCCATCGTGCTCAGGGCCGGCTTCGTGCGCACGATCTACGCGGCGCGGCAGGCGGTGACGCACGGTCACCTTCGGGTCAATGGCGAGAAGGTGGACCGGCCGTCGTTCCGGCTCAAGCCGGGGGACGTGGTGTCGCTGGCCGACAAGAGCCGGGATATGGTGGCCTTTGCCGGCCCACTAGAGGTCGCTCGGCCGCCGGCCTACCTCGAGCTGGATCGGGAGAAGCGGAGCGCCCGGGTGCGCGAGGTACCCGAGCGGGAGCAGATCCCGGTGCAGTGCGAAGCCTCGCTGGTGATCGAGTACTACTCGAGGTAAGCGGGGAAGCGCAGGATGCAAAACCCTCCGGTTAAAATCGGAGGGTTTTGTTTCTAGCCGAAGGTAAACGCAAAAGCCCCCACCCCAGGATCCAGAAACTCGATCTCGAACTGTCGATCGCTGACAGGTCTCGCTTGGCGGATCAACTGATACAGCCGCTGCTCGGTGACCGTGCCATAGCCTTGTTCGTCAATATCAAGTCCGTGAGCGGCGCCCGGCGGGTGTCCATCGATGAGTACCCGAAACCGCACGGGCGTGCCCCTGGCCCCCGGGCCCATGACCAGATGAAGATCGCGGGCATGAAAGCGGTACCTGATCCGCCCGCCCGCCTTGTTCAAGGTCGTGGCCTGCTTTCCCATCGTCCAATCACCCGACAGCGCCCAATGATTCAGCTTCAATTGGGCGGGAGCGGCATAGACCCGCCGCTGGTCTAGCACCGTACCACCGGGGGAGGCAAAGTTCTCGGTGCGGTCGTAACCGACATAGTTCTCCGGAGTCTTCAAGCTGCCCCAATCGGCCGCGGCCTCGATGCCGCGGGCATCGACGGAGACCAGTTCCTGTCCGGTGCTGCCCTGTCCGGCTTCGGCCAGCAGCTCCTGGATGACCTTCTCCGATTGCTCGTAGTCACCCTCGCCGAATTTATGGTGGCGGATTCGCCCCTCTGCGTCGACGAAATAGAGGGCCGGCCAATACTGGTTATTAAACGCTCGCCAGATCGCATAGTCGTTGTCGACGGCAATCGGATAGTCGACCCTCATGTCCTTCGCGGCCCGGCGCACGTTGTCGAGGTCGTGTTCGAAGCCGAACTCCGGCGTGTGCACCCCGATCACCACCAACCCCTGGTCCTGGTACTTCTCGGCCCAGGCCCGGACATAGGGTAGGGTACGGAGCCAGTTGATGCAGGTGTAGGTCCAGACCTGGACCAGGACGACTTTGCCGCGCAAGCCTGCCGGCGTCAACCGAGGCGAATTGAGCCACCCGGTCGCGCCTCCGAGCCAAGGCAGCTCCCCTTCAATGGGCAATCGAGCCGGCTTAGGCGTGCCCTGCTGCATGCTCGTGAGCAACGCGGCGAGAAGAATCGGGCCCGGTATCATGACGCATGGCTCATTTTGGCGTAACCCTCCACGTCGATGACAGCCTGGGCAAAGGACTCCGGGGCTTCCTGGAGCAGGTTGTGACCCACGCCGCCGGTGATGGTCCGGTGGGAATACTTGCCGGAGAACTCGATCCCGAGCGTTGCGGTAAGCCGGTTCTGATTCCACTGGTTCATAGTATCTCGTCGATCCGGTGAACCGCTCCGTCGGGGTGAGCCTCACCGACACCGAGGCTGATAATGCGGTTCAAGAATGCGTACTTGTCAGTCGAGGCTTCGAAACTCGGAAGGGTTCGAAAGTAGTAGCGCGCCGGATCAACGACCTCTCCACGGCCGAGGGCGGCGATCACCTCAGGCGGGCCATGACGGAGCCCCTGAAACCTCATATAAATCAGCGCCTGGTCCTCTGTCTCCAGCGTGATGCGCAGGTCCAGCTCGAGAACACCGTCGGCGCGCAGCAACAACCAGTCGGCTCCGCCAGGCAGTACCTTGCCGCGAAGCTGCGGGCCTTCGAAGTCGCCTCCCGTGACCGGCACGATACTCCGAATGCCATGGGGTACCAGACCCAGCTTTTGGGGCGGAGCTGCGGCGATTCTCACCGTCATCAATGGTCGCGAGGTCATGGCGGTCGCTCTCCCCTTCGCGATAGGAAGCCGGTTTTGGCGGGCGGCACCATTCACCCACCCGGTCAAGGCACCTGTGGCAAGGGCAACGAAAGGCACAACCACTCCCCTGAGCACGTCTCTGCGGCAAAGATACATTACTAGAGGACCTCCTCGATGGTGTAGATCGGTCCGCTCGCGCGGCGATCGCCCGAGGAGATGGCAATCAATCGGTTCAAGAATGCATACTGTGACGCGCTGGTTTCGAACCTCGGCGCGGTACGAAAGTAGTACTTGGACGGATCGACGGACTCGCCCCGCGCGAGCGCGGCCAATACCTCAGGAGGGCCGTGACGGAGGCCGAAGGACCTCATGTAAATCAAGGCGCCGTCGTCAGTCTCGAGGGTGATCTGCAGCTCGAGCTCGAGAACGCCGTCAGATCGCAAGAGGGTCCAGTCCCCTCCGCCCGGCAGGACCTTGCCCCGGAGGCGAGGTCCCTCGAAGGTGCCGCTCGTAATCGGCGCTATGACGCGGGTTCCGTGCGGCACAGCGCCGAGCTTTTGTGGCGGCGCGACCAAAACCTGAAGAGTCATCAGCGGACGTGAAGTCATGCGGCACCTGGTTGCAAGATGGTCGCTACATCGTCAGAACCACGCGAAACTCCGCCTCGCCGCTCATCATCCGCGCGTAGGCCTCGGCGGCCTTTTCGAGCGGGTAGGTCTCGATCACGGCGCGCACGCCGGTGAGCTCGGCAAAGGCCAGGGTGTCGTCTATGTCAGCCGGCGTTCCCGAGGCCCACCCTTGAATGTTCCGGCTTCCAATGATGAGCTGTGCCGGGGTGACCTGGATCGGTTCCATGTCCGCGCCAATGACCATGAGCGTGCCGTTGGGCCCCAGCCCGTCGACCAGCGCGGACATCGCCCTTGAGCTTGGGGCCGTCGCCAGGATCACCCGGGCACCGCCCAACTTCTGCAACGCCTCGGCTGCATTCGTCGCCTTGGCATCGAGGTACATACTCGCTCCCAGCTTCTTCGCGAGCACCGCTGTGTCTGGGCCTTGCCCGACAGCCACAACCTTGTAGCCGAGCTGTTTCGCGAACTGAATGCCGAGGTGGCCCAGGCCACCGATCCCCTGCACCACAACGAGGTCGCCGGGCAAGGCGCCGCTGTGCCGCAGCGCATTATAGGTGGTAATACCGGCGCAGAGCAGCGGAGCGGCTTCGACGTCAGTGAGGGACTCCGGCAGCGGGACCAGGGCTTCGATCGGCGCGAGCATGTACTCTTGATAGCCGCCGTCATAACTGATGCCGGGAACCTGCACGTTCCGGCAGTTGCGAAAATCTCCCCGCCGGCACTCGCGGCAAGTGTTGTCGTGGCCGCCGTGCCAGCCGACACCCACCCGCTGCCCCATGGTCCACCCCGACACACCTGCACCGAGAGCGTCGACGACCCCTGCTACCTCGTGGCCGGGAACCCGAGGATATTGAATGCCAGGGAACCAGCCATCTTTGGTGAATACGTCGCTGTGGCACACGCCGCATGCCTGTACCTTGATTCGCACCTGACCGGCCCCGGCCCGAGGAATCTCCCGCTGTACCA
>JBJMPK010000026.1:0-7296 GCA_045803245.1 Gemmatimonadales bacterium
CATCGTCTACTGCAACAGCGCGACCGAGGCAAGCCACGTTCACTTTACGCTGCGATATCTCCTGGGGTACCCGCGCGTACGGATTTACGTAGGGTCGTGGACCGAGTGGGCGGAGCGGGAGGAGCTCCCGATTGCAACGGGGATGGGTGGGGATGGCCGGTAAAACGTGAGCGGTAAACGGTAAGCGGGTTGCTCCGGATAAAAAACCCTCCGTATCCAGACATCCGGAGGGTTTCATTCGGGTACCCACTTACGCTTTTTGTTTTCCCGCTCACCGCTCACGCTATTTTATCTAGACGCAATCCCACTTCTCAACTGCTCGGGCCGCCAGATCTGGCCGGCCTTCATGATCCACTCGACCGACTCGAGATTCTCGATATCGCTGAGGGGATTCCTGGTCAGCAGAACCAGGTCGGCATAATGGCCGGCTTCGATGGTGCCCAGGCGCTGGCCCGGCTCTCCGCCGACGGCGCGGGCGGCGTCGCGGGTGGCAGCGAGGAGTGCCGTTTTGGGTGTCAGGTCGATCGAATCGACCAGCAGCCGCAGCTCATCGAACAGTGAGGCCCGCTCATTGGCCGGTCCATATGCCACGTGATCGCTGCCGGCGCTGATCCGTACTCCATGGCGGACCGCCTCGCGGGTGATTTCCATGCCGAAGCCTGAGGCCGCGCGCACGTACTCCTCCTGCTCCGACGGGATGTGGCGCCGCTTGGCGTTGAAGTACGCCACGCTGTGGCGGGTGACGTCGAGGGTGGGCTCGAACATGGTACCATGCCGGGCCATCGAGTCGAGTGCCGCACCAATGCGGGGATCGTGAGCGGCGCCGACCGTAGCGACGTCCGCGGTGGCCATCTGCAGGCTGCCGTCGTTTACCAGGGTGTCGCGCTCCTCCGCCGTGAACAGCTCGCCCGCAAACCCTGCGGCGTGCACGACGCCATCCTGGCCGGCGAGTGCCTGCTCCAGGGCGCTGGCGGGCTGAACCCAACCATGACCCCAGACCGGCATTCCGGCCCGGTGGGCGGCGGCAACCAGTGCCTCGACCGATTTGAGATCGAGCTGGGCGTATAGCTTAAGGCCCATGGCGCCGGCGTTGCGGGCGACCGCAACGATGGAATCCGGATCGTCGCCCGAATTGTAGAGCAGCGGAGTCCATCCGAGGGACTGCATGGTCATGGCGGGCGGTTGGCGGAAGACCATGCCCCGCGCGGTTCTCACCCCCTGGAATCCGTTGAAGAAGAATCGTCGGCCGGCCACCAGCTGCATGGCGTAGACGCGGGGGGCAACCGGCATGGCATTGACCCGTCGTAAGAGCTCCGCCGGATTGGTGCCCATGTCTCGCACGGTGGTGATGCCCTGGGCCAGCAGGTCTCGCAGGTCGAGCGACAGCTCTTCGGTGGCGCTGCCACCGGTGAGAAACAGGAGATGGACGTGACTATCGATCAGTCCGGGAATGAGCCAGCGGCCCCGTGCGTCGATGACGCGGGCCCGCGGTGGAACGAGGCACTCGCCGGCGGCGCCAGCGCAGATGATTCGATCGCCGCGGACCAGGGTAACGGCGTTCGCGACCGGCCCGCGGCCGGTACCATCCCAGAGATTGGCTCCTATGATGGCGATGGAAGGGTCGGGAGCCGGGACTTCTCGGAGATGAGGCGCAGTTCCACTGCAGGCGCCCAAGACCAGCGTCGGGATGACGGTAAAGGAAAGGACCGAGAACGACAGCTTCATAGCGCGCTCCTAGCGCTGGCGGGCGGCGCGGCGTTGAAGCCGCTTTGGGGGTAGCCTCCCACCGGACCTACTTCAAGATGCGGGGAAAGAATGCATTCGGCCGTGATAGCCAGGCGGGCCTGCATGGTGACCAGGAACACTACGCCCGCTGCTCCTAACCCATTCTGCCTACATGGGGTGCGCTAACTAATCCCAGCGCCGGGCCGAGCTCTTTCCTATTGTAGGACCTCCGGAATCTGAACGTGAAAACGGGAAAACCCGTGCTGCACCCAAAAAGGGCAAAGCACATGCCAGCGGGCGGGTGCAAGGCTTTGTCGTGGTTGCGGGGCGGGCTAACGCTCTCTAGTCTTCCCTCTGTGCCCCTCCCTCCCGTCAACCGGCCCCGCCGCCGGCGCCGGACCGCCGCGATGCGCCAGCTCGTCCGCGAGCACCAGCTCTCTCCGGCCGATCTCATCGCGCCCCTGTTCCTGGTGCATGGCTCTCGGATTCAGCGCGCCATCGGATCGATGCCCGGGGTATCGCAGATCTCGGCCGATGAAATCCTCGATCGAGAAGTAGATGAAATCCGGTCGCTGGGTATCCCGGCGGTGCTGCTTTTTGGAATTCCTGCCGGCAAGGACGAAGTCGGTTCGGAAAACTTCTCCGATGACGGCATCGTGCAGCGGGCGCTCCGGCGGGTACGCGAGCGCCATCCCGACCTCCTGCTCGTGACGGATATCTGCTGCTGCGAGTACACCAGCCACGGCCATTGCGGGGTCGTACGCGACGGAGTGGTGGACAACGATGCCACTCTCGACATCCTGGGCCGTGCGGCCGTAACCCACGCCCGGGCGGGGGCCGACATCGTCGCCCCAAGCGCGATGATGGACGGCATGGTGGCGGCGATCCGGTCCGCCTTGGATCAGGCCGGACACACCGACACCGCGATCCTGAGCTATGCGGTGAAGTACGCCAGTGCCTTCTACGGTCCTTTCCGGGAGGCGGCGGAGAGCGCACCGGCATTCGGCGACCGGCGGCAGTATCAGATGGACCCGGCCAACGTCCGTGAGGCGTTGCTCGAGGCCGCACTGGACGAGGCTGAGGGTGCGGACTTGCTCATGGTCAAGCCCGCGCTGGCGTACCTCGATGTGGTGCGGGCCGTGCGGGAGCGAAGCCAGCTTCCGCTCGTCGCCTTCAACGTGAGCGGGGAGTACGCCATGGTGAAGGCGGCCGCCCGGGCAGGCTGGATTGACGAGTGCCGGGTGGTGTTGGAGGCGCTTACCGGCATGCGCCGGGCCGGCGCCGATGCCATCATTTCCTACCACGCCAAGGATGTGGCCACCTGGCTTTCATCCGGCAGCTCGCAATGACCGACCTCAGGACTACTTCTCGGACGACCCGAGCCTCGGAGCGACTGTTCGCGGCCGCGCAGCGGGTTCTCCCCGGCGGCGTCAACAGCCCGGTTCGAGCCTTTCGCGGAGTCGGCGGCGTTCCCCGTTTCATCCAGCGGGGAGAAGGTCCATTCCTTGTCGACGCCGATGGGAACCGCTACCTGGACCTGGTGCTCTCGTGGGGGCCGTTGATCCTGGGCCATGCCCATCCGGATGTCCTTACCGCGGTAATCGAGACGGCCGAGCGCGGCACCACCTTCGGGGCTCCGAGCGAGCTCGAGCTCCGGCTCGCCGAGCGGGTCGTTGCTACGTTCCCGTCAATCGAGATGATCCGATTCGTCAGCTCCGGCACCGAAGCGCTGATGAGCGCGGTGCGCCTGGCCCGCGCCGCCACCAGGCGGAAGCTGATCGTCAAGTTCGATGGCTGCTACCACGGTCACGCCGATGCCTTGTTGGCGGCCGCGGGATCCGGTGTAGCCACTCTGGGACTACCCGATTCGCCGGGAGTAACACCGGCAACCGTGGCCGACACCTTCGTGGTCTCGTTCAACGACCTTCCGGCGGTCGAGACATTGTTTGCGGCACGAGGCTCCGAGATCGCGGCGATACTGGTGGAGCCGGTGGCCGGCAATATGGGCGTGGTCCCTCCGGTGCCCGGCTTCCTCCCCGGGCTCCGGGCGGTCACTCATCGGTATGGGGCGCTGCTGGTGTTCGACGAAGTGATGACGGGCTGGAGGGTGCACCCGCAGGGGGCCCAGATTCTCTACGGAGTTGAGCCCGACATCACTTGTCTCGGCAAGGTCGTTGGGGGTGGTTTCCCGGCCGCGGCCTACGGCGGTGCCCGCGACCTCATGGAGCTCATCGCTCCGGCGGGACCGGTATATCAGGCGGGAACCCTATCGGGAAATCCGGTGGCGATGGCGGCCGGCCTGGCCACCCTCGAGGTGCTCGGCCAACCCGGAATCTGGCAGCAGGCCGCTTCCTGGGCCGAGCAGGCGGTCTCCCAGGTCAAGCTCGCGGCTGAGCGAGTCGGGGTGCCAATCACGGTGCAGCGGGTGGGCACCATGTTCACCCCGTTCTTCACCGATAAGCCGGTGCGGACGTTCGCCGAGGCAAAGCGGACCGACATCGAGAGTTATGGCCGGTTCTTCCACGCCATGCTGGAAGCCGGCATCTACCTGCCTCCTTCCGCGTTCGAAGCCGCGTTTTCCTCCACCGTTCACGGCGAGGCTGAGCTCCAGTTGCTGATCTCAGCGCTGAGAGCCGCATGGCCTCGGTAGCCATAATTGGAGCGGGAATCACCGGACTAACCGCCGCCTATCGGCTCAAGCAGCGGGGCAGCAGGGTAGTTGTCTACGAGGCGAGCGACCGCATCGGCGGCGTCATCAAATCGGAGCGCCGCGGTGGGTATCTGGTCGAGCTGGGTCCCAACACCATGGCCTCGCCCCCCGGGAGCGTAGTTGCCCTCCTCGGCGAGCTCGGTCTCGATTCACGAACGATTACCGCCTCTCCCCGGGCCCGTAATCGCTACATCGTGCGGCGGGGGCGGCTGGTGCGCCTGCCCCTGTCACCGGCCGAGCTGCTGACCTCTCGGCTTCTCTCCAATGCGGCCAAGCTAGCCATCTTCGGCGAGCCACTCATGGAGCCGAGCGACACGGCAGTCGATGAGAGTGTGGCTGCGTTCGTTCGGCGCCGGTTCAATCAAGAGGTCGTCGACTATATCGCCAACCCGTTCATTGCCGGGACCTTTGCCGGCGATCCGGAGCAGCTGTCGGTTCGACACGCCATGCCTCAGCTCCAGGCGCTCGAGCGCACCCAAGGGTCATTGGTGAAGGCGTTTGTGCAGATGAAAAAGGTCCGTGGTGCCAATGGTCACGCGCCTGCCGGCCCCGATGGTGTGATCTCGTTCCGGGATGGGCTGCAGGAGGTTCCTGACGCGCTTGGTCGTGCTCTTACCGCGGAGATCAGGCTACGGGCACCAGTCACCCAGCTGCGCCAGAGCCCGAGAGGCTGGACCGTCGGCGCGGCTTTTCAGGCCCCCGAGCTGTACGACGCCGTAGTCTACGCCGGCCCCGCTTATGGATTGGACGAGATCGACCTCGATCTTCCAGGCGGAGAACGGCTCTCCACCTTGTCCAGCATCGTTCATCCACCGGTCGCGGTGCTGGCGCTGGGCTTCCTCCGCGAGCAGGTATCCCACCCGCTGGACGGCTTTGGCTTTCTCACTCCCGAGGTGGAGCGCCGGCGCGTACTCGGCGTGGCCTTCTCCTCCACCATATTCCCCGATCGGGCTCCGGACGGCCACGTCCTCCTGACGGCTTTCGTCGGTGGCAGCCGCGATCCGGACTTCGTCCAGGCCGATCCTCAGACCATCACTGCCCGCGTGCTCGACGACCTCCGTGTCCTGCTCGGTACCCAGGGAGAGCCGGTGTTCCGCGCGGTCCAGATCTGGCCCAAGGCGATCCCGCAGTACGTGCTGGGGTACGGCCGTTTCAAGGACATCACCGAAGAAATCGAGCGGCGCAATCCGGGACTGGTGCTTGCCGGAACTTATCGGGACGGCGTGTCGCTGGCGGAAGCGATCGGATCGGGCGAGCGGGCGGCTGCTCGCGCGGCGGAGTGGCTGGGAGCTGAGGTGATACCACCCGGACATCAACGGTCACCCCGGACGGTGTCGACGGCGGGCCAGGATTGATCCATCGTCGCCCCCGTATTCGGATCGGCACTCGGGGGAGCAGGCTGGCGATCTGGCAAACCGATTGGGTTCGCTCCCGGCTCCGGTCGGCGGGCTACGGAACCGATAGGATCGAGATAAAGACCACCGGCGACCTCATTGCCGACGTGCCGCTATCACAAATCGGTACCCGAGCGCTCTTCACCAAGCAGATCGACGACGCCCTGCTCCAAGAACGGATCGACCTCGCGGTGCACTCCTGCAAGGATCTTCCCACCCAACTACCCGAGGGGATAGTCATCGCCGCCATTGGCGTGCGGGAGGATCCCCGCGATGCCCTGGTGGGGCGGGCCGCTATTCGTTGGATGGACTTGCCGGAGAACGTCGTGGTGGCAACCAGCAGCCTCAGGCGGAAAGCGCAGCTGCTCAACCTCCGTCCCGATATCTCGGTGGTCGACGTCCGAGGTAACGTCGAAACTCGGCTCGCCAAACTCGACAAAGAACCCGGGTGGGCGGCCGTCCTACTCGCCACGGCCGGACTGATCCGGCTGGGGTTGGAGCAGCGAATCGGCGAGCGTCTGTCCCCTGAGCTGATGCTTCCGGCCCCGGGACAGGGCGCCCTGGCGGTGACGGTGCGCGCGGGGGACAGCAACGCCGAAAGTGCTGCCCGAGAAGCGGTCCACGATCTAGCCACGGCGCTGGCCGTGGCCGCCGAGCGGGGATTCCTGGGGCGGTTGGAGGGAGGCTGCCAGGTCCCGGTGGGGGCGCACGCTGTGCTGGATACCACCGAATCGCGCCCCTTCCTTCGACTGCACGGGCGAGTGATATCCCTAGACGGAAGCAAGAAGGTGGAAGGCCGGGCCGAGGGCCCGGTGGAAAACCCCGATGAAGCGAGTGCACTGGGGATCAGGTTGGCCGGGCGGCTGTTGAGTGAGGGCGCGGCGGAGATTCTGGCGCAGGTGCGGAATGCGGCCGCTCCGCTGGTTACCGAGCCCTGATGACCGATACCGTAGTCCTCACGGCGTCAGCCGGTGCCTTCCCCGGTCTGGCGGCGGCTCTCGGCAGAATCCGGGTGGCCATCGAGGAGCGGCCGTTAATGAGCTTCGCGCCGCCGGCCAATGGGGGCCCACTGGATGCCGCCCTCGAGCGGCTAGGCGAGTACGGCTCGATCGCTTTCACCTCCCCGCGTGCCGCTCACGCAGTCGCCCGACGGATGAAGGAGCTAGCGGTGGGTTGGCCCCCGGTCCGTAGCACCCCGGTGGTATGGGCCACTGGGCCGGCAACGGCAGCAGGGCTGAGTGGAGGCATGGGATCGGTTCGTCTCCCGGCCGGCCGCCGTACCGGGCGTATCGGCGCGGCCCGGGCGCTGGGAAGAGCAATGCTCGAGAAGCAGGCGAGCGGGCCGGTGCTCTTTCCCTGTGGGGAGTCCCATCGGGACGAGCTTCCCTTGGAGCTCCGAGCCGGTGGGCTCTCGGTGGATGAGGTCGTGTGCTATCGGTCGGTGCTTGCGGCCATAGCGGAGGCTCG
>JBJMPK010000027.1:0-3506 GCA_045803245.1 Gemmatimonadales bacterium
CCATGATGCCGGGGCCGCCGCCGGTAATCACCGGAATTCCGGCATCGGCCAGCAGGCGTGTGGTCTCGACCGCCGCCCGATAGTGCGGATCGTTCGGCTTGGTGCGGGCCGAGCCGAAGATCGATACGCCGTCTCGCACGTCCGACAGGTTGTCGAAGCCCCAGACGAACTCGCCCATGATCCGCAGTACCCGCCACGGGTCGGAGACGAGGATCTGCTCCTTCTCGTGGCGCTCCCGGGGTTGCGGCCCCTCGAGAAGGGTTTCGTCCTCGGTGGGACGCTTGTTGTCGTCCATGGTGCGGTACGGGCTGTTGGTCACGATCGAACACTCGCGCGTGGCGCCACCCGACGCATTGGTAGAGGGGTAGTCTGAGTCATAGGGAGCGGAATATACCAATTATAATTGGCGCATGTCCCGCTCCTGGCTGTCCCTGGCTGGTCGCCTTGCGTGGCGGGGGGTGCTCAACCCGCGGCTGGGCATCGACCTGATGCGGACGGCCTGGGCCTTTCGGCGGCGGCGCTGGTGGACCCGATCGCCCTTCCTGCCGCTGCCCGATCGCGATTACCTGCGCTGGCGCATGTACACCGCCTACGCCGACGAGGAGGCCGTGCCGCCGATCGACGACGTGGTCCGCTTTGCCCGGTGGCGCCGGGAGACGATGGGATTGTAGAGGTGAGAGGTGACAAGTGAGAGGTGAGCGGTGAGCGGTGAGCGGGCAGGGACGAAAACTCCTGAGGTCGTCATTCTGGGCGGAGGGTTTGGTGGACTATATGCCGCCCTCGGCCTGAAGCGCGCCCCGGTGCGGGTGACCCTGGTAGACCGGCGCAACCACCACCTCTTCCAGCCGATGCTATATCAGGTGGCCACCGCCGCGCTGAATCCCAGCGACATCGCCGCCCCGATCCGCTCCGTGCTTCGGAAGCAGCGCAACACCGAAGTGCTGCTGGCTGAGGTCGCATCCATCGACCCCTCAGGTCGCGTGGTGCATTTGACCGATGGTTCGAGCCTGAAGTACGACTACCTCATCGTGGCCACCGGCGCCGGGCACTCCTACTTCGGGCACGACGAGTGGGAGGCGTTAGCACCCGGCCTCAAGAGCCTGGAAGACGCGGTGGAGATCCGGCAGCGGGTGCTCCTGGCCTTCGAGCGGGCGGAACGGGAGCCTGATCCGGTTCGGCGGCACGCCTATCTCACGTTCGTCATCGTCGGCGGCGGCCCCACCGGAGTGGAGATGGCCGGCGCGGTCGCCGAGCTGCGCCGTTACGCACTGCGGCGGGATTTCCGCCATATCGATCCCGGGGAAGCCACCGTGTTGCTTCTGGAAGGCGGAGCTCGGCTGCTCCCCTCGTATCCGCCGAGCCTGGGCGAGAAGGCCAAGCTCGAGCTGAGACGGCTGGGAGTGGAGGTGCGCACCGAAGCGTTGGTCACCGACGTTCGTCCGGGCTCGGTGGCGGCGGCGGGGTGGATCATTCCCACTCAGACGGTCATCTGGGCGGCCGGCAACGTGGCGAGCCCGATCCTCGCGTCGCTGAACACGCCGCTCGATCGCATGGGCCGCGCGATCGTCGAGCCCGACTGCACCATTCCCGGCCACCCCGAGGTCTTCGTCCTGGGCGATGCGGCGCTATTCCAGCATCAGGAAGGCGGCCCCCTGCCGGGCATCTGCCCGGTGGCGATTCAGATGGGAGAATACGCCGCCCGGGTCATCGGCTGCGATCTTGCCGGAGAGCCGCGCCGCGCATTCCGTTATTGGGATAAAGGACAGCTGGCCGTCATCGGCCGGGGCCGCGCCGTGGCAGACATCTGGAAGCTCCATTTCGGCGGCTTCCTCGCATGGCTCATCTGGACCTTCGTCCACATCTTCTTCCTGATCGGATTCCGGAACCGGGTGCTCGTCATGATCCAGTGGGCCTTGTCTTACCTGACCTACGGGCGGGGAGCGCGGCTCATTGCCGGGGAGACTCCCTGCACCGTGGCGCCGTTACCTCCCGTGAGGGTCCCGGCAGCATCGTCATGAACCTCACCGAGTCCGTCAAGGCGCGCGCGCTCGAGCTCGGCTTCATCGCCTGCGGCATTACCCATCCGGGGCCGACCGCCCATGGCGACCGGTTGGATGAGTGGCTGGCGCGGGGCTATGCCGGGACCATGCGATATCTCCACCGCCAGGCCAAACGGCGGAAGGATCCTCGCCTGATCCTTCCCCAGGCGCGCGCGGTCGTGGTAGTGCTCGACAATTACTACACGCCGGACAGCGAGCAGGATCGTCAGGCACCCCGGATCGCGAAGTACGCCCGGGGCGAAGATTACCACCGGGTGACCCCGCGGCGGTTGGAGCAGCTCGCCGGCTTCCTCCGGTCCAACGGCGCCCGGTTGAGCCGCAGCTTTGCCGACGCCGGCCCGGTGCCCGAACGGGAGCTGGCTCAGCGCGCCGGGCTCGGCTGGATCGGCAAGAACACGATGCTGGTGAGGCCGGAGGCCGGTTCCTTCTTCTTCATCGGATCGGTGTTCACCGACCTGGTGCTCGATCTGGACGCCCCCTTCGATCTCGACCGCTGCGGCAGTTGCACCCGATGCCTGGACGCATGTCCCACCGACGCATTCGTCGAGCCGCGGCTCCTCGACGCCACCCGCTGCATCTCGTACCTCACCATCGAGCAGCGGGGACCGATCCCCGACGAGCTGGCGGAACGGTTCGAAGGCAACGCCTTTGGCTGCGATATCTGCAACGACGTGTGTCCCTGGAACCAGCGCTTCGCCCGACCGACCGGGATACCCGAGTTCCAGTCGAGAGGACGGTTGGCCGGAAGGGAACCGGACTCGTTCGAGCACATGTCCGAGGACGAATTCCGCCAGGATTTCGGTGACACCCCGCTGGAGCGCCCCGGCCTGGACGGGATGCGACGGAATGTCCGGGCCGCTTTCCGATGAAAGAAGAGCTCGACCGTCTGCTGCGGTACGACGTGTGGGCCAACCGGGAGACGCTGGCGTCGCTCGAACAAGATCCGGTCCCACCCCGAAGCCACAAATGGATGGCGCATATTGTCGGCGCCGAGCACCTCTGGCTGGCCCGGCTGCGCCGGCAATCGCCTTCGTTTGCCGTCTGGCCCGAGCTGACAATCGCCCAGTGCGCCGAACGTCTGAGCGACCTGGCGGATTCATGGCAGGCCTACCTCGACCTGACACCCGCGTCTCGCATGACCGACCAGATTCCTTATACCAACTCGAAGGGAGAGTCCTGGAGCAACACCGTCGAGGAGATTCTGACCCACGTTACCATCCACTCGGCGTATCATCGCGGTCAGATCGCCTCCGATCTCCGCGCCGCGGGCCATGTGCCGGCATATACCGACTACATCCACGCCGTCCGGCAGGGGTTTCTGACATGACCTCGCCTTCCGCCGGACCCGCGATCGTGCTGCTGGGCGTTGCCATAGTCGTGATCGGGGGACTGGTGTGGTTAGGCGGGTTCAGCTGGTTCGGTAGACTTCCGGGAGACATCCGGATC
>JBJMPK010000028.1:0-5276 GCA_045803245.1 Gemmatimonadales bacterium
CAAAGCGATGGACAAGCGCCGGCTCCTGCTGGAGAACCGGTTCTATCAGCAGAGCCTCGAGCTGCGGGTCCGGGACCTGGACCGGAGGAATCGGGCCTCTCTCATCAACGGGGTCCAGATGCTGGTGCACGCACTGGAGGCGAAGGACGCATACACCAGCGGCCACTCCAGCCGGGTCAGCCGGTACGCCATGAAGACCGCGGTCCGGTTCGGCTTCACCGACGACACGCTGGAGAACATCCGGTTAGGCGGAGAGCTGCACGACATCGGGAAGATCGGCACCCGAGAAGACATCCTGAACAAGCCCGGTCCTCTCAATCCGGAGGAGTTCGATCACATCAAGGCCCACACCACGTTAGGCGAAAAGATCCTGGCGCCGTTCCTGGCCACCTCCCCCGCCGTGCTGCGCATCGTGCGCTCGCATCACGAACGGATGGACGGGAGCGGATTCCCCGACTCGCTGAAGGGTGACCAGATTGCGCTGGAAGCCCGGATCGTTGCCGTGGTGGACGCGTTCGACGCGATGACCACCAATCGGGCCTACCGGCCCATGTGGCCCGCCGCCGAGGCGATCGGGGAGCTTCGCCGGTGTGCCGGGGTCCAGTTCGACCCCGAAGTGGTCGAAGCCTTTCTGGAGACGCACGGCAACGGCGCGGGCCTTCCGATTACCTGATCGCGGGCCGCTCTGATTCATGTCCGATACCCTCATGATCAGCGTCTCCGGCATCCGGGGTCATGTCGGAAGCGACCTGACGCCGGAGGTGGTCGCCCGCTATGCCGCGGCCCTTGGGGCCTGGTCGCTCTCCGGGGCGACCGTCCGCCCGCCCATCCGTCCATCCGTCATCCTCGGCCGCGATAGCCGGACCAGCGGACCGATGTTCGCCCGCGCCGCCGCAGCCGGCCTCATGTCGGTCGGAGTCGACGTTATCGATCTCGGGATTGTCCCCACTCCCACGGTCCAGATGGCGGTCGAGTATCACCACGCCGGAGCCGGACTGATCCTGACGGCGAGCCATAATCCGATCGAGTGGAACGCGCTCAAGTTTGTCGCCCCGGATGGGATTTTCCTCGACGCGGAAGCGGGAGCAGCGGTCCGGGCCTTGGCCGACTCCGGTCCGCGGCGGGCGAAGTGGAGCGACCTGGGGACGCTACGGGATGATCCCAAAGCCATCGATCGCCATCTGGATGCGATTCTCGCGCTGCCGGTTCTCGACGTCCAAGCCATCCGGAAGCGCAAGCTTAATGTGGCGCTGGACTGCGTTCGCGGGGCCGGCGCGACGGCAATCGTGCCGCTGCTGGAGCGGTTGGGGTGCGGCGTGCACGGGATCAATCTCGAAACCGACGGGCGGTTTCCCCATCCGCCGGAGCCGGTACCCGAAAATCTGAGCGAGCTCAGCCGGCTGGTGCGTGATACTGGAGCCGATGTTGGCCTCGCGGTGGATCCGGACGTGGACCGGCTCGCGCTGGTGGATGAGACTGGCCGGCCGATCGGTGAGGATTACACGCTGGCACTCGCGGTCCGGGCAGTGTTGGACCGGCGCATCAGTGGGGCGAACCCCCCGACGGTCGTGATCAACCTCTCCACCAGCCTCGTGGTCGAGGACGCAGCCCGGTCCCTCGGCGCCCGATTGATTCGTGCTCCGGTGGGCGAGGCGAACGTGGCCCGGGCCATACGAGATGAGGGCGCGACCATAGGTGGAGAAGGGAACGGGGGAGTGATGTACCCTGCGCTCCACATCGGCCGCGACGCCCCCCTAGGGGTGGCCTTGATCTTGCATCTCCTTACGCAGACTGGGGTAACGCTCTCTCGCCTGGTAGCTGCCAATCCCCAGTACACTATCGTGAAGGCAAAGGGATCGCGGGGGCCGGAGCTCGTCCCGCTGTATCACCGGCTACGACAGCGCTTCCCCGATGCAACAACCGATGATAGAGATGGGCTTCGTCTCGCCTGGCCCGATCGCTGGCTCCACGTCAGGCCCTCGGGTACCGAACCGATTGTACGACTGATCGCCGAAGCACCGACTCAGGCCGAAGCCGAAGCACTCGTAGCTGCAAGCCGAGAACTCTTGTACTGAGGTCCATGGACGATGTGCGGCATCGTTGGCTATATCGGACCGCGTCAGGCGGCCGGGCTTCTCCTCGAAGGGCTGCGCCGGCTGGAGTATCGCGGCTACGACTCTGCCGGAATCGCGGTCGTGAACGGCCGCG
This sequence comes from Gemmatimonadales bacterium, assembly GCA_045803245.1. Taxonomy (GTDB): domain Bacteria; phylum Gemmatimonadota; class Gemmatimonadetes; order Gemmatimonadales; family GWC2-71-9; genus CAVVWJ01. Next base: position 2,209 of record JBJMPK010000028.1, read on the forward strand.
GCTTGCAGATCATGAAGGCCGCGGGGAAGCTGTCGGTGCTCGAAGGCGAGCTGAGCGAGAGCATGCCCAAGGGTACGATCGGCATCGGACACACTCGTTGGGCCACGCACGGCGCGCCCACCACGACCAACGCCCACCCTCATACCGACCAGTCAGGCCGGATCGCGGTGATTCACAACGGCATCATCGAGAACTCCGGCGCCATCAGGAAGGCCCTCGAGCAGCGGGGGCACACCTTCAAGTCGGAGACCGATACCGAGGTGCTGGCTCATCTGGTGGGCGAATTCTATGAGGGCAATTTGGAGGAAGCAGTCGCGGCGGCCTTGCGCGATGTCGAGGGCGCCTACGGCCTGGCCTTCATCTCGGCGGACGAGCCGGGGGTGATCGTCGCGGCCCGCAAAGGTTCCCCGCTGCTGGTGGGCGTCGGCGAAAACGAGTGGTTCGTTGCCTCGGATGCCTCGCCTCTGCTGCAGTATACCCGCTCGGTGGTTTACCTGGACGACGGCGAGATGGTCGTGCTCACCCGGGATGGATACCGGGTCCGAAACCTGGAGACGGTGCGGATCAGCAAACCCGTCAGCCAGATCGACTGGGACCTCACCATGGTGGAGCGGGGCGGCTATGCCCACTTCATGCTGAAGGAGATCTGCGAGCAACCCGAGAGCCTCTGCAACACGCTGCGCGGGCACCTGCTCGAGGAGGAGGGCACCGCCCGAGTCACCGGCCTCAATCTCAGCGATGAAGAGCTGAAGCAGATCGAGCGCGTCATCATTACCGCCTGCGGAACCTCGTGGCACTCCGGCATCATTGGCGAGTACATGCTGGAGGAGATGGCCCGAGTCCCGGTGGAGGTCGAATACGCCTCCGAGTTCCGTTACCGGAATCCGGTGGTGGATCCCAAGACGCTGGTCATCGGGATTTCCCAGTCAGGCGAAACCGCCGACACCCTGGCTGCTATCCGCGAGGCCAAGCGACGGGGTGCTCGCACGATCGGCCTGGTCAACGTGGTGGGCTCTACCATCGCCCGCGAGGTGGACGGCGGCATCTATCTCCACGCGGGTCCGGAAGTGGGAGTGGCCAGTACCAAGGCGTTTACCAGCCAGGTGGCGGCGCTCGCCCTGATCACGCTGCGCATGGCGCGGCTCCGGAACGTGAGCATTCTCCAGGGTCGTGAGTTCATCCACGCCCTTCAACAGCTGCCCGATCAGGTGAAGCAGATTCTGGAGCGGTCCAGCCAGATTGAGAGACTGGCCGACCGGTTCCTCAAGACCAGCAAGAATGCGCTGTATCTGGGTCGCGGGGTCAACTTCCCGGTTGCCCTCGAGGGTGCGCTCAAGCTCAAGGAGATTTCCTACATCCATGCCGAGGGCTATCCGGCGGCGGAAATGAAGCACGGACCGATCGCGCTGATCGACGAGAACATGCCGGTGGTTTTCATCGCTCCGCGAGACGCGGTGCACTCGAAGATCGTGTCCAACATCGAAGAGGTAAAGGCGCGGGGCGGCAAGGTCATCGCGCTCATCAACGAGGGTGATACCGAGATCGAGCGTCTGGCCGACGCGACGTTCACCATCCCGGAGACCCTCGACCTGCTGACGCCGATTCTGACCAGCATCCCCCTGCAGCTGCTCTCCTACTATGTGGCGGTGAGTCGAGGGTGTAACGTCGATCAGCCGCGCAATCTCGCCAAGTCGGTGACGGTGGAGTAGCCGCGAGGCTCCGGTTTACGCCGGAGCCTCGTCGTTATGCCTATCAGGCGGTGCTGGTCTGGGGCGCCGGACGCCGCAGCGCCAGGTTGACGACTCCCGCCAACACGCCGATTGCGAGCGCCCCCCATACGAGACCCGGCGTCCAGAGTCGATCCCCACCAAGCGCGGCATCCAAGGAAAAGCGGCCGAAGCCGGTGAGAGCCAGAGTCACCGCCGCGGTACCGTATAGCAAAGGCACTTCGATTCCGTTACCGCTAGCGAACACACCGTGTTGCCAGTGCACGCTGATGGCGGCAACGATCATGACCGAGAGCAGGAGCGCGGGTCCGACCGGGCCCAGGAAACCGAGCAGGATCAGCGCGCCACCAGTCACTTCGGCCAGACTTGCAGCGGCTGCGAAGGCTCGGCCTGGCCGCCACCCCAGACCCTCGAAGAATCCACCAGTCCCGGCCAGCCCATAGCCGCCGAACCAGCCGAGGAGCTTCTGGGCACCGTGCGCCATCATCAGCGGACCTACAACCAATCGTGCGAGCAGGATACCAAGGCTCGCGGTATCGGGATAAATCGACATAGCCATCTCCAGTAGGTTGAACGCTGGTTGTTATAACATGCATTACCCCAAAAAGGTTTCAGCCCCCGTCGCGCACCTGCTCCAGGATGTCTATAAGCCGCTGTATGCTCTCAGGATCGAGGTTCCCAATCCGGGCCCGCTCTACCGCTTCCAGGGCCGGCAAAGCCTCGGTGAGCACCGCCAGGCCCTTCTCCGTTATCCTGGCGACCACATGCCGCCGGTCCTCCGCATTCCGTTGCCGCTCGAGCAGTCCCATCTCCTCCATCCGGTCAAGCAGACGAGAAACATCGGGGACCTGGGAGACCAGGCGCTCTGCTATCTCTCGACCGCAAAGTCCATCGGGTCCGGCGCCCCGCAGGATCCGGAGCACGTTGTATTGGGTGCTGGTTATGCCGGCAGGTCGGAGGGCTTCGCTGATCTGGTGGTCGAGCAGAGCCGCGGTCCGCAACACTCCCAGGAGCGCTTCGGCGCTGGGCCGGGGAAAGGGCTTGGTCTGCTTCAGCTCCTGCTGCAATCGGGGCGACATCGCTGCACGATATCTGTTATAACACGAATGTCAAGGCGGGAGCAGGAAACCGGAGCGGGCGTTTTCCTGACAGCGCGAGCTCCTTCAGGGGGTTGGGCTGGGCTCGATCACCAGGTAGGGTACGTCGTCCTTCCCGATGGCTCTAAGCCACGCCGCCAAATCAGGCGCCGAATCAGGAGGATAGATCCCGCGAGCGCCTTCGATTCGCCGAGTTACCCGCAGGGTAGTGCCCTCCTGAGTGTACTTTGCCGCATAATTTCCC
>JBJMPK010000029.1:0-7530 GCA_045803245.1 Gemmatimonadales bacterium
CCTGGCGAAGTGTACCGGATGCCAGGCCTGCGTCACCGCGTGCTACGCCGAGAACAACATTCCGACGGTGGGTGAGACCGAGATTCAGAAGGGCCGGGAAATGACCTGGATCCGGATCGAGCGCTACTGGGAAGGCGGAACCGATCCGGGTGAGCCGGTGACGGCCCGCTTCGTTCCCATGCTGTGCCAACACTGCTCCAATGCTCCTTGCGAGCCGGTCTGTCCGGTGTACGCCGCGTACCATACTCCGGACGGCCTCAACGGGCAGGTCTACAACCGCTGCGTCGGAACCCGGTACTGCGCCAACAACTGTCCCTACAAGGTGCGGTACTTCAACTGGTACAAGTACAACGAGGCCTCCTGGCCGGCACCGCTCCATCTCCAGCTCAATCCCGATGTGACGGTACGGGCGCGAGGGGTCATGGAGAAGTGCACCTTCTGCATTCAACGCATCCGAGGGGCGCAGAACACGGCGCGCCTGGAGGACCGCCAGATCGTCGACGGCGAGTTCACTACCGCGTGCGCCCAGGCCTGCCCCTCGGATGCGATCGTATTCGGGAACGCAGCCGATCCGGGAAGCCGGGTGGGGCAACTGCAGCAGGATCCCCGAGGCTATCGCGTGCTCGAGGAGCTCAACACCCGGTCGGCAATCACCTATTTGGCCAAGGTCCTCCACCCGGTGGAGGCGTAGCCGATGACCGTCGCGACCCACCCCGCGGCCCACGGCGAGCACGCCATGACGCAGAGCCACGCCGATGTCACCCGCGACGTGGTGGCCACGCTGGGGCCGGCCAGCCGGGGCTACGTGCTCCTGCTGCTTGGCGCCGTGGCGCTGTTTCTCACCGGCATCCTTACGTTTCTCATCCTGATCAAGGACGGTCTGGGTCACGCGGGGTACAACCCTCCGGTTTTCTGGAGCGTGTACATCACCACCTTCGTGTTCTGGGTCGGCATCGGCCACGCCGGTACCCTCATCTCGGCGATTCTCTTCCTCTTTCGCTCTCCCTGGCGCACCGCGGTCTACCGCTCGACCGAAGCCATGACGGTATTCGCGGTCATGACGGCTGGTCTGTTCCCGATCATTCACATCGGCCGTCAGTGGATCTTTTACTGGTTGCTGCCGTACCCTAACCAGCGGTTTCTCTGGCCTAACTTCAAGTCACCGCTCATCTGGGACGTGTTCGCCATCTCCACGTACCTGACCGTGTCGACCACCTTCCTGGTGTTCGGCCTGGTACCGGACGTCGCGGCGGTGCGGGACAAGGTGTCGGGCTGGCGCCGGGCTATCTACTCCCTGACATCGGTCGGCTGGCGGGGCACCAACAACCAGTGGCGGCACTACTCCCGGGCGTATCTCTATCTCGCCGCGCTTGCGACGCCGCTGGTGCTCTCGGTCCACTCGGTGGTGTCCTGGGACTTCGCGTCCAGCATCGTGCCGGGCTGGCACGGGACGATCTTCGCTCCTTATTTCGTCGCCGGCGCGATCTACTCCGGTATCGGCATGGTGCTCACCCTGATCATCCCGCTTCGGCGGGCGCTCAGGATCCAGCATATGATCACGGAGTATCACTTCGACAACCTGGCCAAGCTGACCCTGCTCACCGGGTCGATCCTGCTCTATGCCTACGCCATGGAATACTTCGTGGCCTGGTACAGCGGAAACATCTTCGAGCAGACCACCTTTTTTCGCCGGGCATTCGGGCCCATGTGGTGGGCCGGCTGGACCATGATCATCTGTAACGCATTGGTGTCGCAGCTGCTCTGGTTCAGAAAGATCCGGACTAATATCACGTCGCTGTTCGTGATCTCGATCTTCATCAATATCGGCATGTGGTTCGAGCGTTACGTCATCATCGTCTCGTCCCTCAGCAACGATTACATCCCCTGGGCCTGGGGCCAGCTCAACCCCACCTGGGCCGACTGGGGGATCCTGGCCGGCTCCTTTGGCTGGTTCGGGATGTGGTTCCTCCTGTTCGCCAAGAACTTCCCCATTGTGGCCATCCAGGAGATCAAGGAAATGATCCCCATGCCCCGGCGCCGGGTGGGACACGGGTGATGGCGCTTCTCAAGCGGCGGCCCGTTCGGGCACCCGGCCTGCTGGCATCGTTCATCCACGTCGATGCGGCGGCGGAAGCCGTCCGTGCGGTGCGAGCGCTGGGTATTCGCGATCTCACCGTCTACACCCCGTCGCCCAATCACGAGATCGAAGAAGCTCTGGGTCAGCGGGTGAGCCCGGTGCGGCTCTTCACGCTCATCGGCGGCCTTACCGGCTGCACCGCCGGATTTGCCATGACGATCTGGATGTCGTACGACTGGCCCGTGGTTGTGGGCGGAAAGGCGATCGCATCCATCCCGCCATACGTGGTCATTGCCTTCGAGTTGACCATTCTGCTCGGGGCCCTCAGCACGGTGGCGGCGGTGGCGGTGTTCTCGATCCTGATGGGGAAGCCGGGCGTCGCATACGACCCGCGGTTCAGCGACGACCGGATCGGCATCTTCGTGCCGGTCCCATCCGATCAGGCGACCCGGGTGGAGCAACTGCTGCGCTCGTCGGGGGCGGTGGAGGTGTTGCGTGAGACGTAAAGCGGTCTTGGCGTTGCTCCTGCTCGTCACGGGCGCCTGCGACTTCTACTACTACCGGCTGCCTTCACCGGACGATCTGTGGCACGTGATCCCCTGGTTCGACCACATGGTTCATGCCCGGTACGTGCGCCCATACGAGACCGAGCGGGTACCCCGCTACTCGCCCGAAGGGAGCGTTCCCGTCACCGGCGGTGAGCCCGACTGGTCGGCGGAATGGGTCACGGGCAAAGTGACCACCGCCAACGCGCTCAAGAATCCTTTCGCCAGCGGCGGATCCGCCGTGCATGCGCCGGGCCCCAGCGTCCCCGACATTCCGCGGGAGGTCGATGCGGCCGGTGATACCCTGTACCAGAACTTCTGCAGTGTCTGCCACGGACCCACCGGCAACGCCGACGGCACCGTTTCCCGGCAGATGGGAGCGCCGTCGCTGATAACGGCGCGGGCCCGGGCGTACAGCGACGGTTACATCTACAGCATCATCCGGTACGGCCGGGGAGTCATGCCCCGGTATGGCGACAAAGTCTACGCCCCGCGGGAGCGCTGGGCCATCGTGAACCACGTGCGGAAGCTCCAGGCGCGTTCTCCCGCGCCCCCCGGCCCGGCCGCTCCCATCCCACCCGGGCCCAGCGCGACGGGCTCCACCGCGGTGGTGCCGCGATGACGCCCACGCTGCACGAGCGGCTGGTCCAGCGAGCCGTGGCGGGCCGCTACGATCTCTTCCTCGGCGTGGGGGCCGGCCTGGCCATTCTGGGGCTGATCCTCTTCGTCCAATCACTGGCAGAGGGAACGAACGACCGGGCCTGGCAGCTCTTTCACGTCAACTGGATCTATTTCACGGGGCTTGCGGCCGGCAGCGTGGCGTTTGCGGCGGTGCAGAAGATCACCAATGCCAAGTGGTCCGGGATGATGATTCGATTTGCGGAGGCAGGAGTCGCCTTCCTCCCCGTCTCTCTCATCGGCCTGGTACTGATCTTCACTGCCGGCTACCCGGCGATTTACGGCCCGATGCAGATCGCTCTCCACGAAGTGCAGCACGGGAAGGCGGTATGGCTCTCGCACGAATTCATGTTTGCGCGCTTGGCCGTGGGACTGCTGGCATTGACGGTTGTGGGCTGGAAGTTAGTGCGGGCCGATCTGGTGCCGGACATGTATGCCACTCGTGCTGTCGTGTCGGGTGGACGGCGGAGCCTCTTCGAGCGCTGGTCGCGGGAGTATCAGGCCACGTCGGCCTACGTCCTGGCTCACGAGGCACGGATTCATCGTCTGGCTCCTGCATACACGGTCATGTATGCATATGTGATCACGGTCGTAGCCTTCGATTGCATCATGGCGCTCCAGCCCCACTGGTTCTCCAACCTGCTTGGCGGCTTCATCTTCATGGGCGCGTTTCTGGGCGCTCACATGCTGCTCGCGCTGCTGGCGATCTATGGGGCCGCACACCTCGGCGTGTCCGATCTGGTTTCGCCCAAGCAGCGCCACGACCTGGGCAAGCTGTGCTTCGGGTTCAGCGTGTTCTGGACCTATCTGATGTGGGCCCAGTTCCTGGTCATCTGGTACGGCAACTTGCCGGAGGAGACCGGGTTTGTTTTCGCCCGCCTCTGGGGCCACTGGCTCCCGATCGGGAAGGCCGTCCTCCTCGGCATGTTCGTGATCCCGTTCTTTGGTCTGCTTGGGGTCGCGCCGAAGAAGTCGAGAGTGACCCTGAGCTTCTTCGCTACTGTGAGCCTGGTGGCGCTCTGGCTGGAGCGATACCTGCTGGTCATGCCTTCTATCAGCCCGTTGCCGGGCCCCACCTTCGGCTTGCCCGAGGTCGGTCCCACGCTCCTCTTCGCGGGACTCTTTCTGCTCGCGTATGCCTTGTTCGCCCGCACCTTCCCCATGCTCTCGCCTCGGCTGGCGGAGATCACGCTGGATAGGGAGCGGGGACATGCGATTATTGCCGGGGAGTTCGACCATGAGGAAGGGCCCCGCGACTATGTCTCGGCTGACCTGCTGGAGCGGAGAAACCGGCCGAGGTAGTCACCAGTCGCCAGTCACCAGTCGCCAGTCGCCAGCCAAAACGAATCCCTCCGGAGCAACCGGAGGGTTGATTGTTTTCGGGGTGTGACTTTTGAATGGCGAGGGACGAATGTGACTGGCGACTGGTGACTGGTGACTGGCGACTGGTGACTGGCGACTATTTGCTACGCATCTCCGCATTCAACCTGCGAATCATGGCCAGCAGGCTGTCGGGCGGGAGCGCCCCGGTAATCACCAGCATCCGGTCGCCCCGTTGCATTGCCATGGTCCGGTCGGTGTGGTTGGAATCACCAGGGGAGGAATCGGCGGCATCGACGGTGGGGATCGGGTCGGTCATGGTCCGCCGCGCCAGCAGATGGGAGACGTCGCTGGTGGGCCCTTCAATGGTTCGAATCATCTCGCCGGACGCGAGCTGCTGCGCTACCACCATCAGCGGCTGCTTCCCCTGCTCCCCAGTTTGCACCTGCACTTGAACTACCGGCAGGCCATCGATGTACGGCAGCTTGTCGCCCGCTTCGGCCTGCGCGCCGGCCCAGGACATGGTCCGCCACATGCCGTCCAGCTCGACCCCGACCTCGGACCGCGGGATCTCCATGGAGGTGAGTTCCAGCGAGGGGGCTGCGGCGATGGGAGGGAGGACGGCGGAATTCCGGGTGCTGTTTGGGCGGGGTGCCTTGCGATGCTTAACCGGCCGGGATGGAGCAACCGTCGGCTCAGCCGAGGGCGACAGCGCGGCAGCCGGCGGAACGGTCAGCGGCAACGATGCCACTTGCCGGCTCCGCGAAAGGCCAGGCTCAGCCGGCCTCAGCGTCAAGCTTGCCGTCCACCCAAGGCCTACCGCCACCAGCATACTGGCTGCCCACGCCGCCCGCTGAAGCTTCCGGCGCCGGGCGGAGGCCTGAGACGCGGCCCGGCGCCGCAGCGACTCGAATTCGGGAGGGAAGGAGCGGGGAGGCGCGAGCTTGCTCAGCAGCGCGGTGGTGCGATCGCGCAGGGCGGCAATTCCGTCTCTTGCCGACTGACATGCGGGGCAGACGGCGAGATGACTCTCGATTTCCACGCACTGCGACCGGCTCAGCCCCTGGTCGAGATACGCGTGGAGCTCGTCCTCAGGAATGTGCCGCATGGCTCCCTTTACTCGCATGCTGCCGGTCATGGGCCTCTACCAGCCGGCGCCGGGCGCGGGCGAGTGTCGTTCCGACCGCACCGAGTGCCAGCCCGGTTTGAGCCGCGATTTCCGGGTAGCTGAGTCCGGCATCCCACAGCAACAGAATCTCCCGATCGCGCGGGGTCAACGTATTCAGTGCCTCCTGGACCGAGGCCACCCGCTCGTCATGCTCCACCAACACGTCGGCCGCCGGCGTAACCGTAGGCTGGGCCACCGGGTCAGCCTTCAAGAGCGTCAGATGCCGCTTGCGCCGCACCGCCGCCCGGGCTTCATCTCGCGCCAAATTGGCCGCCACCGCGAATACCCAGGCCCGGGGCTTCTCCGGCTGATGAGCCAGGGCTCTGACAAAGACCTCCTGGGCCAGGTCCTGGGCCCGCTCGGCGTCCCACACCTTACGGTAGAGGAAACGCACCACTGCGGTATAGGTGGTTTGGTATAGCTGTTCGAGCTCGTCTGTCACTGGCTCTCCTCAGAGCCCCGCTGGTAGGCCGGCATCTTCCGCCTGAGTCGTCCAAGAGGACGGCCCACTGCCGCTTACTTGCACATCGAGAATGCTAAGCCGGCTTCATCCCGCGCCGGGCAAATACGCAGCCGGGATGCAACCCCTGCTTCTTTTCCGGCCAGTCGCTGCACAGGTCCGGTTTGGCGGGCCGGCCATCGGGCCGTTGGCGGCCATGGAGGGAGCAGCCGATGCCATCGTCATCGAGAAAGGCGCAGGCGGAAATGATCTCGGCTTCGATCGAGAACTCGCCGGCCCGCTCCACCTTGCAGAGATACGGTGAGCGGCGAGAACGCACCAGGGCCTCCAGCCTTCGCTGCCGCCGAGTGCACATGATTTCGATCTGAAGATCCCGGCAGCAGGCCGCGCCCCGGGTGTGATCGGCGGTCCGGCAGGGTGCCAGGGCACAGGGATTGGTGCTCGCGAGCACCGGAAGGCTGCGCGCCGGCGAAGGCAAAGCCCGCACGGCCATGCGGCGATTCTCGACGATAACGAAGCGGTCCCGGGCCATTCGGCGGGGCTGCTCCCGGCGCCGGGGACCATGGGGTGTCGGTCCACAGAAGCCATATGCCATGCAGCGGCTGGTAGCTCCCTGGCGGTCGAGATAGCGGCAGGGAACGTGGAGCATCGCGTCCACGTACAGCTCGCCCTCATCCTCCCAGATGTCGTAGAAGGTGATGTGTTGCGTGTGACCGATGAGCCAGGTCGTCTCGTGATCGAGCGAGGCATTTCCCTCCTCCAGTGCTCCTACCCGAAGGACGACAGGGACACCCCGGCATTGGGAGCCGAGCGAGTGACAGGGCGGGGCGGCCGGTCGCTTGGTGGTACCGCCGTTCAAGGGGCTCGTCGATTCCATGCGCTAAACTAACCCGCTCCGCAGGGTCGGCGCACCGGTGTTTTACCACTTCCGTTCCACCACCCCGCGCTTATCATTGTGAACTGGTTCACAAGGCGGAAAACTTCACTGTTTGGGAGGCGGAGCGGCGAAAATGCGGATGACATCCCTGGTGGCTGGGCTGGCCGTGATTGTGGCGGCTTGCGGTGGCGAGAAAAAAGCTGAGGAGCAGCCGGCGGCGGGGCCGGCAGCGGGCGCCCCGGAACAGTCGGCCCCTGCGGCTGCCCCGGCCGCGACCGGCAAGGCCCACGACGTGAACATGACCCTCGATGGATCCAAGTATAAGTTCGACCCCGACAACCTCACGATCAAGTCGGGTGAAGTGGTGCGCTACCACAACAAGAGCGGGGGCCCTCACAACGTGTC
>JBJMPK010000030.1:0-3866 GCA_045803245.1 Gemmatimonadales bacterium
AATCGACCCCAGCCGGGTCCGGCGCTGCCTCCACCGGCCCGGCGCCCCCCGATAGTCACCGATACCGGCGGTCCGCCTCCGGTGCGCCAGGCCCGGGTCGGCCGCATCGGGGCGGGACTGGCGGAAGGACGGCTGTGGGTGCGTCCCCTGCCGCTTCCGCCGCGAGAGCTGGCGCAGCGGCTCTCCAAGAGCCGCGCCCAACTGGTCGACAGCGCGGTAACGGCCATCGTGCAGGCCTACCTCGACTCGATCGCCAACGATCCGGCGAGTAAGAACGCGACGCTTCCCAGTTGGACCACGGAGATTGCAGGAAAGAAGTTCGGGCTGGACTCCAAGAACATTTATATCGCGGGACTCAAGATTCCGGCTGCGGTGCTGGCCCTGCTGCCGATACCGGCGGGCAACATCGACCAGAACCGGGCCTACAACCACCTGATGGATATCCGCTCAGACATACTCTACGCCGCCCGCCGGGCCGAGACGATGGAGGAGTTCAAGAAGGTGATCAAGGAGATCCGGGAGCGGAAAGAAAAAGAGCGGGAGTTCGAGAAGAACCAACGGACCGCGCCGCCGCCGGAGGAGCCGTTGACGCCGTGAGGGAGGTCGAGGGTCTAGAGTCAAGGGTCTAGAGTCGACATCGAGATTCTGGATCAGGCCACTGTAGACCCTCGACCCTCGACCCTAGACTCTCCACCGCCTCTTATTTCAGCTCGTCGAGGCCAAGCAGATCCGCCAGCGCCCGATCCACCACCTCCGACGCGCCCCCCTCGATAATCTTTCGCAACACGTCCGCGGTCTCAAGCGGAAGACTCTCGGGATGCACCCGATCCCGATCGAACCGCACGATATTCCCCAGCGGTACCGGCGCAACCTGGGCGTCGTCCTCCTCGTCGTCATCTCCCACCGTGGCCTCGTACGCGGAGCTCGGCACGCTGGCGGCCCATGGCTCCTCCGATTCGTCGCCGTCCTCCTCGGGAACGGGCACCATGGCAAACAGCTGGCACTGAAGTCCGGGGGGTGCCACCCGGGCCACGAGCACGACCTGGAGCGGCTCATCAAAGAACCGGTGCTCTTCGATCTGAGCCCAGGCTTCGGGAGAGATGACCGAGCGCGCCACCAGCCTTTCGTTCCGGTACGTGCCCATGCAGACCATGCCGGCGGGAACCCGTTCATCTGCCAGTAACGCGACCCTCAGCTGGATGGGCTCTTCGGTAGCGGCGATCGCGGCCGGAACCGGCACGGCGTCGCCTTCAGAGGGTTCTGGTACGGTAGCCATACGGAATCAGTAGGCGGGGTTCGGCGCGGTGGCAAGGCATGCTCAGGGTCCGGCAATCTCTCCTGCGGGCGAGACGCGGGCCGCGTTGGGTCCGAAGTCCTCGACCGAAAGATCCCGCACCAGGCTGACCGCCGCGCGCTCAGGATCGGGTGCCGGCCCCCGGCCCGGGTACTGCACCATGGGCACCAGTCGCGCTCGGCGGAGCGAGCGGTCTCCCGAAAATTCGAGCTGCAGGACTCCGGTAATCCCCAGCGGGCCGGTCAAATTGAAGCCCCGGTACGTGAGAAAGTTTCCCAGGGAATAGGCGATGAGCCGGCTCCGGTAGAACTCCATTCCGCGGAGCACATGAGGTCCGTGACCGATGACGGCATCGGCGCCGGCGTCGATCACCGCCCGCGCCCACCGGCGCAGATCGCCCCGGGGCTCGGTGCCCAACGATTCCGCCGCCTCCCCGGTACGCATTGCCTTCGCGCCTTCCGCTCCTCCGTGAAAGGTGACGATCAGCAGGTCGACAAGCGGCCGAACCGAGTCGATCACCGCAATACTGCGCTCGAGGTCCAGGAGGTCGTAGGCAAACGGATAGGTGCTGAAGCCGACGAGTCCGACCGTGGTCAGGCTATCGCCCTGACGGACGGTGTCCACGGCGATCCGCCCCAGGGGGCCGTAGCGCCCGATACCAAGGCTGTCGAGGATATGCTCGGTGGACTCCCGTCCGGCGTCGCCCAGATCGTTCGCGTGATTGTTGGCCAGATTCAGATGGGTGAATCCCGCCTCGACCAGGCGGGGCGCCAGCATTGCCGGGGTGCGAAAGGCGTAACAGTTCCGGCGGAGCTTCGGCGGGGCAGGGAGTGCGGGCCTGGCCCGCCTCCTTCGCTTCGGCGGTGGGGCTTTGACGATGCACTTGATCGACGTGCCGGTATCGGCCAGGACGCCCTCGAAATTTCCTACGACCAGGTCACCGGCGAGACTCGGATGCGCTGCATCGAGCAGACCACGCCCGCTGTCCGGTGGAATGCCGTCAGGCAGCGTGGCCGTGCCGAGATTGATGTCGCCCACGAAGGCCAGCCGCACCGATGCATACAATCGAAGCGGCGGTGTGGGTTGCAGCAGGGGAGAGGGAGGTAGCTCGACCGAGTCGGGTCGTTGGGTGGGTGGCACTGGCCGGGGCTGAGACGGGGGCAGCGCTTTGGCGCACCCGGCGGCAACAACGAGAACAAGGCAGCGAGCCGTCCTTCTCACGCTGGGTTCTTGCCTCGCTCCTGGTGTCGTGCCTTTTCGCTTAGCGTTCGCATGCTGCTTTGAGGACCGATCACAAACAACAGCTCATTCACCGGTTCAGAAACCGTTGACCCGGTGAGCGCCACCCTTACCGGCTGCATCACATCGCCCAGCTTCAGGTTATTAGCCTCAGCCACACCTTTGAGAGTCGTTAACAGCCGATCCGGTTGCCATTCTCCCGGGTCGGACGCGAGGGGCTTCAGCGCAGTGGATGCCAACTCCAAGTTCGAGAAAAACGCCGGTCCCATTTTCTGCATCAGAGCGTGACCCTTGGCGTCCAGCTGGGAACGCTCCGGATGCAGGCGGGTGGCAACCTGCGCAGCGACGTGGAGGATCGTGCGCGAGCGAGCTTTGACTGAGTTAATCAACGACGTCAGATCCCCAGTATCCTGTATCCCCATCTGGCTCAACTGACGGCGTACGGGTTCAAGCAGCTCTTCCACCGGCCGGGCTGAGAGATACTCGCCGTTCATCCACTCGAGCTTCGTGGTATCGAAGACCGCCGCCTTCTTCTGAATCCCCTCCAGGGTGAAGAGGCGGATCATCTCGTCCTGGGACAGGATTTCGCGGTCGCCGCCGGGAGACCACCCCAGCAGCGCGAGAAAGTTTCGCATGGCCGCGGGCAGGATCCCCTGGCCCTGGTAATCGCCCACGGCGGTGGCGCCGTGGCGCTTGGAGAGCTTCTTACCGTCCGATCCCAGGATCATCGGCACGTGGGCAAAGACCGGCGGCTCATGACCGAGCGCCCGATACAATGCGATCTGCTTCGGGGTGTTGGAAATGTGATCGTCGCCCCGGATGACATGGGTGATCCCCATGGCGATGTCATCCGACACGACGGCCAGGTTGTAGATGGCGCTGTTGTCGCTTCGCAAGATCACGAAGTCATCGAGATCACGCCCCTGAAAGCTGATCCGGCCGTGAACTGCGTCGTCCCAGGCAATCTCCCCGTCGCCCATGACAAATCGGATGGTCGATGGCATTCCGGCGCGGACCCGCTCCGCGACCTCCGCGGCGGAGAGCGTGAAGCAGCGGCGGTCATAACGGAATCCTCCGGCGGCCTCCGCCTTGGCTCGCTGGACGTCGAGCTCCTCCCTGGTACAGAAGCAGCGATAGGCTTTCCCCTGTGCGAGCAACCGTTCCGCGTCGGCCTGATGTCGCGCGGCGTACTCGCCCTGAAAGAAGGGTCCCTCATCCCAGGTGATGCCCAGCCAGGTCAGCCCGTCCAGGATGACCCGGGTGTGCTCCTCGGTGCTTCGCTCGCGGTCGGTGTCCTCGATCCGCAGCACGTGGGTACCCCCGGTGTGCCGGG
>JBJMPK010000031.1:0-10347 GCA_045803245.1 Gemmatimonadales bacterium
CTCCGGACGGAGGTGCGGCTCTGAATCGCGGAAATTGCATCCATGGTGAGACTCGAGCCGATCCTATTTTGCCCGCTCGAGGTACACGCCGTCCCGGGGATTGACCCGGACCCGTTCGCCCTCGCTGATGAACTCCGGCACCTGGATCGTCACCCCGTTGCTCAGGCGAGCCGGTTTGGTGCTCGCGGTTTTGGTGGCCGTCCTCATCACCGGCGCCGTTTCCACGATCTCCAGCTCCGTCACTGCCGGCAGCTCGATCGCGATGGGACGCCCGTGCAGCCACTCGGCCTGGAAGTTCATGCCCGGCTCCAGCCACTGTCCCTGGTCTCCGACCGTTTCCTGGTCGAGGGTATACTGGTCGTACGTGTCGGCATCCATGACGTGGACCCCATTGGCGTCGCGGTAGAGAACCTGAAGCGACTTGGTGTCGAGCCGCGCCTCTTCCACGAACTCGGTGGCGCTGAACCGGTGCTCGAAGGTCGAGCCGGTATTCAGATTGCGCATTCTCGCCTGGACAAACGCCCGGAGATTCCCCGGCGTGCGATGAGTGAACTCCATGACCCGGCAGGGCTGGCCTTCGAAAAAGATGACGTGTCCACGGCGGATATCGCTTGCCTTCATCGGCGAGATGCTCCCTGGAGCTGGTGTGTGAGGCCGGGGCCGGTCGCCCCTGGCTGGGAAAATACACGCACCGTTCGAACCGGGTGACCCCAGTCACATCTGCTCCACTTGATCGGACTCTAGCTTGCCACAGTCGGCGGCGAGTGCCTCGGCTGCTTTCCTGGAGAAGAGGCGCGCAATGATGGCCATGCCTGCCGGCTTTCCCCTCATGCCCCATGACGACGACGAGCGACTCCGGCTGCAACGCTGGCGGGAAAACGTCGGCGATCCGGTTGCGCTCGACCTCACCTCCCAGCCCCATCCTTCCGCCGCGGGGCTAGTGGTGCTCAGCTGGAACGTCTGGATCGGCCGCGGGAGGCTGGCCGAGCTGATCTCCCGAATCCGCGAGGGGGAGCTGGCGGAGCACGGGGCCGACCCCGAGGCACCGCTGGTCGTCCTGGTCCAGGAGGCCTACCGCAGCGACTCGAGCATTCCAGCCGATCCCGTCGGGCCGGCCGGCCGCGTGCTGGTGGCGCAGCTCGGGCGGCAAGAGGACATCGTCGAAACCGCCCGCGCCCTGGATCTCAACCTGCGTTACGCCCCGTCGATGAGGAACGGCACCTCACGAAGCGACCGGGGCAATGCGATTCTTTCCACGCTCCCTCTGGAAGACGCCCAGGCCATCGAGCTGCCACTCGTGCTGCAACGGCGGGTGGCGGTATCCGCGGCGGTGCGCGTGGGCGGAACAGCGCTTCGGCTAGCCAGTGCGCACCTCGATCCCCGCGGCCCGCCGGGGCACCGGTGGCTGGGCGCGGCCGGCCGCGCGCTCCAGGCAAAGCATCTTCTGACCTCGGTCCAGGAGGAAACCGTCATCCTCGGCGCCGACCTCAATCTCGGCCGGGGGCGGGCAGAGCGAGCCTGGCGCGTATTGCGCGACGGCGGCTTCACCTTCGGTGTACCGCCGACGGCGCCGCCGTGGCGGCACACCTTCCACGCTCTTCCCCGGTTGGTGCTCGACTATCTTCTGGTCCGCAACCGCGGCGGCGCGGTCAAGCACGCGCGAGTACATCGCCTGGATGAGCATCCGCGAGATCGGGGACCCCGGGTCTTCGGCTCGGATCACCATCCGCTGCTGGGACGGATCGATCTGTATTCCCCCAACGGAGAACCCCATGGGTGAGTGGCTCGGGATCGGTTGGGACCTGCCCTGGTGGGCCTGGGCCTTCATGGTGACCGGCGTGATTGCCACCGTGTCGGTCATCGGGGCGCTTTTTCTGCCCGACTGGCCCGACGACGGCTATTCCAGCGGATTTGATGCAGACCCGGGCTCCGAAATCTTCGTGGACTGGGCGGCGGCGTACCTCAATGGACCCATCTTTCGCGGCGGCGAGGTCACCCTCCTCCAAAACGGCGATGCCTTTTTCCCGGCGATGTTGGACGAGATTCGCAAGGCGCGGGACACGATCAACTTCGAGGTGTACATCTTCGATCCCGATGAGATCGGGCGTCAGTTCATAGACGCGCTGAACGAACGGGCCCGCGCCGGCATTGAGGTCAGGCTGCTGCTCGATGGGTTTGGCGCCCTGAAGATGAAAAAGCGGTATCGAGAGGAGATGCGCCGGGCAGGAGTAAGAATCCAGCGTTTTCGCCCCTTCGAGCTTCGCAACCTGGTTCGGATCTACCGGCGCACCCACCGGCGCGCCATCGTCGTCGACGGACGGGTGGGCTTTACCGGCGGCGCCGCCGTATCGGCCAAGTGGAAAGGGAACGTCAACAACTCTCACGAATGGCGCGACAGCATGACTCGGGTCACCGGACCTATGGTCGCCGGGATCCAGTCTGCGTTCACGTCCAACTGGCTTTACTGTACCGGTGAGGTCCTCGCCGGACCGCGCTTCTTCCCCCGGCTGGACCCGGGACCCGGCCCCTGCGGCCTGTCGGTGGTGAGCTCGCCGTCCGACGCCATGCAACCGGTCCGGCTTCTTTTCTGGCTCAGCTTCATCAACGCGCACCGGCGTCTCTGGATCTGCAACTCCTATTTTATCCCCGACCACCGGCTCCGGGAGGCAGTGATCCAGCGCTCGCGGGCCGGCGTGGACGTGCGGGTGCTGGTTCCGGGCAATCACACCGATGCCGTGCCGGTCCAGGCTGCCGGGAGGAGTTATTACGAGGAGCTGCTGGATGCCGGGGTGCGGATCTTCGAGTACCAGCCGGCGATGATGCATGCCAAGACCGTCGTGGTAGACGGAGCCTGGTCGGTCGTGGGCTCGTCCAATCTGGACGAGCGAAGTATGGAGCTGAACGAAGAGAACGTGCTGGGGATTTCAGATCCTGACTTTGCCGCTGCAATCGAGCAAGGACTGACGGAAGACTTCACCCGATCACGGGAAATTCGGCTGGAAGAGTGGCGCCGGCGATCTCTGCGGCGACGGATATTCGAGCGCGCCGCCAAAGCCCTGATCGAGCAGTATTAAATCGGACCGTTGAAAGCGGGGTCACAAACTCGAGTCCGAAGATCGGTCTCCTGCCCCCGTTGCCAGCCTCCCCGAAATTCGAAGTGCCGCTCATCCAGCAGCCGCTTGCCCAACGCCGCGGT
The DNA here is from genome assembly GCA_045803245.1 of Gemmatimonadales bacterium. Lineage (GTDB taxonomy): Bacteria > Gemmatimonadota > Gemmatimonadetes > Gemmatimonadales > GWC2-71-9 > CAVVWJ01. The sequence goes on from JBJMPK010000031.1 coordinate 3,197, forward strand.
GCCCTTCTGCTGCACCTGCCAGAGGAGAACCCGTGCCCCCATCTCGGCCGCAGGCTCCCACACATCGGGCGTCAGCGGAGGATAGAGACTGGCAAACTCCGGCTTCAGTCTGGCCTCCCGCGCCGTCGAATCCATACCTTCTCCAGGTAGTCAGGGGATGCGGGAAGTCACCGCAAGTCACGAGCCAGTCATAATGCGCGCGTCCTCTCGACAACACCAGTGCCCTGCAGCCGGAGACTATTGCCAACCTCTGGGTACTACCGCGGCGGTGTAGCGGGGATGCGCTAGAAATGGCGGGGCAGATGTGCAGGGGCCGTGCAGGCTATTCCGCAGGCGTTGCGGGCTGGCTGTCAGGGGCTGAGTCTGCCGCTTCGTCTTCCTGGTTGGTCAGCCCACCCATATGGGACTCCAGAGCGCCGCTCAGATTGACGCCTTCGGCACCGAGAAGCCGGAAGAGCTCCCACTCCGCGGCCCTGGCCGAGCCGATTCTGCGGCCATTATACATCAGCGAGATCACCAGCACCCCGTCGGTTCGCCCGAGGTAGCCGGCCAGCGTAGCGACCCGGTCCAGGGTGCCGGTTTTTGCGTGCACCACACCACGAGCCATTCCCCCCCTGAGGTTCCGCAGGGTCCCGATCCCGTTCGCCGGGAGTAAGAGCGGGAAGCGCTCGGCTCCGCGCAGCTGAGGGTAGCGAGCCAGATAGAGCATCTGGGTGAGTGGGCTTACTCGATCCAGTTCGCTGAGTCCGCTGGCATCGACCAGCTGCACCTGTGCCTTGGGACCCACCACGTCCCGCACGTGCTGGGTAAGCAGGGCAGGACCCGCGGTTTGGCTCGCGGCGGCCCATTGAAGCACCAGCTCGGCTCCGATGTTCAGGCTTCGGCGGTTGATCTCCACCGCCACACTGTCGAACGGGGGCGACTCCACCTTGGCAAGCACCGTGGGCAGCGCCAAACCCATAGGTGACGGGGTACGGCTCATCCAGGAAGTGCGGTTCTCCCAGCGTATTCCCGCCCGCTCCAGCGCGGCACCCCACGCGTAGACCAGGACGCTGGCTGGGTTGTGCGCAACGGCTGAAAGGCCGGCGGTCCGGGTGCCGATGCCAATGCTACCCAGGAGGGTCCATCCGCCATCGGGCTCAGCCAAAAGCCTGAGGCGGCGGCGGCTTCCCCCCACAGTGGTCGCGTTGATGCGGACCATCCGATCCACCCCTGCCGGATAGGCTGAAACCAGTGTCGGAGGGAAGCCGATGTCCGATCCGGGGCGGAACGTGAGCGAAATGGTGTTCTCGTGGAGCGTCACCGGCCCCACCGGCGGCGCATAAAGCTGCCCCTCGAAGTCGGTCGACCAGACGGTCGGATACCGGGAGGTGGCCGGCCCGGTACGGCTGGTCAGCGCAAGAGGTCCCGCCAGGATTCGCACACCCCGATCCCGCAGCTGCCGGGCAAGCTCGCGGAGAGTCGGGCCGGCCCGGCCGGGCCGTTCCAGCGTCGGGTCTCCCCCCAGCTCGAGCTGCCAGCTTCCCTGCCAGCGGCCGGTCACGGTATCGAGTTGGCCCCTGCCGATAACGCGAGTGGAGATGCGGGCTCCGCCCCCGGCACGTGCGCGGGTGAAGCCTGTGGTGAAGAGCTTAGCCGTCGAGGCAGGGATCAGCGGCAGATCCGGATTCATACTCCATAGGACCCGGCTGTCCATCGTGCCGATAACGATGCCCCATTGGCCATCGCCGGTCCGGCCGACAGTCCGCCGGTACCAGTCATCCACCCGGACCAGCTCACTCGGCGTCAGTTCCTGGGCAGGAAGGGTGCTGGCGGTGGTAAGACCGCAGATGGTGGCGACAACCAGCATCACGCAAATGCGGCCGTACATCGAGGGCTCGATTCTGTGTGGTAGCTCGAGGAGAGCAATCACTGAGCCACCCCTCAGCTGATTGGTCTGCAAAGGGTTATCTCTACCGACAACGGCTGCACGCGGGCATTTCGCGGCGCCCGGTCCGTAGCCCGCAACGTAAGGATCGGTCTGGCGTTACCGGCCGGATCGGGGGATTTTGTAGGATTCGTGCCGATAACTGAGCCTGGTTGTCTACTTGTTCTCACCTTCTTTGATCAACCTCGGTCACCCCATGTTCCGTATCACCCGCCCAGTCGAGGATGGAACACCGCGTCTTCGGTCAGGAGCAGTCGAGGGAAGGGTCGCGCGTGAGCCGTCCTAGGCGGCGGATTCCGGCCTGGGCCCGGGAACAGCGTTGCGTCTGCGGTCAAATGGTCCGGCGGTACCGCAGCTTCTGCTCCGAGTGCGGACGGGCTCAGCGCTGGCGTGATATCGGTGGGCTGACCGGCGCCGAATGCTACAAGTGCGGCTGGGCCGTGTCGGATAGTTTCGCCTGTTGTCCCTGGTGTGGCGCCAACATCCATGAAGAGGGGTACTCCAGCGAAGAGCCGCTCAAGGCGCCCCGAGGCTTTCGTATGGACGCCCGCTGCGATTGGGGATGCGGCGGCGGAGTGCAATACCCGATGCCGTACTGCCCCTGGTGTAGCCGGCGGCAGGTCTGGAACGAAGAGAGACTTTTCGAGGGGGAATGCCCTCATTGCGGGCGCGGGGTAGATGACAAGATGAACGCATGCCCCTGGTGCGGTGGCGACCCGACCGGCCGGGACCTGATTCCTCGCGCGCTCACCCGCGTGAGGCGGCTTCTCCTCGTCTCCCGAATCAAGGATTGGCGCTACCGCATCCTACTGCGTCCCGGTGTCTCCGGGGTTGACCCGCAGTACCCCGACATGGTCGAGATCGAGCAGCGCTACGTCGTGGGCAAGCGGGGCCGCGATGAGATCCCCTGGACCATGCTCGTTGGCCTCATCACCCACGAGCTCGGCCACAGCTTCCTGTACAATCACTGGGACTGGACCAAGACCCGGCAGTTCCGCAGGGCATTTGGCGAGGTCGACAAGGCGTACCGCGGGATGGACAACACCTGGGTGTACTTCCAACGCCGCCGGATTGCCATCGCTCCCACCAATTTCGTGAGTGCCTATGCGGCCAAGCACCCACAGGAGGATTTTGCCGAGACATTCCGGTTTTATGTCACTCGTCGCGGACGGCTTCGGGACCTCTTCGCGGAATTTGGACGTAAGCGTAAAGGGGTAAGGCTCTACGAAAAATTCATGGTGCTGCACGATTACGTCCGAGCGCTGCGGGGATGGGGTAATAACTTGTCTTGACACCTCGATTTTTCAGCAGTAGCCTCTCCAGACGACCCCGAGCACAATAGACCGCGCTGAAAGTTCCTTCCCCCTGGAGACCGCGTATGGCCAGCCGCGCTCAGGGCACGTTGCCCCTCATCCTTGCGCTTGCGACCCTTGCAGCCGTGGGCTGCAAGCAGAGAACCGCCACGTCCGGGACCACAGAATCGGGGGTGGTAAAGCTGGAAGACAGCACGCCATCCTCCCGCCAGCCAGCGGAATTCCGGTCCGTCGCCGAGAAAGTCGTCACCCAGAGCGCCGGCGTGCAAGATGGCGATCTCGTGATGATCAGCGGCAGCGATGAGGATCTGCCGCTGCTGGAGGACATCGCGGTGGAAGTACGCAAGCGGGGAGCCAGCCCGCTCGTGACCGTCTCCAGCCTGCAGCTGGCTCGGCGGATGTTCGACGAGGTTCCCGCCAAGCATGACACGCGGCTTCCCGAGATGGACATGAAGCTGATGGGTCTGATCGATGTGTACATCGCGACCGAGTTTGGAGAGGGGCGGACCTTCAAGGGTGTACCGGCCGAACGTATGGCAGCCCGCGGCAAGGCTGCGGCACCGGTTGCAGCGCTCGGGCGGAAGCGTGGCGTTCGGTCCGTATTCTTGGGGAACGGCTTGTATCCCAGCGCAGAGCGGGCCGAACAATTCGGCCTTGCAAGGGAGCAGCTGGCCGACTTGATGTACGGCGGTGTTGACGCCGACTACGCCACGCTGCAGTCAACCGGCGAACAGGTCCGGAAGGCCCTCGCCGGAGGCAGGGAGCTCCGGATAACCAACCCGAACGGCACCGATATCCGCGTCGGTATCAATGGCCGCCCCATCACCGTCAGCGACGGCATCATCTCGGCCCAGGACCGCAAGAAGGGTGGTTCGGCCACATTGGTCTGGCTGCCGGCAGGCGAAGTATTCCTGACCCCGGTACCCGGCACGGCCAACGGCGTAGTCGTGACGGACGAGGACTATGTGCAGGGACAGCGGGTGGAAAGTCTCCGGCTGGAGTTCAAGGAGGGCAAGCTGGTCTCGATGACGGCCAAGTCCGGGCTGGAGCCGCTGAAGGCCATGTATGACGCCGCGGGACCGGGAAGAGATCTGCCTGGCGTGATCGACATCGGCATCAACCCCGGGGTAAAGGTGCCTGGTAAGAACCTTCACCTGTGGAGCCAGGCGGGCGCGGTCACTTTCGTGCTGGGCAATAATTCCTGGGCCGGTGGCGACAACCAGACCCAATTTGCGGCTCTGGGATACTCACCCGGAAGCAGCGTAACAGTTGATAACAAGCTGCTGGTGCAGGACGGCAGGCTGCTCCCATCCGAACAGGTCGCCGGCAAGTAGAGCAGAGTAGTCGGCGTCACAGACAGGCCGTCAGGCGGACCGCAGTTTTAGGGTAACGAATCCGTGTCCCCGGCTCCCGCCGGACCATCAGGATTTGCCGGGGAGGTCACGTGCAGCGTATTGCTCTGTTGTGGGGAGCGGTGACCCTGACCATGGCTGTGGTCAGCTTGAATACCGCTCCCGTTCCGCTACGCCTGGACTCGAGCCGGCTGGAGTTGGCGAACCTGGGGCAGGAGTACGGCGAGCTCCAGCTGTGGGCTACCGCGATAGCCGAAACCGCCGACACTCTTTCTCCGAAATATGCCGAGCGGGCCCGGGTGCTCGCCGATCAGCTGGCCCGGCTCATGCGGCCTCTGGAAGGCAATTTCGAGAAAGTCACGGCCGCTCTCTCCACCGACCAGATCGAGACGGTCCTCCCACTCTGGGAGCGAATGGCGTTCGCTCACGCCGGATTCGTTATGCTCCAGGAAGAAGCCGCAAATTTGGGAGAGGACCCGGCCCTGAATCCAGCCGAGCTCCAGAACCTCGCGGCTCAGCTCTCCGCGGTGCTGGAGTTTGCATCCGAGATCCAACAGGAGGTGCTGGACCGACTCACGACGCCTCCGCCCACTCCCATCCGCGCCACCTGAGCCGGACCTATTTCTGAGCCGATTGGAACAAAGGCAGGTACTTACCGTATCCCTCCTGCTCCAGGCGCTCGACCGGGATAAAGCGCAGGGCCGCTGAATTCATGCAATAGCGGAGCCCGGTGGGTGCCGGCCCGTCATCGAAAACATGCCCCAGATGGGAGTCGGCCTCCTGAGAGCGGACCTCGGTCCGGCTCATGAATAGGGACCGATCGGATTTCTCCACCAGGTGTCCCGACTCCAGGGGCCGGGTGAAGCTGGGCCATCCGGTTCCGGAATCGAACTTGTCGAGCGAGCTGAATAGCGGCTCCCCGGAGATGACATCCACATAGATCCCGGTCCGCTTGTTGTCCCAGTACTCGTTCTGGAACGGCGGTTCCGTGCCCTCCTTCTGGGTAACCTTGTACTGCAAGGGCGTTAGCTTCTCGACCAGCTCAGCAGGGTTCTTCTTTTGACTTTCCACGGCGATTCCCCTTCCTGAAGGATGCGGGAATTCCTCTAGGTTACCGCGTAACCCGATTTCGAGGCTCCCGGTTCCCGTGACTGAAAGACTTTACTACAACGACGCATACCTGCGTAAGTTCGAGGCCTTGGTTCTGGAGCAGGCGGACGAAGGCCGCCGAGTCTACCTGGATCGCACGGCGTTTTATCCTACCTCAGGAGGTCAGCCGTTCGATACCGGCCGTCTGGCAGGAGTCGACGTGACTGACGTGGTCGACGAGGGCCAGCGCATCGCCCACGTTCTCGCGGCCCCCTTGCCCCCGGGCCCAGTAACCGGACAGGTCGATTGGGACCGCCGCTTTGACCATATGCAACAGCACACCGGCCAGCATCTTTTGTCCGCGGTCCTGGCCGACTTGTTCAGGTATCCGACGGTTGGGGTCCATTTCGGTCGGGACACCTCCACCCTCGATATCAAGGCAGGGGCATTCACACCGGACCAAGTTGTTCGGGTCGAGGAACGCTCCAATGATATCGTATTTGAGAACCGTCCGGTGGATGTGAGCTTCGAATCCGCGGAGACTGCCGTTGGCTTACGAAAGCCATCGGAACGGTCCGGAAATATCCGGATTGTCACTATCCGAGACCTCGATCGAAGCGCGTGCGGGGGAACTCACGTACGAGCCACCGGGGAGATCGGCCCCATTCTGATTCGTAAGGTGGAGCGGGTGCGGAAAGCAATTCGGCTCGATTTTCTGTGCGGCCGGCGGGCGGTCCAGCAAGCGCGGGCGGACTTCGGGCTCCTTTCTCGATTAGCCGGTGAGCTCTCCTCGACGGCGGGAGATCTGCCGCGGTTGATCGACGCGCAACGCCAGGAGCTCAAGGAGGCGACCGCCGCCCGGCAAGAGACTCAGGCAATGTTGGATCTGTACCGGGCAAGGGAGATGTACGCCGCGGCGGCGGCCGACGCGACCGGCATCCGGCGAGTGGTCCTGCGCGATGGCGCTGAGACCCTGGAGGCTCTGCGCGGTCTGGCTGAGGCGTTCGCGTCGATGCCCCTGGGCATCTTCGTTGGCGCAGTGCCCCACCCACCTGCGGTAGTGTTCGCTGCCTCGCCAGATAGCGGAGTCGACGCGGGTGGGGTACTCAAAGGACTTCTGGCGACGGTGGGGGGGCGCGGTGGCGGATCTGCCACCGTCGCGCAGGGCATCGTTCCTGGCCAGGCTCAGCTGGACGCGATCATAACCTCGCTCGCCAACTAATGGCCCAAGAGAAGCCCCGCTCGGTCGGTGACCGGCGGGGCCGTTAGATCAGGCGGCAAGCTCTCGAAGCTTGTCCCCGTGCTCTTCGCGCAGTTGGCGCAGTGCCCGGTCTCGCAGCTGACGGATGCGCTCTCGGGTGACGCCCAACATGCGGCCGATCTCCTCGAGAGTGCGGGCATTGCCGTCATCCAGACCGAAATAAAGCCGCAGAACCTTGGCGTCTCGGGGGGGCAGAGCCTCCAGAGCGC
>JBJMPK010000001.1:0-9093 GCA_045803245.1 Gemmatimonadales bacterium
GGAGACGGTGCGGGCCAGCAGGTCGCGTCCCGGCGGGGTCAGGGTCATCGACGTGACGACGCCCAGCACCATGGCAAGGCTGCCGACCACGAACACGAAGAGGAAGCGGGCCAGCTGCCGGCGCATCAGAAGGGCTGTCCCACGGCAAAGTGGAATGTGAACTTCGATTTCCGGGCGAGCACATAGGCTCCCTGGCCGGGGACGGGCGTGAGGTTTCCTGCGGTGTCGAACTGGAACAGCGTTCCCGGCTGGAGCTTGTACGGGTTATATGCCACATCGAGACGTGCCGGCCCCAGAGGGGTCGAGAGTCGTATCCCGACACCCGGAGTTACTCTGATCACTCGGGATGAGCGGGGGCCCTGCCGCTCCCAAGCTCCCCCGGCATCCACGAACGCGGCGAGGCGCAATCGGGAGCTGAACACCGGCGAAGGCAAGCGGAGCTCCACGTTACCGAGCACGAAGGTATTTCCGCCGGTCGCTGCCACCCGCACGGAGTCGGCATTCACGGTCGAGCCAGGACCCACCGCGGAGGCGGGCACGACATACACTACCGGTCCGAGCTCGTTGCGCTCGAAGCCGCGCACGTCGTTTGGGCCTCCGGCATAGAACCGCTGCTCCGGAGGAATGAATGCCCCGGTAGCGGTATCGACATCGATACGAGGCGAGAAGATCAAGCCGCCGCGCACCCGCCAGCTGAACACCACATCGCGGGAGAGCGGGCGATACCACGCTCGACCCGCGCTGATCCTGGTGAATTGCTGGAATGAGGACGACCCGATGTACTTGGAGCTCCAGGTGAGCTCCACGGTTCCGAAAGACCCTCGCGTGGGATCGACCGGACTGTTGGTCCGGGGAAAGGTCCCCAGCGCAGTCAGGGTGGCAAGTATCCGCCTCTCACGCAGTGCCGCGATGACGTCGGTGGTACATGCATTGAAGAAGGAACAGAAGCTTTCCGGGGTCGCCTCGGTTCGCCCATAGGAAACCGTATAGGTGAGCGAGAGAGGGTTGCGCCGCCGGGGCGTCGTCCGGGTCAGTGCGACGCTGGCACCGAGCTCCTGGCGGAGGTAGACCTTGAACTCGGAACGCCGTTCGGTAAACACCGAAACCGTGATGGCGTTGTTGGGCGAAAGGAAGGCCGGCCGCCGTACCGACGTGCCCAGATAGTAATTCACTTTGGCCGAGCCCACGGTATCATCCCGGGAGGCCCGGCAAATGTTATTGTCCAGCCCCCAATTGACCGGGTCACCGACACCGATTTTCGACGCTCTGGTAGTGACATCAAGAATCCGGCCCCCACCCAGGAAGTTGCGTGAGGTCCAACCCAGCGATCCCCGGAAACAGTCGTTGGTTGCGTAGCCGAGCCCGCCACGAATCCGGCGGCGCTTGCCCTCGTTGACCTGGATCACCAGCGGCACGGAATCGTCGCCCGGGTGGTAGACGGTGGAGTCGATGTTCACGCTGGCGAATCGGAAAAGATCCGACTCGTACAGGTTTCGTTGGCTCTGGAACAGCTCTTCCTGGGAGAAGCGCCGGCCCGGTTTGGCCACCAGCAGCTTGCGTACCAGGGAAGTATCGACCCTCCTGGCGCCGATGACCTTGATCGAGCCGATCACCGCCCGTCCATCCGGGTCGGATTCGAGCGTCACCAAGGCGGTCTTGGATTCCCGTTTGCTTTCGAAGCTGGAAAAGACCCGAGCTGAAGGATACCCCCGATCTCTCAGTCGCCGCGTGATCGAGTCCGCGCTGGCCTGCATGGCAAAACGGTTGAACGGATCGCCCTGTTGCAAAGGCAGGTCGAGAGTGATGGCTTTCCGGATCCTCGCGGGGACCGAGTCCTGGCCGGTGATCGAAAGCGCGGTGACGACGATTGGATCACCCTCCTGGATCCGGACGGTGATGTACACATCCTCGGGGGTGCGCCGTACGATGGTGTCGATCACCGCATCGGGATATCCACTGCGGCGATACAGCACCTCGATGCGCACCACATCCCGGCGAAACTCCTGCTCATCGAAGTAGCGCTTGGCACCCAGACCCAGCGAACGAAAGAAGAACGCCCGGGCGAACCAGCTGGAATTGGTGGTGCTGATGGCAGTGCTGAGGACGTCATCCGGAATGGCCCGATTACCTTCGAACGTGAGCTGTCGAACGATGAGATGGCTCTGCTGCGCCGCGGCCGGAAGGGCCACGCCCAGCGCCATGAGCACCGTCAGGGCTCGAGCAAGGCGCATCATCGCCCGCCGGAGGGACCGAGTAGGAATGGCGCACTCCAGGACGAAGGTTCTAGGCCCGCCGGCGCGTGGAGATCACATTGACGGCACAACGTAAGCCCGGTAGTTTGACCGTCTTACACCCCAGAGTCAACGTGTTCTTAGTGCTCTGCTGCCCGCCTGCTTTCACACCCGGCCGGATATGCATCGACTTTGGCTCACAATCACTCTCGTTCTCGCCGCCTGTGGTGGCGGCCAAGACAGCCGCACTCTCAACTACTTCTTCACCTACGATCCCCGATCGCTGGATCCCGCCCTCTCGACCGACGTGCCCACCGGTGAGGTCGTCTCGCTTCTGTTCGACAACCTGACCCAGTTCGATGCCGATGCTCAGCTGATTCCCGGTCTGGCCCGCTCGTGGGAGACGGACGCCAGCGGCCGCGCTTACACCTTCCACCTCCGCCGGGGCGCTACCTTTCACGACGGCCGGCCGGTACAAGCCTCGGACGTGCGCGCCTCCATTCTGCGCGCGTTAGCGCCGGGGACGACTGGTGGGCGAGCCTGGCCGCTGTATCCGATTCTGGGCGCCCGCGCTTATGCCGCCGGTAAATCCCAGGAGATTGCCGGGGTGGACATCCCGAACGACTCAACCGTCGTGCTGACGCTGGAGGAACCGCTCAACGTCTTTCCCAAGCTGCTTGCCATGCCCGTCGCCGCCGTGGTACCGACCCCTACAGCGGCCGATTTCGATCAGCATCCGAACGGCAGCGGCCCTTGGCGGTTCGTCTCCTGGTCTCACGATGATGCAATCGTGCTGGCACGGAACGACAGTTACTGGGGGGGAGCCCCCAAATCGGATACCCTGCGGATCCGGATCATTCCCGAGCCGCTCACCCAAGCCGCCGAATACGAGGCCGGACAGTTGAGTGTGGTGGAAGTCCCCATCGGCGAAACCCGACGCTGGGAGGAGACGCATAGCCGGGAGCTGCAGCGCCGTCCGGGGTTGAAGGACCTGTACGTGGCCATCAATACCACCCGCGGCCCGCTCAAGGATGTGCGGGTGCGCCGCGCCCTGAATCATGCGATCGATGTGCCCACCCTGCTCGCCACGGTCTACGCCGGCCGGGGAGTCCGGGCCGCCGGGTCAGTCCCTCCCGGAATCACTGGGTACGACTCCGCCCGGACGCCCTACGCCTACGATCCAACCCGGGCCAAGCAACTGCTCGCCGAGGCAGGCTACCCCAATGGCTTTGCCCTGAAGCTCTGGCGGACCCAGCGGGCCGAGTTGGCCCGATTGGCACAATCGATCCAGCAGAATCTTGCTGAAGTCGGCGTCCGGGCTGAGATCGTGGAGCGAGACGCATCGAGCGCGCGAGCCGCGGTCAGAAACGGTGAAGCCGACCTGTTTCTCACCGATTGGTGGGCCGACTATCCGGACCCGGAAAACTTCAACTATCCGCTCTTTCATTCGCGGAACAAGGGTCCTGGTGGCAACTATGCGTTTCTCTCCGATCCGCAGCTCGATGCGATGATCCTTCGAGCCCGGAGTACCAACGATGAAGCCGAAAAGGCCCGCCTGGCGCAGGACATCGATGCCCGCGTGTTCGATCTGGCCCCCTGGATTTTTCTCTGGTTCCCGGTCGACGTGTGGGCCGCGCAGCCCGATGTCCACGGCTGGCGCTTTCCGCTGGTCTTCACCGGCCAGCGCTGGACGCAGGCAGAACGCACCCGGTGAGCCGGTTCCTCGCCTACCGCTTCCTGCTCCTCATTCCCACGCTGCTCGGCGTCTTACTGGTCACCTTTCTGCTACTCTACGTAGCGCCGGGAGATCCGGTGCAGGCCATGGTCGGAGAGCGAGCCGATCCTGAGACGCTGGCCCGCCTGCGAGCCGAGCTGCACCTGGACGATCCGCTCCCCCGGCAGTTCGGTCACTATCTGGGCGGAGTCCTCCGCGGGGACCTCGGCACCAGCTATATCACGCGCCGTCCGATCCTGCGGGACTTGCTCCAGCGATTCCCCGCCACTCTCCGTCTGGCCGGGGCCGCGATGCTGTTCGCGGCCACGGTCGGGATCAGCATCGGGATCTACGGCGCGTGGCGGCCAGGGAGTTGGGCCGACCGGCTTGCCGCCTTCGCCGCGTATCTCGGCATTTCCTTTCCGGTCTACTGGGTCGGGCTGATTCTGATTCTGGTGTTTGCGGTACACCTGCGCTGGTTGCCGCCTTCGGGATCCGGTGGGCTCGGGTATCTGATTCTCCCCGCCCTCACTCTGGGCATGCGGTCGGTGGCATTTCTCTCGCGGATGACCCGGGCCGCCATGCAGGAGGTGCTGCGCAGCGACTTCATTCGCACGGCCCGTGCCAAGGGCCTGGTGGAGAAACGCGTGCTCCTGTCACATGGGTTTCGGAATGCCTTGCTGCCGGTGCTGACGGTGCTGGGACTCGACTTCGGCAGCTATCTCACTGGTTCGATCCTCACCGAGACCATCTTTTCCTGGCCCGGCGTCGGCCGGTACGTCCTCACCGCAATCGACAAGCGTGACCTGCCGGCGATACAGGGAAGCATCCTGTTCCTCAGCGTGGTCTTTGTGTTGGTCAACCTGCTAACGGACTTGCTGTATGCTCGAGCGGATCCCAGGGTGGCGTTTGATTAGCGGGAAGGATGGGAAGGACGGCAAAGACGGGAAGGGTTGGAGGAAGTGGGCGACGGCTGCGCTGCTGGCTTCCCTTCCGGCCTTTCCTGTGGCTTCCGTCCTTCCCGTCTTTCCCGTCCTTCCCGTCTCTGCTCAAAAGGACCTGAAGCATCGCATCGATGCTCGTATCAACGCCCCCCCGTTTAACCGCCAGCTCTGGGGTGTGGCGCTGGTAGACGAGAGTGGCCGCCTGCTCTACGGTCAGAACCAGGACCGGCTTTTCGTCCCCGCAAGCAACACGAAGTTGGTGGTCAGCGCGGTTGCCGCCGCGTTGCTCCCCCCCGATTGGAAGGTGAAGACCAGCCTCTACGGGGGGCCGATCGTTGGCGGGGTGCTCCAGGGCAACCTGCTGCTCTACGGCCGGGGCGATCCGACCATCGACACCCGCTGCTACGCCACCGACACTACCCGGGCCGGCGTCTGTGACACCGATGCTTTTGCCCGCCTGCGCCAGCTGGTCGATATGCTCAAGGCCAAAGGAGTGCGGGCGGTGGCAGGAGACGTGGTGGGCGACGGAAGCTACTTCGAGCCCACGATGGTGCACCCGAACTGGGAAGCGTTCGATCTGAACTGGTGGTATGCCGCCCCGGTCTCTGGACTTGGTTTCCACGACAACAGCGTCGACTTCAACTGGGCTCCGGGACCGGTCGCTGGGACCCCCGCCATCATCACGATGACGCCGGATCTCGGCGATATCGGATTCGAAAATCGAACTCTCACCGTCGCTCCGGGCGGGGAGTCTGACATCGGGGATCGTTTCTTCCGTAATCCGGGCACGCTGCAGATCTGGGCCGAGGGCACCGTTGCGCTCGACAACCCGCCCAGAACCGAGTCCTTTGCGTTGCCCGACCCGGGCCTGTACGCGGCGAGAGCGCTCCGTCAGGTGCTGGCCGATGCCGGAATCGCCGTGGCGGGAATTACCCGTTCGACGACCGACTCGGCGGCCTACGCGGCGCTTCGCAGCATGCCGCCGTTGGCGGAGGCCTACTCCCGCCCCCTGCGCGACTGGGTCTTTCCCATCCTCAACAGCAGCCAGAACTGGTTCGCGGAGATGCTGCTCAAGCAGCTGGGGAAACAGTTCGGGAAGGACGGCTCCTGGCCCGAGGGGTTGCAAGTCGAACGCAGGTTCCTCATCGACTCGGTCAAAATCGATTCGACGCAGTTTTCGCTCAGCGACGGCTCCGGCCTTTCGAGCAGCAACCTGGTGACCCCTCTCGCCTTCACCCAGCTGCTTCGCTATATGCGTCACCACCCCCACTACGCCACCTTTGCCGCGGGCCTGCCCCAGGCCGGCCAGTACGGATCGCTGCGGAACCGCTTTGTGGGTACCTCACTCGCGGGGCGGGTACGAGCCAAGACCGGCAGCATTTCCCGGGTTCTCACCCTCTCGGGCTATATCGAGCTCGACCGGGGGAAGACCCTCACCTTCTCGGTGCAGGCGAATAATCACGCCCAGCCGTTAAAAACCTTACTGGCGACGATCGACAGCGTGGTGGTGGAGATGGCAAAGCGGTGAGGCCGCCGACCAAGAAGGAATGGGCCCTGCTTCTCGGGTTTCTCGCCTTGCTGGTCATGGTCGCCCTGGCAGCCACGGAACGGGCCGGGAAGCAACGTATCGGCACCGACTTTCATGTGTTCTGGCAGGCAGGGTTTGATTTCGCTCATGGCTACCCGCTGTATCACCGCCTGCCAGGAGCCCGCAAGTTCATCTATCCACCTTTCGCCGCGCAGGTCTTTCAGGTACTCGGCTTCTTTCCGCTCAAAACGGCAGCCTGGCTCTTTTACGTCGCCAGCGTAGGCCTCATCTTCGTGGCCGCGAAGATTTCACGTGACATCATCGACCGGTTGGAGCCCGCCAGACGTCCGGGCTCGTGGCCACTCATCCTCGCCATCGTATTCTCGCTCAACTTCATCCTGAACAACCTGAACATGGTGCAGGTGAACCTGCTGGTCTTCGCGCTGTGCCTGCTCGGCATTCGTGCGTTCATCGAGCGGAGGGAACCGGCTGCCGGCGGGTGGCTGGTGGCGGCAACCGCCATCAAGCTGACCCCGCTCTTCCTGGTCGTGTGGGCGCTTATTCGGGGAACTCGGCGGACCTGGGCAGCGATCGTCACGGCCGGGGTATTGTCACTCACCTTGCCAATGATCCAGCGGGGATTCGCCCAGGGGGTCCTGGATCTGAAGATGTACTATCACACCTTTCTGCACGCGTTCGCCTCCGGAGCGGTCATCCCGGACTACACCAATCAGAATCTCGCCTCCCTGGTGTATCGGGCGGCCGTGCCGATGTCATCGCACGACTCGCCGTCGTACGATTACGCCTACCTGCCTTCGCTGGAGGCAGCAGCCCCACTCATCTACCGCGTGCTCGCGATGGGCATCCTGGTCGTGTTCCTGGCCCATCTCATGAGGCTGAGGGTCACCCACCGTCCGATCACCGCGTTGGAGATCTCCAGTGTGTTCCTGGCCAGCCATCTGCTATCCGGCATCACGTGGAAGGCCCACCTGGTCACCCTCCTCTTCGTGGCCTATAGCTTCTTCGCGCTGAATCCCAAGCTGATGAGCAGGGGTCGACGGGTTGTCTTTGGGCTCGCCTGCGCCGGAATCGTGGCGATCGGACTGGGACGGGACGTGATCGGCAGCCGGCTGCACCACTACGTGGGGGGGTACAGCCTGATCGTCTGGGTGATGCTGCTGCTGTTCGGCCTGAGCGTGGTTTGGAGTCAACTACGGGAGGACACAAGCGTAAGCGGGGAAAAAACACCGTCAGCGGGAACTGCCACAACATGAACCTTTCTTTCCCGCTCACGCTGTTGCTGTTCCCGCTCACGCCGTTTGTCTCTTCCCGCTTACGTTTTTTTCCCCCCCGCTCACGCTTTTCTTCCCCGCCTTCAATCGTCCTTTTGACCGAAGAGCGCCATGTTGGATGAGTGGCCCGGATTGACCTTGGCCTTCGGATTGATCCAGTGGACCGCGTTGTTGACGGCAATGCAGGCCTCCGACGCGCCGGTGGCAATGAGCTTGAGCTTGCCGGGGTAACTGGTAATGTCACCTGCGGCATAAATACCGGGCACGTTGGTGGACATGACCTGGTCGACCTTGATATCGGCCTTTTCGGTGTCCAAGCCCCACTCTTTGATGGCGCCCAGATCGGAGTGAAATCCCAGGAGTGGAATGACGGCGTCGACCTCGATGGTCTCCTCCTCCTTGGTCTTGTTGTTGAGGAGGGTCACCCGTTCCAGCTTTCCATTGCCGTGCAGTGCCTTGACTTCCCAGTAGGTGCGCAGCTCGCATTTGCCGCCGCGCTGAAATTCCTGGACCTGGTTGATGGTTGCTTGGTGGGCCCGGAACCCCTCGCGGCGGTGAATGAGCATGATCGATTTGGCGATTCCCTGAAGGTTGACCGCCCAATCGAACGCCGAGTCGCCGCCGCCCACGAGCAGCACCCGCTGGTTTTCGAACGCCTTCGGGTCCAGCACCTTGAAAAACAGGCCCTTCTCCTCATAGCGATCCTCGCCCTCGATGCCGAGCCGCCGGGCCTCGAATGCTCCGATGCCGGCTGCAATGACGATCGTGCGGCTGGGATACTCGTCTTCGGAAGTCTCGAGCACGAAGTGCCCGGCACCGCCGTCCTGCTCCCGACGGAGCCCGGTGACGATCTCCCCCAGGTGGGTCGTCGCGCCGAACTGGAGCGCCTGGGTTGCCATGTCGCGAACCAGGTCCTTGGCGAGGACCTTGGGAAACCCGGCGACATCGAAGATGAATTTCTCGGGATAGAGCGCCATCAGCTGGCCCCCGAGCGCCGGCAGCGCATCGATGATACGGGCCGACGCGCCGCGCATTCCGGCGTAGAACGCAGCGAACAGTCC
The DNA here is from genome assembly GCA_045803245.1 of Gemmatimonadales bacterium. Lineage (GTDB taxonomy): Bacteria > Gemmatimonadota > Gemmatimonadetes > Gemmatimonadales > GWC2-71-9 > CAVVWJ01. The sequence continues at coordinate 8,771 of JBJMPK010000001.1, forward strand.
GGTCGGACCGCCTCCGATAATCGAGATGTCCCTCAGCTCGTGCTCGGCCACCGCTTCTCCTGGTTGTATGAGCTCCTGGCCTAGGAGCCAATTAGCGAACAGCCAATAGCCAATAGCCCCTAATGTAAACCTGGCGCCGGTCACCATCCCCCGCCACATTCACCGCCATGTTTCCGCGCGTGGTCGCGCCTTTCCGGATCCTGGCAGCGCTCGCGCTGTCCGGGATAGTGACCGGCTGCAGCGGCGCGGGCCGGTTCCTACGAGAAGCATTCCGGGAGCGGCCACCCACGCCACTCGATTCGATGAGCGTGGCCAGCGATGCC
>JBJMPK010000032.1:0-3343 GCA_045803245.1 Gemmatimonadales bacterium
TGGTGACGCTGCTGTTGGCCATCACCGATCAGTTCGGACCGGCGCCGACCGAGGGCGACCGACGAGCCAGGGAAGTGCTGCCGCGCCTGCAGGGCGAGTATAAGCGCGCCTATTACGCCGGGATCATCTGCGAGCGGTGCGCCAAGGCACAGCTTCGGTCCGGGGCCCCCAAATCGGGGGAGATGGCCTACCATTGGCTCCGGGAGGCGATGAGCTGGTACGAGAAGGCGGAGTCCCAGCGTCCGCCGGGGAGCGACGAAGCCATCCTCCGCTGGAACACCTGCGGGAGACTTCTGGCCCGTTATCCCCACCTGAAGCCGGGGACCGAGGAGCCGGTGGCGCTGACCCTGGAGTGAGGCCCCTTGACAGCGGTAAGACAGTTCGATAACCATTGAACCGTGAAAAAGACCTCCTCGGGCCGCGTCCCGCTGACCGCCAAACAGTTCGAACTGATCGCCAAGGCCCTGGCAGACCCTCGGCGCATGCAGTTGCTGGAAGTCATCGCCGGCGAAGAGGAGTGCCCTTGCCAGCGGTTGCGCCAGGAGTTCCCGGTTTCCAAGGCCACGATCTCGCACCACATTAAAGAGCTGGTTCGAGCCGGATTGGTCGAAGCCCATAAAGACGGCCAGTTCCTCCACTGCGAGGTTCGGCGCGAGGTGCTCGAGGCGTACACCGCCGAACTGTTGCGGCGAGCGGGTGGGGTGGTTAAAGCTACGGTCGCGTAAAAGGCGCGGACATGAACCCGCCAGACGGCGGGGATCTTTTTTTATAGCGGGAAAGTTCAATGGTTGTCGAACTGTCGTACCAATTCTGTAACAGAAGCGGGGCCCGGCTCGCCGGCAGTCGAATCCGGCTCCGCTCATACGACGAGTAAGTGTAGGCGAACGATCGTGAATTCCTTTGGAGGCAACATGCAGACCCGGCGACTCGCAATAACTGGCGCTTTCTCACTGGCTGGCCTTTCACTCGCAGCCCTCACTGTAGGCCGCGGGAAGGAGCCGCCCGCCGCGCCTCCCGCGCAAGCGGTTACGGTAGCCCAGGTGCCCGAGCGTGAGATCGCCGAATGGGACGAGTTCACCGGCCGGCTGGAGGCCGTGGACCAGGTGGAAATCCGGCCCCGGGTTTCCGGCTACATCAAGCGAGTCTCCTTCGCTGAAGGGAAAGAGGTGAAGAAGGGAGAGGTCCTGGTCGAGATCGATCCTCGACCGTACCAGGCCGAGCTGGCTCGGGCGGAAGCTGAGCTGGAGCGGGCTCGCTCGGCTGCCGCGCTGGCCAAGAGCGACGTGCAGCGAGCCGGCAAGCTGGTGGACGTGCAAGCGATCTCGCGGGAGGAGTTCGATAGCCGGACCAGCGCCGAGGCTCAGGGCGGAGCCCAGGTCCGGGCGGCCGAGGCTGCGGTGCAGACCGCGCGTCTCAATCTGGAGTGGACCCGGGTCCGCTCTCCGATCGCCGGCCGAGTCAGCAGCGCAGATGTGACGGCCGGCAATCTGGTCCAGGCGGGACCACCGGCGGCCACCCTGCTCACGACAGTCGTGTCGCTCGACTCGATGTATCTCTACTTCGACAGCGACGAGCAGACCTATCTGCGCTACGCGAGCGAGGCAAAGAGCGCCGGGACCAACTGGCGGGAGGCGCGGCTTCCGGTATTCCTCGGCCTGGCGAACGAGGTCGGCTACCCTCACGAGGGGCGTCTCGACTTCGTCGACAATCAGATCGATCCCCGTACCGGTACCATCCGCACTCGCGCGGTCTTCTCCAACCGCTCGCGTTCGCTGACCCCGGGGCTGTTCGCCCGGGTCAAGCTGGTTGGTAACCAGAAGACGAAGGCCGTCCTGGTGCGGGATGCGGCCATCGGCACCGATCAGGACCGGAAGTTCGTTCTCGTGGTCGGACCGGGCGACACGCTGGCTTACCGGCCCATCGTACCGGGACGGCTGACCGATGGCCTCCGCATCGTTACCTCCGGCCTCAAAGCCGGGGAGCGGGTCGTGGTGAACGGCCTCATGCGGGTGCGGCCGGGCATGAAGGTGGCGCCGACGGTCGCTCCGATGGCGCCTGATTCCGTCACTCCGGTCGCGGAGCGCTAACCGATGCGATTGTCCCGTTTCTTCATCGACCGGCCGATCTTCGCGGCCGTGTTGTCGATCGTCATCTTCATCGCCGGCCTGATCGCCATGTTCGGCCTGCCGATCAGCGAGTATCCCGAGGTGGTACCGCCATCGGTCGTGGTGCGGGCGATATACCCCGGCGCCAATCCGCGGGTCATCTCCGAGGCAGTCGCGACGCCGCTCGAGGAGCAGATCAACGGCGTCGAGAACATGCTCTACATGTCGTCGCAGGCGACCTCGGACGGCGTGCTCACCCTCACCGTCACCTTCCGGGTCGGCACCGACGCCGATCTGGCACAGGTGCAGGTGCAGAACCGGGTAAGTCAGGCGCTGCCGCGCCTTCCGGATGAGGTCCGCCAGCTCGGGGTCACGACAGTCAAGAGCTCGCCGAACTTTATCATGGTGGTGCACCTGCTCTCGCCGGACAACCGGTATGATGTGACGTATCTCCGGAACTACGGCCTGCTGCAGGTCAAGGACGTGCTCGCGCGGATTCCGGGGATCGGCCAGGTGCAGGTCTTCGGGGGCGGTGACTACGCGATGCGGGTGTGGCTCGATCCGGGGAAAGTCGCCGCGCGGGGCCTGTCGGCCACCGACGTGGTCAACGCCATCCGGGAGCAGAACGTCCAGGTTGCGGCCGGCGTGGTCGGGGCGCCGCCGATGCCGACGCCGGTGGACTATCAGCTCAGCATCAACGCGCACGGCCGGCTCGCCACCGAGGAAGAGTTCGGCGACATCATCCTCAAGACCGGCGACAACGGCGAGATCACCCGGCTCCGCGACGTGGCCCGGCTCGAGCTGGCGGCCGGCGACTACGCGCTCCGCTCGATGCTGGACGGGAAGGAAGCTGTCGGTATCGGCATCTTCCAGGCACCGGGGTCGAACGCGCTGGAGCTCTCGAGCACCGTTCGCGCCACCATGGAGCAACTGAAGAAAAACTTCCCGGAAGGCGTCCAGTACCGGATCGTCTACGACCCCACAATCAATGTGCGGGACGGTATCCGCGAGGTCGTCAAGACGCTCTTCGAGGCGATCCTACTAGTGGTGCTGGTGGTGGTGCTGTTCCTCCAGACCTGGCGGGCCTCGATCATTCCCCTGGTGGCAGTGCCGATCTCGATCGTCGGCACCTTCGCCGTGCTGCTCATATTCGGGTTTTCGATCAACACCCTTTCTCTATTCGGGCTGGTGCTGGCGATCGGCATCGTGGTGGACGACGCGATCGTGGTGGTGGAAAA
>JBJMPK010000033.1:0-7904 GCA_045803245.1 Gemmatimonadales bacterium
CAGCGTCGTTCCTATCGCGCCTTTCGAGAGACCGAGCGTGGCCGCGATCTCCTGGTAGTTGAAGCCTTCAGCCTTGAGCAGGAGCGCCTCCCGGTCCCGATCGCTCAAGGTGGCGAGCGCCGTCCGAACCGCGGCGCTACGCTCGTTACGTTCATAATCTTGCTCGGGACCCTGCAGGGGCTGATCGTCGTTCCGGAGCAGCTCCAGGCGCCGGCCCTGACGCAACGCACGCCGGCCATCTTCCCGTACCAGATTCAGGGCCACCGCAAAGAGCCACGGGCGCGGGTTGTTGGGCGGCGCGGCGACCGCGCGCGCGAAGGTTTCCTGCGCCAGGTCCTCCGCCCGATCGCGGTCCCCGGTCCGGCGGTATAACATCCGGACGAGAGACCCGTAATATTGTTCGAAGAGCTCGGTCAGATCCGCTGTCATGTGCCCCTGAAAGACGCCCTCACCGCCGGCCACAATCCGATTGCCCACCCGAGAGATAGGGGGCCATCTCTGGCAACAGTCGTACCACCTCTAATATTACCGGCTGGACGCGGTTACATCAGTGATGGTGATCCTATCGGCCTGGCCAGGCCAGTCCAGACCGGTCCGGCCGACTCCGCTGGCCGGAGCGAACTTCCTGGAACCAGAGAAGTTAGGGGGCGGCGGCAGGAGTGACCGCCGGGCCGCGGGGGCGATGAGTGACTGGCTTCCGGGCGAATCGGCTCGGGAGGAGATGCTCAGCCGGGAGGGAGTTGCACGCCTTTAGCTGCCGGCCTCGGCGAAGGGCCGGAACGCCGCCACCAGGTCTTCGGCCAGAAACGGCTTCTGCAGGAATCCTGTGTGGCCAGGGTCCGAGCCTCCGATCTGCTGGGCCACCACCTGCTCGGTGTAGCCGCTCATGATGATTACGGGCAGTTCTGGATGGGTGGCACGCAATCGGCGGAGCGTCTCGACACCGCCCATGCGCGGCATCGACAGATCGAGCAGCAACCCGGTGATCTGGTTGCCGGCTCGACCCAGGATTTCGAGCGCCTCGCGACCATCCGGCGCCGTAATGGTGTCAAATCCGATCTCCTGGAGCATCCGCTCCGCTACCTCGCGCACACCTTCCTCGTCGTCGACTACCAGTATGGTGCCGCTGCCGCGCCAGTCGCGTTGACCCGCGACCGGCTGCGGGGTCGGGAACGCGTGCTCGGAGACCGGGGGGAAGAGCACCCGGAACGAGCTTCCCCGGCCGGGGTCGCTGCGGATGCGAATCAGGCCGCTGTGCGCCCGTACGATGCCCATGACGGCGGCCAATCCCAACCCGCGGCCGGTGTACTTGGTGGAGAAGAACGGATCGAAGATCCGGCTCAGCGTATCAGCCGTCATTCCGACACCCGTGTCCGCCACCTCCAGATAGACATATGGCGCATTGGCCGGTTCACTGCTGCCTACATAGGTCGACGAATCGAAATGATCGCCGGTAAGCTCTCCCGCCTCGACCATGCCGGTGCCAAGGGTGATGCTGCCGCCGCGGTCGCCCAGGGCATCGGACGCGTTGGTGATCAGGTTCATGACGATTTGCCGGATCTGGGTTGCGTCGGCGCTGATGGCCGGCAGATCGCTCTGGAGCTCCCATTCCAGCACGGCCTGCTTCGAGATGGCGGTCCGAAGCAATGTCGCCATATCCCGCACCTCGCTCGACAGATCGATGTGCCGGATGACGAAGGCGCCCTTCCCGGAATACGCCAGCAGCTGGCGGGTGAGATCGGCCGCGCGCAAAGTGGCCCGGACCACTTCCTCGAGCGGTTCGCGGGCGGGCGCAGCCCGGGGCAGCTGGCCCAGCGCGATGTCCGCATTGCCCAGCACCACGTGCAGCAGGTTATTGAAGTCGTGGGCGATTCCGCCGGCCAGCACACCGATGCTCTCCAGCTTTTGCACGTGACGCGATTGCGCATCGCTGGCCTCGGCGGCGTGCCGGGCGGCTTGCTCCCGCAGGAACAGATCCTCCGAGAGACGTTGAGCCGCTCTCAGGTCGCTGGTGCGGTCCTCGACCTTATGCTCCAGCTCCGAGTTCAGAGCGCCGATGTGCCGGGTCATGCGCCGCTGCTCGGAGACGTCCCGCATGATCCAGCGGATGGCCACCGGATGGCTTTCGAGATCGCATGCCACTGAGTACGTCAGCTCGACATCGATCGGCTCCCGCTGGCGAGGCCGGAGCTTGAACGCCGTAGTCTGGGGGCTGGAAGACCGATCCTGCCGGTTCAGGAGATTCCGGAACCGGGGCCGATCTTCGTTGGCGATGAACCCGGCGAGGGCTTTCCCCGCCAGAAACTGCGGCGTCACGCCCAGCAGCCGGGATGACGAGAGGTTGGCCTCGGTGATGATGCCCATCAGATCGGTTACCAGGTACGCGTCCGGCGCCAGCTGGAACAGATCCTGATACCGCTGCCGCTCGATTTCGACCTGGAGGTGGGCGCTGACGAGCTCCTCGTTCTGCTGTCGGAGCTCCTCGTCCACCACGCGAAGCTCCTCCAGCGCGGTATGGAGCTCTTCCAGGATGGCTTGGTCCTGCGGCATGGCCCCATTGTGTGCGAGCCGGTTGAGGCGCCGGTGAAAGCTATGCAGCCGGGCGCCGAACTCCTCTGGGTTCATCGAGCTACCTGGGATATGTATGATGATCAGGACAGTGGCAGCAGACCCTTATAGCGTAAGAGGGTCTCCCGTATTTCCTGCATGATGGCGGCCTGATCGTTGTTTGCCTTCTGGGCTATCTCACTGATACTGCGAAGTTCCTGGGTGGCTTTCCGGGCCTCTTCGGCCGAACGGCGAGCGTCCTCGGCGGCGGTTCGTAGCTGCTCCCGCATATCGCGCAGCTCTTCGGCCAGGTGGCGGTTCTCCTCGGCCATCAGCCGGGAGCTCTCGGCGACTTCGCGGCTTTGCTCGTGAAGCGACCTCGTACTCTCGGCTCCCTTTCGATTCGACTCCGAGGTCTGGCGGGCGAGCTCGGCGCTGATCCGTGCTTCCTCAGCCACCTGGCGCTGATCCTCGGCTGTCTGGACGGGAGTCGACTCGGGAAGGTCAAGCTTTGGCATCGCCCGCCTCCTCCATCATGAGGATCGCGCCGCGGACCTCATCCTCGCCGCCGCGAAGGGGGGTACAGGTCACCTGGCAGCGGATGGATTTCCCCCGCCGGTTCACCGCGTCGAGCGACAACACCTGGGCCCCGTTGCCGTCGCCACCGAAACAGGTCTTCAGTGCGCTCTTCAGGCGCTCTACGGGGAGCCCGATGTCGAGGTTCAGAAAGTGCTGGCCGTTCGCTTCGGAGTTGCGCAGGCCCCACAAGTCCTCAGCCCGGTCATTCCATGCGATGACACGGAGATCCCGATCCACGACCACGACACCGCCATGCAACGTGGCGAGCATCGATTCCAGAAACGAATTAGCAGAGTCGAGGTCGTCCCCCCGCTGGCGGAGCTCGTCGTTGATGGTCTGTAGCTCCTCGTTGGTGGACTGGAGCTCCTCGTTCATCGTCTCCAGCTCCTCGTTGGTGGACTGGAGCTCCTCGTTGGTCGTTTCCAGTTCCTCCACGGTGGACTGAAGCTCCTCGTTGGTCGTCTCCAGCTCCTCGTTGGTGGACTGGAGCTCCTCGTATGCGGTTTCCAGCTCCTGATGAGAGTCCTCGACCTCACGCTGGAGCCGCCGGTAGGCGGATACATCAGCAAACGTAATGACGGTGCCGATCACCGCGGTCCCGTCCAGCACCGGCGCGACGCTGAGGTCCAGCCAGCGGGTTTCGCCCACCAGGCTGCGCCATTCGATGTCCTTGACTGCGATGGGGCGGCGCTCGGTCTCGGCCCGCTCGATCAGCGACCGCAGCTCGATCGGACGATAGGAGAGCTGAAGATCCCGAAGCGGCCGCCCCAGATCCGTCGCCCGCAGGTCGAACAGGGCTCGAGCCCGGTCATTCACCAGAGTCAGAGTACCGGCCGAGTCCACCACGAGCTGCGCCACCGGACTCAGCTCGATGGCGGCCGCCTGCATCCGGGTTTCGAGATTGGTACCGGTGTGCACGTCATGCCTTTCCTCCCGGGAAGATCCGCGCTCGTGCGGAGCCCCACGGGTGATCTTGCGGGAGAGCCGGCGCTTGAGATCCACCGGAGCGAAAGTATGGCCGTGCGTCATGAGCGTCTCGGCCCGTCCGAGGAGCAGCAAGCCTTCTTCATTGAGGGCGAAATGCAAGCGCGAGAGTACCCGGGCCTGGGTCTCCGCGTTCAGGTACATCAGTGTGTTGCGGCAGGTCAGGAGATCGATTCGTGAAATCGGAGCGTCGTTGATGAGGTCGTGCCGCCCAAAGATCACCTGACGCCGGAGGTCTTTGCGAAACAGATAGAGTCCATCGACATGCTCAAAGTATTTGCTGAGGAGCTGGGGTGGCACTCCCTCCACTTGGCGTTCGGAGTAGGCTGCATGCCGGGCAGCATTGAGCGCCTCTTCGTCCACATCGGTCGCGTAGATCTTGACCCGCTCCCGGAAGACATCGTCACCCAATGCCTCGGCCAGTATCATCGCGATAGTATAGGCTTCCTCGCCGCTGGCACATCCCGCGCTCCACGCGCGAATGGGCTCACTCGCGGGCTTGCCGGCCACCATCTGGGGAATGGCGCTGTCACGGAGAACTTCCCACGCCGCGGGATCCCGGAAGAACGCCGTGACATTGATCAGAATGGTGTTGAAGAGGGTGGCAAACTCATCGGGTTGAACTTCGAGGTAACTCTGATAGGCGGCGAAGCTCTGGATCCCCACGGCATCCATCCGCTTACGAATCCGGCGCGACAGGGAGGCGGGCTTGTAGCCGTGAAAGTCGAAGCCCCGCGCGTTCAGCAGATACCCGAGCAGGCCGGCCCACTCCGGATCGGCTTCGGGGGTAGCAGCCTCCTCGATCTGAATGTCCGAGCTCTGCGGGTCGTCGTGCTCGCTGTCATTCATGTCCGAATCCGGCCTGGCTGGAAGGAACTAACTCGCCGCGGCGACGCTGGCCTCGACCGGCTCGCCGGTCCGTATTCCCCGGTGCAGCACGTTGCGAATTACCGATGCGTGATGCTCTGAATCCATGGCCTGCTCGGTAAAAGTGGCGGCGGAATGAGCGTGACCCCGGCTGTTGGCGCGGGCCGCCAATCGTCGGGCCAGCGCGGAGTGCTCCTCCAGCGACCGCAGCGCGATCCAGAGCGCGGCTTCGAGATTCTCGGCCTGGTGCGCCATGAGCGCTTCGGCGCTGTAGGCGTGGCCCACCCGGCAACGGAAACGGACCATCTCGTCATCCTTCACTTCCCAAAGCACCCCGTGACATTCGGGGCACGACATGGTCGACGGGACCCCGGCTTGGACGTGTCGATCGCCGAGCCCGAACTCGTCGGACGCCTCATTGGAGGGCGAGTCTTCCGGCATTGCCTTCACCTCCACCGGCTCGAGCTGTAAGGCCAGCTCACTGAGTAGGCGGGGAATTTCTGTGGGAGAAGCCACGTGATCGACCGCCACATTGTCCATCGCGCTCCGCGGCATGCCCGGATAGAGCGCAGTTTCGAGACTCTGGACGACGGCGATTCCGCCCCTTCGCTTGATGGTCTGCAACCCGGCGGTGCCGTCGTTGAGATTCCCCGAAAGCACCACCCCTACCACACGAGGGCCGTAGGTCCGGGCCGCGCTGCGGAAGAGCGGATCGACCGCGGGACGATGGCCGTTCTCTTTGGGACCCCGGCTCAGGCAGACGCGCTCGTCTTCCAGCAGGAGGTGAAAGCCAGGCCGGGCCACATAGATTCGGCCAGGCTCGACCCCCTCGCCATCCACGGCGTGCCGGGCAGGGAGCGGTCCAGCACGACCGAGGATGTTGGGGAGGGTGCTAGTCACGGAACTGGGGAAATGCACGATCACGAAAACTGAGCCGGGAAAATCCTCCGGCAAGCCACGCGCAAGCTGGGTAAGCGGCTCTATGCCCCCGGCCGACGCACCAATCACGACAATGTCGCGCCCACCCATTTTTCCCCCGACTTCTCTAGAGACGTAACCTACCGGCTTTGCAGGCTCGTGGCAACGAACCCAAGCATAGCGCCATAAGGTAGGAGGCCCGGTAATGGAGATCACAAGACCGAAAAGCCGACAGGCTAGCCCGGCTGAAACGGTGGGCCCGGAGCTGAACCCCGCCGACAACCCGTGGTGGGCCGGTAACTACATGATTATTTTCCGCTTAGGGTAAGCTTCTCAGAGTAAGCTTCGCCCCCGAGGGGGCAGAACCCGCGACTCGTCCGCTCCGCCAGGGGGGATCATGCAGACCGGCACCGCCCAAGCTACCGAAGCCACCACCGATACCTTTCCCATCAATGGCACTGACTTCGTCGAGTTCTATGTCGGCAACGCCAAGCAGGCCAGTCATTATTACCGCACCGCTTTCGGCTTTCAGCTGGTTGCCTACCGGGGACCGGAGACCGGCACCCGCGACCGAGCCAGCTACCTGCTGCAGCAGAACAAGGTCCGTCTGGTGCTCACATCGCCGCTGAGCCCCGACCATCCCGCGGCGGCCCACGTGGCGTTGCACGGAGACGGCGTACGCGATATCGCGCTGTGGGTGGATAACGCACGGGAGGCGTTCCAGCTCGCAGTCGAGCGGGGCGCCCGGCCGGCGCAGCAGCCTACCGTGCTGAAGGACGACTCCGGCGAGGTGGTGATCGCGGGCATTCACACCTACGGCGATACCATTCACAGCCTGGTCGAGCGACGCAACTATCGGGGTACCTTCCTGCCCGGATTCCAGGCCGTCACCCCACGCTATAGCCCGGCTCCCGTCGGCCTCCAGTACGTAGACCACTGCGTCGGCAACGTCGAGCTGGGCGCCATGAACAAGTGGGTCAACTTCTACCAGGACGTGATGGGGTTCCGGAACCTCATTTCCTTCGACGACAAGGACATCTCCACCGAGTATTCGTCGCTCATGTCGAAAGTGGTGGCGAGCGGGAACGATCGCATCAAATTCCCCATCAATGAGCCGGCCAAGGGCCGCAAAAAGTCGCAGATCGACGAGTACCTGGAGTTCTATCGCGGCCCGGGCGTCCAGCACCTGGCGATTGCCACCGACAGCATCGTGCAGACGGTCTCCGCCCTCAGAGATCGCGGAGTCGAGTTCCTCCAGGTGCCCAAGACATATTACGAAACGGTGCTCGACCGGGTGGGCCGGATCGATGAGGACATCGCGCCCCTGAAGGAACTGGGCATTCTGGTGGATCGCGATGACGAGGGCTACCTGCTCCAGATTTTCAGCAAGCCGGTGCAGGACCGGCCGACGCTGTTCTACGAGATCATTCAGCGCAAAGGCGCGAAGAGTTTCGGGAAGGGAAACTTCAAGGCGCTGTTCGAGGCCATCGAGCGGGAGCAGGCGGCGAGAGGGAATTTGTGACAATGCTTACCGCTCACGTTTTTTGGAGGTGAGGTACAGATGCCGATCTACCACACATTGGGCCAGATCCCACGCAAACGCCACATCGCCTTCCGAAAGCCCGACGGCGGGATCTACGCCGAGGAGCTGATGGGACACGAGGGGTTCACCGGAACATCCTCGCTCTTGTACCACACCTACCCTCCGACCACGGTCAAATCGGCTAAGCGGCTCCGGGAGCAGAAGTATGAAGCGGACTCCGACAATACGCTCCGCCACCGGCACTTCCGTACGTCGAAGGTAAAAAAAGGCGGCAGTCCCACGCTCGATCGGGTTCCACTGCTCTTCAACAACGAAGTGGCGATGCTCTACGTCGAGCCGGACGAGAACGACGCGCACTTCTATCGGAACGCCCAAGCCGACGAGCTGGTGTATGTGAGCAAGGGGACCGGCACCCTGGAGACGATGTACGGCGATCTGCCGTACCACGAGGGTGACTATCTCGTCA
>JBJMPK010000034.1:0-38979 GCA_045803245.1 Gemmatimonadales bacterium
CCTGGGAGTGGGTGGGGTGCGGGTGCTGCGCGCGATGAACATCGATCCGGCGGTGTGGCACGCCAATGAGGGTCATGCCGCGTTCATGTTGGTCGAGCGGCTGAGAGAGCTGGTAAGCGGCGGCACGTCTTACCAGGACGCCGTCCGGCAGGTTCGGGCTCACAGCGTGTTCACCACCCATACGCCGGTACCCGCGGGGCACGACTTCTTCACCGCGGACCAGCTCGAGGCCTGCACCGGGCCGGTCTGGCAGGAGATGGGAGTCGATCGGGAAACGCTTTTCGGTCTGGGAACCCATCCCTCACTTCCCGGGCAGTTCCACATGACGGTGGTTGCAATGCGGCTCTCGGCCCGATTGAACGGGGTCTCCCGGCGCCATGGACAGGTCTCCCGAAATCTGTGGCGCGATCTCTGGCCTAACCGGCCCTGGGAAACCGTCCCGATCGGCCATGTCACCAATGGGGTTCATCTGGCTACCTGGATGGCGAGCCCCATCATGACGCTGCTGGACGAGCATCTCGGCCCCGACTGGGGGAACCGGATGGACGAGCCCGGCTTCTGGGACCAGGTGCTGACGATCGACCACGGCAAGTTCTGGGATGCACACCGGCGACAGAAAGTGGCCCTGGCCAATTTCATGCGCGAGGATGCCAGACGCCGGTTTGCGGGGCAGTTGAAGGAGGCTGCTCAGGTGGTTGGCGCAGGGACCTTGTTGGACCCGATGGCGTTCACCATTGGATTCGGCCGCCGCTTTGCCACCTACAAGCGGGCCAATCTGATCTTTCGTGACATCGAGCGGCTGAGGCGCCTGCTGGTCGATCCCTGGCGTCCGGTCCAGATCATCTTTGCCGGGAAGGCACATCCAGCCGACAACCCGGGCAAAGAGGTGCTTCAGAGCGTCTATCAATTCACCCGGGATCCAGAATTCGAGGGGCGGGTTGCCTTCCTCGAGGATTACGACATGCACCTGGCCCATCTGCTGGTGCAGGGCGTGGACCTCTGGCTCAACCTGCCTCGGGTGCCGCTCGAGGCCTCGGGAACGAGCGGGATGAAGGCCGCACTCAACGGAGTTCCCCAGCTCAGCACACTCGACGGATGGTGGCAGGAAGGCTACGATGGGCTGAGCGGTTGGGCCATCTCTCCCACCCCGGAGAACACCGACGCCGATGCCGCGGACGCGGAGGATTTGTACCGGCTGCTCGAGGAGCAGGTGGTTCCACTCTACTACACCCGAAACGCGCACGGCATTCCTCTGGGCTGGGTAGAAAAGATGCGCCACGCGCTGCGTCTGGCCGGGAGCCGGTTCACCGCGCGCCGGATGCTACGCGACTACGTACACGAGTACTACGCACCAGCACTTGAGGAGGAGGCATCAGGCGACGATCCACCTACTGCCTGACGCGCAACGGATGGCGACGCTCCATCAACCGGCCCGCGAGCCGGCCAATTCGGTCCCGCCGCTCCGGACCGCTGGAGGCCAACCGGTCTCGGTGGTCCACGTGACAGCCGAGTACTACCCCTACGCCCGGACCGGTGGCCTGGCCGAAGCGGTGAGTGGCCTGGCGCGATTTCAGAAAGGGGCCGGCATCAACGTCGCCGCCATCCTTCCGCTGTATCGTACGGTCCGCGACGTCGACCCCGATCTCGAGCCGGTGGGACAGCCCTACCCTGTCCCCATGGGCTCCCACACCGAGGAGGCCCGAGTCTTCCGCGTGTCGGGTGCGGCGACCACTGGACCGCAGGTCTTCTTCATCGAGCATCTCGATTACTTCAATCGTCCGGGGATCTACGGCGAAAACGCCATAGACTATCCGGACAACGCCCGCCGGTTTGCCTTCTTTGCGCTGGCGGCCGTCACCGCGCTGCCGCGCTTGGTGCCGGGTCCAGTCGTGCTCCACGTCCACGACTGGCACACCGCCCTCGCCCTCGTCTATCTGCGTACCATCCTGAGCGATCGATACTCGGCCAACGTCACGGCAGTACTTTCCGTCCACAATCCAGGGTACCAGGGGCACTTTCCCCCTGAGGTGATGCCGCAGATCGGCCTGCCGTGGGAGCTTTACAACTGGCGTCAGCTCGAGTGGTACGGGAAGGTGAACTTCCTCAAGGGCGGGCTCGCCTTTGCTGATTTCGTGACCACCGTCAGTCCCACCCAGGCCGCGGAGCTGCGCACTCCGGGCGGGGGCTTCGGGTTGCACGACGTCTTCATTTCGCTGGCGGACCGGTTGGTGGGGGTGCTCAACGGCATTGATCAGAAGGCATGGGATCCCGCGAGCGACCGCCAGATCACTGCTCCGTACTCGGCCGATAAGCTGGACGGCAAACGCCGCTGTAAGGCGGCGCTGCAACGCTCGTTTGGACTCCCCCAGCGACGAAAGGTCCCGCTCTTCGGCATGACCGGGCGAATGGTTACCCAGAAAGGACTCGACCTCATCTTGCAGAGCACCGACCTCCTGGCGCTGGACGCCCAGTTCGTCTTCCTGGGGAGCGGTGAAATGCAATATGAGAGCGCGCTGGTGGAGCTGGCCTCTTCCGCGCCGGACCGGGTCGGCGTGCAGCTCGATTTCACCGATCGCCTGGAGCACCGCCTGATGGCGGGGGCGGATCTGTTTCTCATGCCGTCGCTGTATGAGCCCTGCGGTCTGACTCAGATGCGGGCCCAGCGATACGGTTCGCCTCCGATTGTGCGTGACGTCGGCGGCCTGGCCGATACGGTCGAGGACGAGGTCACCGGCTTCGCGTTTGTGCCGTACACCGTCGACGCATTTCAGGAGGCGACCTTCCGGGCGCTCGACAACTTTCACCGGCCCTCCCGGTGGGAGTCGATGATGCGCGAGGGCATGGCCCAGGATTTCAGCTGGGAACGGTCCGTCGCCACGTACCTGGATGTCTACCGCAGGGCCATCGCTCAGCGATGAGCAGCCGACCGATGGACTTCGTATTTACCCTGCACAGCCACTTGCCGTACGTCCTGAATCATGGGCGCTGGCCGCACGGCAGCGATTGGATCTGTGAGGCCGCCCTCGACACCTACCTCCCGCTGCTCGAGGTCCTGCGCGGCCTGGCCGGCGACAAGGTTCAGGCGCCCGTCACCATCGGATTTACCCCGGTGCTCGCGAATCAGCTTGCCAACCCCGTCTTCGTCACCGAGATGGAGGCCTTCTTCCAGCAGCGGATCAAGGCCTGTAACGATGCGCCGGCATCGCTGGCAGCTACCGGAGACAGCTATCTGCTTCCGCTGGTCGACTTCTGGCGTGAACGGCTGAACCGGCTCCAGAAGTTGTTTCATTCGATCGACCAGGACCTGATCGGCGCGTTCCGCGCGCTCGAGGCAGCCGGCAAGCTGGAGATCATCGGATCGGCGGCAACGCACGGCTACCTGCCGCTGCTGGCGCGGGACGAGAGCATTCGGCTTCAGCTGGCGGTGGGGGTTTCCGAGCACCGGCGCATCTTCGGTCGCTCGCCCGCCGGCTGTTGGCTGCCGGAGTGCGCCTACCGGCCGCGGGGACCCTGGGAGCCGTGGCCCACCGCCCCCCGGACCGGCGTGCGCCGTGGCATCGAGGAGCACCTGGCCGACGCCGGCTTTCAATACTTCTTCGTGGACGCGCACCTTGCCGCCGCCGGCCGTCCCCTCGGGCTATCAGGCGACCCAGCCGGTGATCCGATCGTCCACACACCCGCGCGCCCTCAAGTGTTGTCCGAGCCGCTTCGGTCTCCCTACCGGGCCTATCGCGTCGCCCATGGACCCGTCGCCGCGTACGTGCGCGATCCTCGGGCCTCGATGCAGGTGTGGAGCCGCTTCGAGGGGTACCCCGGCGACGAGTGGTATCTCGAGTTCCACAAGATGCGCTGGCCTGGGGGGCTCAAGCTCTGGCGGGTCACCGGTCCCGGCGTGGACCTCGGACAGAAGCAGCCCTACGATCCTCCCGCTGCGAGGGACCGCGCGCGGGGTCACGCCGACCATTTCTCCCAGCTTCTGCGGGGGATAGCCGAGGGGCAGGCGCAGAATCGGGAGGGAGTCGTCGTTGCGCCGTTTGATACCGAGCT
This sequence comes from Gemmatimonadales bacterium, assembly GCA_045803245.1. Classification (GTDB taxonomy): domain Bacteria; phylum Gemmatimonadota; class Gemmatimonadetes; order Gemmatimonadales; family GWC2-71-9; genus CAVVWJ01. The sequence continues at coordinate 4,048 of JBJMPK010000034.1, forward strand.
GTTTGGGCACTGGTGGTTCGAGGGACCCGCGTTTCTGGGCGACGTCTACCGCTCGCTCACCGGAAAGAGCGACTCCATCAGGCCGGCGACCGGCTCGCGGCATCTGCAAGAGCACCCGCCCCGCGCCGCCATCCGGCTCCCCTGGGGTTCCTGGGGTGCCAACGGTGACAGCAGTATGTGGCTGAGCGATAAGACCGCGTGGACCTGGGAGCGGCTCTGGCCACTGGAGCAGGCATTTTGGGACGTGGCGCCGAACGCGCTCGCCGCTCCCGCCATGCAGGCGGTCCTGGCCCAGGCAACCCGTGAGCTGCTTCTGGCACAATCCTCCGACTGGCAGTTCATCATCTCGACCGGCGCGGCCGCGGACTATGCCGAACGCCGGTTCAACGAGCATTGCGACGATGCCGAGCAGTTGATCGCGGCGCTCACTCCGGGCAAGGAGGCCGAACTGGGGTCGGCGCAACAGCGGGCGGAGGAGCTGGGCAAGCGGGATCAGCTTTTCCCTAACGTGCTGCCCGCGGTGGCGGCAGCGCTGGGCGGCTCCCGCTCTCTGGCGGTCGGCTGACCGATGACGCCGATTCGATTCGCCTTCGGGCTCCACTTCCATCAGCCGGTCGGCAACTTCGATCATGTCTTCGAGCAGCACGTACGCGATGTATACCGTCCCCTGCTCGAGCACCTGTCTGACCGCGACTTCCTTCCGGTGGTCCTCCACCTCTCCGGACCGTTGCTCGAGTGGCTCGAGTCCCACGACACCGCGTACCTGGACCAGCTCGGTCGCTTGGTAAGCGATCGTAAGGTCGAGTTACTCCTGGCGGGCTTCTACGAGCCGGTGCTCGCCTCTCTGCCCCGGGCCGACCGGGTCGAGCAGATCCAGTGGATGCATGAGGCGGTCCTCCGCCGGTTCGGCACCGACGCACGCGGCCTCTGGCTCACCGAGCGGGTCTGGGAGCCGGAGCTGGCCGCCGATCTGGCCGACGCCGGGGTCCGGTATGCACTGGTGGACGACCGGCACTTTCTGGTGTCCGGCTTTGCGAGCGAGCAGCTCCATGCTCCCTTTTGGACCGAGAGCGACACCAAGCGGGTGGCGCTCTTCCCCATCGACGAACGTCTCCGTTACCTCATTCCGTTCCGTCCTCCGGAGGAGACCGCTGCCTACCTTCGTGAGCTGCGTGGTGCGGGACATCGCCTGGCCGTATTGGCCGACGACGGCGAGAAATTCGGGGGCTGGCCCGGCACCAAGGAGTGGGTGTACGAGCGGGGATGGTTGAGCCGTTTCATGGGTACCATCTCGGGGTTGCTCGAGGGCGGAGAGGTGCAGTTGACGACGCTCAGCGACGCGCTCGACGTGATACCCAGTGGAGGCATCGCCTATCTGCCCTCGGCATCATATCGGGAGATGGAAGGCTGGTCCCTGCCTCCCGACGCCGCGCTCCGGTTGATCCGGCTGGAGCGCGACCTGGGAGAAGCCCGGATGGCGGGACCCGACGGCTCGCTCATTCGGGGGGCTCACTGGCGGAACTTCCTGGTGAAGTACTCGGAGTCCAACCGGATGCACAAGAAGATGCAGGCGCTCTCGCTCCTGTGCCGTCGCCGGGGAAATCCCCTGGCGGTCCGCCACGCGATCGGCCGGGCGCAGTGTAACGACGCCTATTGGCACGGGGTGTTCGGGGGGCTTTACCTGCCCCACCTGAGAGAAGCGATCTGGCGTAATCTCGCCCAGGCCGAGCGCCAGCTTCGGGCTGGTGAGGAGATCGGCGTGGAGGTCCTGGACATCGATGCTGACGGACACGACGAGATCTGGATCCACTCGGATCAGTTCTCCGCCATCGTGAGCCCGCGGCGGGGCGGCGCGCTCGAGGAGTACACGCTCTTTGCCACCGAGACGAACTACGCCAACACCCTCACCCGGCGGCGGGAAGCGTACCACGACACCGCCCTGGAGCTACGGGCGGAAGACTCCCAGGGAGGGGACGGCGAAACCTCCAGCATTCACGATATCGAGGAGGGACTCCGCCTGGAGCACCATCCTCCGCTCGACTTGAACGACCGGGCATTGTTGGTGGATCGGGTGCTGCCGGAGAGACTGGCGCTGGACGCTTACATCGCCGGCGACTACTGGCCGGTGCAATCGTGGGCCCAGAGCGCCTGCAGCTTCAGGATCGAGCGGGGGGAAGACTCCATCGATATCATCTGCTCATTTGCCGGCGCGAGCCCCGCCCCGATGCTGGAAAAGCGACTGGGATTCTCCCGCGACGGCAGGCTACGAGTGTCCTATCACTGGGATTCCTCAATCGGGCAAGCGGACGACCTGTTTGCGACTGAGCTTTCCCTCTTTGCACCGCTGGACCTGCAGGCGTCGCCCGAGGCGGACGTCTGGAGTTTTCCTATCGAGACTGTCGCCAAGTCGGAACGTGGGCTGGACCGGACCCGGCAGGGAGAATCGGTGACGCTCCGCTGGCCGGTCTCTCTCGGTAAGGCATCGATAAGAGTTTCGACCCCACCGATCATTCGCCGCGAAGCTGCCGGGCGGGAAGCGGTTGGTTCGAGATGACGCCGTAGGGACGCCGGGCAACGGCTCGGCGAATGTCCGCTTCCGTGTCCGGACTCCAGATGAGCACGGGCCACCCTTTGGAAATAAGCCGATCGATGACGGCGCCGTTCACCCGATGATTGATGCTCAGCATATCGACGGGTACCAGCTTGCGAGCGGCGCGGCGGATGAGCTCCAGTCTCAATATCCAGGGCGAATACCCCGCATCATCCTGCTGCCGATCCATAACGACCCAGGCTGTGCGCACCAGCGGGTCGATCTGCTTCACCCGATAGAGTACCAGTGGGTTGGACGAGCTGAGAACTACGCTGAGGTTGGCGTCATACTTTCGGATCATCTCGACCGCACGTTCCTCGATTCCGGTCCGTGCCACTCCCGGAGCAACTAGCTCGACCAGGACCAGGCCGCGACCGTTCACCGAGCGGACCAGATCCTCGAACGAGCCCGCGTAGGCATCGCCCAGGAAGACCGCCAGTCCTCCTTCGCTGGTGAGCTGCCCCACCACATTCATCCCATCGGCCCCGCCGTCGAGCGCGCCATTCAAGGCCTGGACGATGTTGTCGTGCGGCTGCCTGGCGGCGTCGCCATTGGCGAGGATCAGAGGCCGGGGCACCGGAATGACCAGGGTGCCATGGTACGCGGGCTCGTAGGCAAAGAGGTAGAGCGTGATCAGTGCCAGGAGGAAGCCTATCGCACCAAACACGTGATGCCGGCGAACCACAAAAATCGGCGGCGGTGGCTTTGCGCTGCCGACGATGACGGTGCTCTTCGGGAAGCTGCCCGGTGAATGGCTGGTGGGGCTCATGAACATCCAGTATCGGACCCAGTGCAGCGATGCTTAAGAAGCCATTGGCGCACGTCTTGCCCGTTGGGGGTCATCCTCAACCCAATGTGGGCCATTATGCGGTGGAACCGTGCGATTCAGCCTGTCCGAATGCAAGCAGCGCTCGCGATTTGCGCAGCATTGGCACTGTCTGCCTGCGCCTCCAAGTACGCCAGAGTCCCTGCCCGGCTCGACTTGGCGCCGTATGGCCGGATCGCACTGGTGACCTTCTCCGCCGACCAGGGCAGCAGCGCCATGAGCACCATGGCAACTCAACGATTCGCTGAGGCGCTGCTGGCCAGCCAGTCCGGCATCGAGCTTCTCGAGCTGAGCGCGGCGGACTCGTCGCTCCGCGCGCTGGTCGCCAACGGTGACGGCGCCGCGCTGGCTCAAGCCCTCGGCCGGCAAAAGGATGTCCCCGCCGTCTTCGTCGGCCAGCTCAAGTTGTCGCCGGTGAAGCCCCGGGGGCACCTGGATGCCTCGGGCATAAATCTCAAGGCATCGGTATCGGCGGAGCTCGCGGTTCAGCTGCTCTCGACCAAGACCGGTGGAACGATGTGGCGTTCGAGCTCGATCGCCAACGGGGCGGTGGGAAGGCTGTCCATCACCGACCGGCTCCCATCGGTGGCGGTGCGGGACCGGGATGATGCCTATGCGGAGGTGGTGAGTGAGCTGATCGCGCAGGTGACGCGCGACCTCCGGCCGACCTGGGTGAAACAATAAAAAAATCCGGCAGCGCTTCTCCGGCTCAGCCTGCCGGCGCGGCCGGGCGTCCGGGCGGAATGCGTTTGGTCGCCCGACCTTTGACATACGCGTAAATGGCGCTGATCTGGTCAGCGCTCAGCACGGCCTTGAAGGCAGGCATCCCCCTAGCAGGGCGTCCCGCATTCACGATGGCGGCGAACTTCTGAGGAGAGTTGACCGGACCCCCCGGTCCCAATAGGAGCAGCAGATTGGCCGCCACGGGATTGGGCAAAACGTCCTGGCCGTGGCAGCGGGCACAGTGCACGCTGTACTGACGCCAGCCCTCGTACTCGCGCGGCGTAACCTTGATGCTCTTCTGAGCCTGCCCCTCCGCTGCTTCCGTCCAAGCCATCGCTAATCCGCCTAGCACCATCAACAGCCGGACGCTTCGCATTTAACCTCCTGCCTTCACCGCCGGACGCCCGGCGTGAATCTTGGAATCGCTGCGGCCTTTCACGTAGGAGTAAATCTCGTTGATCTTATCCATGCCTAGGCCGAGGGCACACCAGGAAGGCATCCCCTTGGCGGGACGGCCTGCGCAGACGGTCTGCACAAAGACCTCCTTGGTATTGATCGGTCCCTCTGGCCGAAGGGACACGATCAAATGCGGCGCGATGGTGGTGCCCTGGACATCCTCCCCGTGGCAGCGGGCGCAGTTCAGGTTGAACTGTTTCCAGCCGTTATACACCTCCTGAGAAACCGTATCCAATGGCGCCCGGTGGTACTCATCGCGCAGAGGTGCGCCGGCGTCGCTGGTCTGAGCCGGTGCCGCGCTGGTACTCTCGGGGGGAGTTACCGTGCCACTGGTTTCGGCGGGAGTCGCAGCCACGGCCGGCTTGGAGGCCGCGGGTTTGGCACCGGCCGGCTTAGGGGCCGGTTTCGGAGGCTGGGGTTTCGGGGCGGCGGCCGGCGCGGCCGGTGTGGTGTCCCGGGGTCCCGCGGCGCTCGACCTGGGAACGGCGACTGAAGCCGTATCTCCGGTACGCGCCGAGCCGGAATCCATTGCCGGTGTACCGGCGCTATCGCCGGAGACGGCTCCGGAACGACGTTCACCGCCGCAGCCCGCGACGGCTGAGAGGATCAGAATGGCTACGGTGGAACCACGAGCACCGGTCATAGGATCGATCCTTTCGTGGACGGGGGCCGCTCGGGCCCATCTTCCAACCATTATCGTATCTCGCCAGGCAACGCTAGGTGACGCAGGTCACTCCTGTTTTGCAGGATGACTCTCCGTTGATGCCAAATTATTATCCCTCCATGACGAATCCGTCCGCTGCTCGAACTGTGACTCTGGGTCTGGTGCAGATGCGCTGCAGTCCCAACCCGGAGCAGAACCTGAAGAAGGCCGTACAAGGGATTCGGGATGCGGCCGCGCGCGGCGCGCAGATCGTCTGCTTACCGGAGCTTTTCCGCAGCCAGTATTTCTGTCAGACGGAAGATCACCGCTGCTTCGAGCTGGCGGAGCCGGTGCCCGGGCCCTCGACCGACGTGCTGGGCACCCTGGCCGCGGAGCTCGGCGTCGTCGTCATCGCGTCACTTTTTGAAAGGCGGGCCGAAGGTCTCTACCATAACACCGCCGCCATCATCGACGCCGACGGGCGGTACCTGGGCAAATACCGGAAGATGCACATCCCCGATGACCCGCAATACTACGAGAAGTTCTATTTCACTCCGGGCGATCTGGGGTTCCGCTCCTGGGATACGCGCTTCGGCCGGATCGGCGTTCTGGTCTGCTGGGACCAGTGGTATCCGGAGGCCGCTCGTCTGACTGCCATGAGTGGGGCCCAGATCCTCTTTTATCCCACCGCCATCGGCTGGCTTCCCAGCGAGAAGAAGGAGCACGGGGCTCAGCAACAGGCCGCATGGGAGACGATCCAGCGCAGCCACGCCATCGCGAACGGGATCTACGTCTGTTCCGTCAATCGAGTGGGCCACGAGGGCGAAGAAAAGGCCGGGCTCGAGTTCTGGGGCGGCAGCTTCGTATCCGATCCCGGCGGCCGTCTCCTGGTCAAAGGTGGCACCGGCGAGGAAGTACTCATCGCGGAATGTGACCTGGCCAAGGTGGACGCGAGCCGCACTCACTGGCCCTTCCTGCGGGACCGCCGCATCGACGCCTACGGCGACCTCACGAAACGGTATCTGGACTAACAACGTGAATGGTGAACGGTAAACGGTGAACAGGGGTGGCTGGCGGAGCCTGTTTACTGTTCACGGTTCACTGTTCACGCTTTTTGTCCTCTTGTGACTACGCCATCTGAGCTGGGTTATCGCATGCCCGCCGAGTGGGAGCCGCACCGGGGCACCTGGCTCAGTTGGCCTCACAAGGAAGCGTCCTGGCCCGGCAAGTTCGGACCGGTTCCCGGAATTTTTGCCACGATGGTGCGCCATCTGGCCGATCGGGAAGAGGTGCACATCAACGTGGCCGGTCCGGCCATGGAGCACGATGTCCGCCGGCTCCTGGCTGACGAGGGGGCCGACTCGGGGAACGTGTTCTTTCATCATCATCCCACGAACGACGCCTGGGCCCGCGATCACGGCCCGATCTTTCTGCAGCGAAGTGGGCCCGCCCCCCGGGAGGCGATCGTCGACTGGAAGTTCAACGCCTGGGGTGGGAAGTACCCGCCCTACGATCTGGATGACGTGATCCCCACTCGGATCGCCCAGGAGCTGGGACTGCCCGCCTTCTACCCTGAGATCGTACTGGAAGGTGGCTCGATCGAGGTGAACGGCCGCGGTACCCTCGTGACCACCGAGGCCTGCCTGCTCAACCGAAACCGTAATCCGGAGTTGGGCCGGTCGGAAATCGAGCGGCATCTGCGGGAGTATTTTGGTGTGTCCCACATCCTCTGGCTGGGCGAGGGAATCGTGGGTGACGACACTGATGGTCACATCGACGATATCACCCGCTTCGTCGATCCCACCACGGTCGTAACCGTCGTCGAGGATAATCCGGCCGACGAAAACTACGAGCCGCTCCAGAAGAACCTGGAGCGGCTCAAGCGGATGACGGATCAGGATGGCCGCCCGCTTCGGGTCATAACCCTCCCGATGCCCCGGCCCCTCTGGCACGACGGCCAGCGCCTGCCGGCGAGCTACGCCAACTTCTACATCGCCAATGACCTCGTGCTGCTACCTACCTACGATCCGGGTCGCGACCAGGAAGTCCGGGCCACACTCCAATCGCTGTTTCCTGGTCGCGAAGTGATCGGCATCAACTGCACCGATCTGGTATGGGGGCTGGGCGCGTTTCACTGCGTGACCCAGCAGTGGCCGTCTGTACTAAAAACGTGAGCGGGAAAAGCAAAAAGCGTGAGCGGTGAGCGGTGAGACGTAAGACCTCTTCTGCTTACCGCTTACGTTTGTTCTTCCCCGCTGACGCTTGTCTTCTGCTACGACTTCTGCCACGTCCCGACCAGCGCCGCCCTCCGATTACCGCAGCTGTCGGCTCCCAGGCCGGCGATCCGCAGCCGGTCGTCGTTGCGACTCACGACGTAGCGAGCTTCGGCGGTTTGACAGGCTCTCGATGCGGTATCGGCCTTGAACACCAGGGTATCCCCCTTGACCATGGCACGCCCCTTCATGTCCACCGAATCGGGCCACCGGGGGGATGGCAGCATCAGCTCGACCCCGCCGTTCGACGAAAGCTTCATGTGGACCTCGCCCTCGCCGTAGAGATCCCGCTTCCAGGTGCCGGCATATTTCCCCGCATCCCCGGCACAGGCGGAAAGCAACGGAAGCAGCGCGGCACCCAGCGTGAACCTCCGAATCATCCCCCTCCTCCTGCTAGAACTGCGCGACACCGAACCTTCCGATCGGTCGTCCTGCCGTCAACTGCCGCGTGGCAGCGTCTCCGCCGTCGGAATGGGCAAGGTTGGGAAGATGGTGTCCGGCGGCGGACCGGGCCGGTCCAGTCCGGTCAGCAGACTGGTCAAGCCGTAACGCCGGTAATCGATCCAGCTGTGCCCCCCCTCGTACAACAAGGAGTAGCGCTTGTTGTAGAGCACTTCCGCCAGCAGCGACGGCTGATCGACCACGCCGGTGTACACCGGCAAGCCGCCCGAAGACTGCCGCACGAGGTTGATGTCCGCCAGGGCGTTGACGAAGTCCAGCGAGCCAACGTAGGCCTCGGCCCGGAGTAGAATCAGCTCCTCGTTTTTGATCAGCGGGATCGGCGAATTCGGGCTGGGATAGCGGAGCCAGCCGAGGTCCGAATTGAGCGCCTGGGGCGTACCCGCCGAGCGAAGCGGGCGGGTGATCAGCTTGGTGAGAAAGCGGCGGTCGAGCGACACGGCATCGCTCTGTAGCTGCGCCTGAGTTCGCAGCAGCGGGTTCCCGAAGTTTTCTCCCACGAGAGGGTCGAGCGCCAGGGGGTTGGGAAGGTCTCCCGCGCCGGCGCTGAAGTCCATGTAGACCCCCGTTTCCAGCGGTCCGGTGGGGTTGATAAATGACTGGCTCAGGTAGGTGAGTGCCCCGGGAAAATCTCCCCGGTAGACGGCAACCCGCGCCCGCAACGCACGGTTGAACAGAATGAAGGTGGCGGGCGTGTTGAAGCCGTTGAACCCGGTTGGCAGGGTAAAGGGAAACGCGGCCCCTCCGTTGGTCAGCTCGGTCACCGCTCCATCCAGCAGCGCCATGACGCGGTTCCAGGCCTCGACGTTGCTCGCGAACGGAGCCGGAGCCGACGTCACGTCGGTGCCTACGTCGATCGGGATCGAGTCCTGAGAGTGCGAATCCAGGACGATGATGAAGTTGTAGGCCTGCAGCGTATGGGCAAAGCCGCGTATGGCGTCCTGCTCCGCAGCCGTGAGCGCGGTCGCGGTGCCGATGACCGCCAGCAGATCATTGGCGCTGCGAATGGCCGCATACTCCTCGGCCCAGTGGTCGCCACCGAATGCGCGGCTGCCCGGGTCGAGCGGTCCCTGCATCATTTCGCCGGTAAACCGCGGGTCCGATCCGTCGAAGCGATATGCCTCGCGGCCCAAGAGCCCCGCATCGAGGGCCCAGTCGGCCACGTCCGCCCGGGTTGCAACCAGGAGGCCCGTGGCAGCGGCCGCGACTTCTGACCGGTTGGGATTAGCCCCGATGATCTCGGGGCTGTTCGGATTGGCAATATCGAAGTTGCAGGCGCTCAGCCCGATGGCGATCAGGGGCAGGGCCAGACGTAAGAGCTTCCTAGTTGGCGTCATGGTCAGAACCCCAAATCCATCGAGAAGAAGAAGCTGCGACTGGGCGGGAACGGTGCCACGTCGATGTTCCGGACGATCGCCTGGTTGCCGAAATTGCTGACCTCGGGATCGAGGCCCGCGTAGGGTGTGACTCGCAGCAGGTTCCGCCCGGTGACCGAGATCCGCGCGCTGCGGATGCTGCTGCCGAACAAGCTGGAAGTAAGGCTCGCGGGAAGATTGTAGGACAGATTCACCTCCCGCAACTTCAGATAACTACCGTCCTGCACGTAAGGTTGGGTGAAACCCAGGCCGAACTGGGCTATGCGGTTGGCACCATCCTGCACGAAGTCTTTGCTGTTCTGTCCCGCGTCATAAAGGAATTGAGTCAGGTTGATGATGTCACCACCCTTCTTCCAATCGAAGAGGAAGCCGAGGGTGAACCGCTTGAAGTCGATATCGTTGGAGAACGACATCTGGAAGTCGGGGTTGGCGTCACCCACCTTGCCCGCGACCGGATTGCCCAGCGCATCGGTTCCCACCAGTCCGAAAATCTGGGTCGCTGAGCTGCCCTGCTCCAGCTGAAATGTTCCCAGCGAGAGCGCAAAGCCGCCGGTCTGGAATGTTGGAACCGTGAGCCGGGTGATCTTGCTCCGGTTGGCAAAGAAGGTCGTCCGGAAAATCCAATTGACGCTTTGACTGCGCACCGGGGAAAGGGTCAGCGACGCCTCTATCCCCCGGTTCCTGAGTGTGCTCGCCGAGCTGAAGATCCGGTTTTCCTGCCCGCTCGATGGAGCCAGAGTCTGCTCCAGCAGCAGGTCCTTGATGTTCCGTTGGTACACCGTGAGCGTCACCTCGGCCCCGCCGTTGCCCAGCGTGGCGTCAAATCCTCCCTCAAACTCCTCCTGGCGCTCCGGCTTGATGTTGGGATCGCCTGCCCGGGTGCCGATGTAGGTCCCGGTGCTTCCGCCGATCGTGGCAGTTGTGTCGGGTGAGAAGAGCGCGCCGAAGAGGGCGCGGTTGCCGGTCTGACCGTAGGCACCCCGGAGCTTGAACTCGTCTACGAAACCGAACGGCCGGGGGAATCGGTAGGACGCGGCAAATTTGGGATAGAAGAAGTACTTCTCAGGGTTGCCGTTGGAGCTGCTTCGGTCGGCCCTCACGCCGCCGATGACCAGGAGTCGCTGGTTGGCGAGCAGAACTTCTTCCTGGCCGAAAATGCCGAGATCGCGCACCGGCTGAAGATTCGAGAGGACTGTCTGACTCGCCGCCTGTTGTGGGCTCTGCTGCCCGGTCAGCAGGTTCCGGCCCAGAACCTGGGTGGCGAACAGCCGGCGCTCCTCATACTGGATGCCCGCGGAGGTGGTAAACTGCGTCCCTTCGCTGACCGGTATCAGCGTATGAGTGGCGTTGAGAGACAGGTTCAGGTTCCGGTTAGACGACTTGCTCAGCACCACCGTTCCGGGCTGCCCGTCGTTGGGCTCGAACTGCAGCTCGGGAGGTGACACAAAGTTGTTATCCTGCTGGAAGTAGTCCACGCCCCCGACGCCGATGAACTGAAGGTTGTGCCGCGCCGATCGCAGCGCCGACCAGCGCAAGGTTGTCGTTCCCAGCAGGCGCCACACGTCTTCGTCGTTCTTGAGAAACTGGAAGGTCTGGAGCGGATTGCTGCGTTCGAACGGATTCCGGGGGAAGTCCGACGGCTGGAGGCTGTCACCCGTGGTCGCCGGCAGCAAATCCACGAAACTCGGGGTGAAGGGAAATACCAGGAACGGACTGGTCCCCGAGTTGTCGTTGTTGGAAATCCCTCGCTGCGACGAGCTGTGGGTGCCACTCACGTTCACCGCAATCTGGAAGCCGCTGCCAAGATCCTGATCGATGTTCGAGCGCAACGCCTGCTTGTGATAGCCGGTGTTGGTCGCGATGCCGTCATCCTTCTTGACCAGGCCGGAGATGTAGTACTTGGTGTTCTCGGTGCCCCCGCTGACGCTAGCATCGGTCTCGTAGGAGAGCCCGTGCTGGCCGTAGAGCTCCTTCTCGAAATCGAAGGAGCGGCCGGGTTGGAACTGGGCCGTCACCGTCGCCGTGTCGGTAAAGACGCTGAGCGCCTCGGCCAGGGTGGCGAAAGTACGTTGTCCCAGTTCGTTGGACCGGGAAGAGAAGCCGAATTTCTGGGAGATGGTGAACTGCGGCTTGCCTACCTGCCCCCGCTTGGTGGTAATGATCACCACCCCGTTGGTGGCCTTGGAGCCGTAGATCGCCGCGGCCGACCCACCCTTCAGCACTTCGATCCGCTCGATGTCCTCGGGATTGAGGTCGGCGATGCGATTCACGGCGTTGTCTTGATTACGGGGATTGCCGCCCGCCTGCGCTTGAGTCACGGCGTTGGCCCCGTTGGGAATGGCCGCGTTGCTCACCACGATGCCGTCCACCACGAAGAGCGGGTCGACGCTGCCGATGATGGTGGACACGCCCCGAAGACTCATCTGATAGCCGCCGCCCGGGGCACCCGAGTTGGCCTGGATCAGCGCGCCCGGAACCTTGCCCTGCAGCGCACTCTCTATCGTCTCGGTGGGAGCCCGGTTGAGCTCGCTGCCGCTTACCGTGGCAACCGCATTCGGCAGGTTCTGCCGCGCCACGCCGGTGGCCTGTCCGGTGATGACGATCTCTTCCAGCTTGAAGACGTCGGGTGTCAGAGCCACATCCGCGGAGCGCTGATTGGCGGGAACATTCACGTCCTGGCGCTTAAAGCCGATCGCCCGCACCACCAGATTGAGATCGCCGTCCGGAGCGTTCAGAAGGTAGTTTCCATCGTTGCCGGTCTGGGCCACGATGCTGGTTCCCGTCACCGCTAGGGTAGCGTCCGCCAGGCCCTGGCCGGTTTGTGCGTTGGTGACCTTACCGGTGACCTGACGCACCTGTGCGGCCGCCAACTGGACCCATACGAGGAAGAGCGAGAAAAAGCTGCCCCACACGCGCAGTGTCATGGCGCCTCCGACGTTTACCTGCTTGAGAGTTGCTTCGGGAATTAAGTCAGTACAGTGCACCGCGTTCCGACGACGCGCAAGGAGGCTCCGTCAGGGTCGCTCGGCCCGTCCCCGTAATAGCCACCAGACCGTGAGGGCCGCCAGCCGGGCGGTTTGACCGTCGCGATCCACCACCGGGTTCAGCTCAACCACGTCGGCCGACGTGACCCCGGGACACCGACCTGCCGCGTACGCCGCTTCCAGCCAGAGCTCGCTCCGGAGTCCGGCGGCATTGGGTGCGCTCACGCCGGGGGCTTCCGCCTGATTCACTGCATCGAGGTCGAAGGAGACCAGCGCCGGCCCTTCGAGATCCCGGTAGATAGCCTCGATGGTGCCGGAAGAGATCTGGCTCCGCCACACGGCCCGTCCGTGTCTCTCCACCAATTCGAGATGCGCTCGAGCTACGAGATGGGGCTCGAGCCCAACTGCGGTGTATCGCCGGCAGGCACCGGAAGGATCCTCGAGCGCCTGCCGGAAAGGAGAGCCGGAGTGAGCCTTGCCATCCCTCAGCTCACGGACATCGGCATGGGCGTCCCAGTTGAGGATCTCCACCGGGCGGCGCGAGACGGCATAGCCCAGAAAATGACCATACGATGTTTCGTGGCCGCCCCCGAAGACAACCACGAAGCTGCCGTGGGCGAGATGGGGACTCAGCACTTCCCCGAGGTTCCGCTGATCCAGCTCCACGTCGCCGGTGATCTGGAGATCCCCCAGATCCCGGGTGCGGCATAGCAGTTCTTCGAATGCGCTGGAGCGGGCGTCCGGCGCCAGACGATACAACGCGGCGCGCAGAGCCCCCGGACCCTGAACTGCCCCGACCCGTCCGCCGTTCCGCCGCACCCCTTCATCCGAAGGAAACCCCAGCAGGATGGCAGCCGGAGCATCGTTCCGCCCGAGCCGGCTGCCTAGCAGGCGCCCAACCCGGGGATCATCCGCGGTGGTGTCCGGTACCGGGGGACTAGGCGGGTTGATGCGCGGCATGCGCCGTCCAGCGGGAAACTCCGCCGATGACCGTCATGACACACGCATTGGCCCGGAAGTGGTACAGCCACTGATCGACGCTGGGAGCATCGATCACCGCGAAGTCGGCGGCCTTGCCCACCTCGAGCGAGCCGGTGTTACCCTCGAGGCCCAGAGCCCGCGCGGCATACAACGTGGCTCCCTTCAGCGCTTCCGCCGGAGTCATGCGCTGGGAAGTACAGGCCAGGGTGAGCGCCAGCGGAAGATGGTAGCTCGGTGCGGTGCCGGGGTTGAAGTCGGTGGCGACCGCAACCGGGACACCCGCCTCGATCAGGCGCCGGGCCGGCATAGGCGCCTGACCGAGATAGAGTGAGGCGAATGGCAGACTCACGGCAACCACACCGCGAGCCGCGAGAGCCCCGATGCCCCTCTCGGACACGCAGTCGAGATGATCGGCCGAGACGGCCCCGAGCTCCGCCGCCAGCTCGGCGCCCCCGCCGCCGGTCAGCTGGTCGGCGTGCAGCTTTGCGGAAAGCCCTGCCCGCTGGCCCGCCTGGAGAATGCGCCTGGCTTCGTCGAGGCTGAAGGCCGACTCCTCTACGAACACATCGCAAAAGGCCGCAAGCTTCTCCCCCGCTACGGCGGGAATCAGTCGTTCCGTCAGCAGGTCGAGGTAGGCAGCGCGGTCCTCCCGGAACTCGGCCGGGACCGTGTGCGCGCCCAGAAAGGTGGCAACGATACGAACCGGATGCTCTCCTGCCACACGGCGATACGCTCGCAGCAGCTTGAGCTCGGACGCTTCGTTCAGGCCATACCCGCTCTTGCACTCGACGGTCGTGATCCCGAGCGCCAGCATCTCGTCGAGAAAGCCGGCAGCGCGCTGTACCAGTTGCTCCTCGGTCGCGCGCCGAGTCTCCCGCACGGTCGAGGCGATGCCGCCCCCGCCGCGCGCGATGTCCAGGTAGCTACGTCCCCGAATCCGTTGGACGAATTCGTCCGCCCGCCACCCGCCGAACGCGAGATGGGTGTGGCAGTCGATCAAGCCGGGGATGACGAGCCGCCCTCCGGCATCGATTCGCTCGGCCCGCCGGTACTCTGCTGGTAGATCTTTCTCGGCACCAACCCAGCGGATCATCCCATCATCGCCCCACACCATCGCGGCGTCGGGGATCACGTGGATGTCCCCCTGCCCGCCTTCGGCGCGACAGGTTACAAGTTGGGCGATGTTGGCGAGCAACTTCATAAACCCCGCTTACCGCTCACCGCTTACTGCTCACGGCTTAGCATCGGCAAGTCGACTCCTCGCTCCTTCGCTGTCTCTATTGCCACATCGTACCCCGCGTCCGCGTGGCGCATGACGCCGGTGCCGGGATCGGCAGTGAGCACCCGCCGGAGCCTCCGATCCGCGGCCTCGGTACCATCGGCGACGGCAACCATGCCGGCGTGGATCGAATAACCGATCCCCACACCACCACCATGATGGATGGAGACCCAGCTCGCCCCACACGCGGTATTCAGCAGAGCGTTGAGCAACGGCCAATCCGCGATGGCATCGGACCCGTCCCTCATGCTCTCGGTTTCCCGGTTGGGAGAGGCCACGGATCCGGTATCCAGGTGGTCGCGACCGATGACAATCGGCGCTCCGACCTTCCGGTTCTTCACCAGCCAGTTGAATCTCGCCCCGAGCTCAGCCCGCTCCCCATACTCCAGCCAGCAGATTCGCGCGGGCAGTCCCTGGAAGGCAACCCGTTCCTGCGCCTGGCGGATCCAGCGGGCCAGCGCTGCCTTCTGGGGGAACGTTTCCAGGACCGCCCGGTCGGTGACCGCGATGTCGGCCGGATCGCCCGAGAGCGCCACCCAGCGGAACGGGCCGGCACCCCGGCAGAAGAGCGGGCGGATGAACTCCGGGACGAAGCCGGGGATGTCGAACGCTTCCCGCATGCCTCGCCGGTCGGCTACCTGGCCCCGGAGATTGTTACCATAATCGAAAGTTAGGGCTCCCCTCGCCTTGAGGTCGAGCATGGCATGCACGTGCGCCACCATAGAATCGAGCACCCGCTCCTCATACTCCGCGGGCTCGGTCTCGCGCCAGCGGGCGGCGTCCTCCAGCGTCATGCCGGCCGGTATGTATCCCACCCGAAGGTCATGGGCCGAGGTCTGGTCGGTCAGCACGTCCGGCACGATCCCCCGGCGGGCCAGCTCCGGCAGCACCTCCGCGATATTTCCCACCAGCCCGACCGAGAGCGCCTGCCGCTTCGCGCGTGCATTCTCCACCAGCCGGAGGGCGGCGTCGAGATCGGTCTCGATCCGGTCGCAGTAGCGGGTATCGACCCGCCGCCGGATCCGTTGCTCGTCCACATCGACGCCCAGAAAGGCCGCGCCGTTCATCGTCGCGGCGAGCGGTTGAGCGCCCCCCATCCCACCGAGCCCACCGGTCACCACCAATCGTCCCTCGAGAGTACCGCCGAAGTGCTGCCGGGCACACTCGGCGAAGGTCTCGTAAGTTCCCTGCAAGATCCCCTGGGTGCCGATGTAGATCCACGATCCCGCCGTCATCTGGCCGTACATCGTGAGGCCGAGCGCCTCCAGCCGGCGGAATTCGTCCCAGGTGGCCCAGCGCGGCACCAGGTTGGCGTTGGCGATGAGCACTCGGGGCGCCTCGTCGTGGGTCTCGAAGACACCGACCGGTTTCCCGCTCTGGACCAGCAGGGTCTCGGTGGCTTTGAGCCGGCGGAGGGTACTGACAATGCGCTCGTAGCACTCCCAGTTACGGGCCGCCTTGCCACTCCCGCCATACACGATGAGCTCCTCGGGTCGCTCGGCTACGGCGGGGTCGAGGTTGTTCATCAGCATCCTGAGGGCGGCCTCCTGCTGCCAGCCCTGGCAGGAGATCGCCGTGCCGGTGGGTGCCCTGATGGTGCGAGGTTGGATCACCGTTGCCATTCCGGACCCTTTCGTGTTGTCAAGCGGAGCGACTCCAAGGCTACTCTTCCAGTTTCGGTGCTGCAACCTTTTGACCCGTCGGACGATCCAATCTTCCCGCAATGAATGAACTCGGCCTCGAGGCGGTGACACTGGAGCACGGACAGACCGGCAGGACCGATCCGGACGCAGTGGATGCCACGCTGGCTGCCAGTGGGGATGCCAGCGCGTTCGAGCGGCTCTACCGCAGGCATGTCCCCCGGGTCTTCGGCCTGGTTCGACGCATGCTCAACGATGACGATGTCGACGAGGTGGCCCAGGACATCTTCGTCCGAGCCTGGCAGAAGTTGGGCACCTTTCGCGGTGAAGCGGCCTTCGGCACCTGGCTGCACCGGCTGGCAGTCAACGTCATCCTGGCTCGCCGGCAAACGCTGGGAACCAGACGCAAGCGGTATCTCGATAGCGACGCGGTGCTGGCGATGATCCCAGCCCGCCGGCCTCCCCCGGAAATGGCGATGGACTTCGAGACGGCCATGGCCCAATTGCCCGATGGAGCGCGCGAGGTGTTCGTCCTGCACGATGTCGAGGGTTATCGTCACGAGGAGATTGCCGACATGCTCGGTCTCGCGACGGGAACCTCCAAGTCCCAGCTGCATCGGGCACGAATGGCGCTCCGGCAGCATCTCGAGCGCTAGAGGGGTGAGATTATGAGCGATCATATGAAGGATCAATGGTTGGACCGGTTGTCCGATTACCTGGACGGCGAGCTGTCCGAAGGCGAGCGGGTGGCGCTCGAGGCCCACCTCCAGACTTGCGGGGACTGCGCGGAGTTGCTGGCCGAGCTGCGAGCCGTGGTAGCCCGAGCCCGGACCCTGACCCCGCTGCCGCCGCGCCGGGATCTCTGGCCGGGAATCGCGCAACGCATCGGCGCAACGGCCGGAGGATCTCGTCCCATCGAGCTCGCATCCCGCCGCCGGTGGAGCTTCTCGATTCCGCAGCTCGCCGCCGCGGCCATCGCGCTCATGACGGTGTCCGGAAGCGCGGTGTGGCTGCTCCGGAGTCCGGCCCCGGCCAACCTCAGCCTACCGGTTGCAACCGCTCCGGTGTCCACCACGCCCGTGATCACCCCCGCGGCCTCCGGCCGCGGCAGCGCGAGACAGAGCTACGCTCAAGCGGTGGCCGATCTGGAGCGGGTCCTCACCAGCGGACGAGGCCAGCTCGATACGACCACCATTCGGATCATCGAGCAGAATCTGGCCGCGATCGACCAGGCCATCGCCCAGGCCCAGAGCGCGCTCGATGCCGATCCGGCCAACCTGTACCTCAACTCGCACTTGAATGAAACGATGCGGCGCAAGCTCGAGCTGCTGCGGCAGGCCGCCGCGCTCGTTCCCGTGAGCTGAAAGGAAGCGACCCGTGCTCCTCACTCTGGTCACCGGGGTTCTGGCCCTGGTCTCGCCCCAGCAGACCGACACCAGCCTGGCCGTCGGGCGAGGCCAGCGGCTGGAGGTCAACGCCTACGGCGGCACCATCACGGTGCAGGGTTGGAACCGGAATGCCGTTCGCATCGAGGCCAACACCTCCGCTCGGGACCGGGTGGAGATCTCCACTTCAGCCACCACCCTGGCCGTGCGCACCCAGGGCCGCCATGGTCCTCCGTCGGAGGTCGATCTCAAGATCACCGCGCCGGCCTGGATGGCACTGACGCTTTCCGGCGTTCACACAGATGTAAAGGTGCAGGGCTCGGTGGGTCCGATTGCAGTCGAGACGGTCGAAGGTGAGGTCGAGGTCAGCGGCGGCGATGGGCTGGTCTCGTTGCGCTCGGTTCAGGGCTCGGTCACGCTCAGCGGCGCCAAAGGCCGGATCAGCGTCAACTCGGTGAACGAAGATGTAGAGGTCAGACGATCCAGTGGCGACATCGCCGCCGAAACGGTCAACGGAGAGATCACGCTGGATGTGGTCGACGCGGCCACGGTGGATGCGAACACGGTCAACGGCGACATCTCCTATAACGGCCCGATCCGGAGTGGCGGCCGATACGCCTTCTCCACCCACAACGGAGACGTCACCCTTACCGTCGCCGAAGGCACCAGCGCGAGCGTCGCGGTGTCGACCTACAATGGCGAGTTCGAATCCGAGTTCCCGGTGCCGATTGTGGGCACTCGGAAGGGGAAAGGCTTCAACTTCACGCTGGGAAGCGGCAGCGCCCAGGTCACCCTGGAGTCGTTCCAGGGAACTATCCAGCTGATCCGTCCCAATGGGGAGCAGGCAAGGGAACGGGAGCGCGAGCACCAGGAACAGGAGCGCGAGCGAGTGCGGGAGCGCCAGGAACACCAACGGGAGCGCGAGCAGGACCGGGATTAGACCCCATCAATCGTCGCATTCTGCCCGCCTCTTGACTCGAGTGCGACAATCTTCTTCAGGAAAGTGCACATAATCGACAGAGGCCGGCCCGAGTTCCGACAGTAAATCACATTCCTCGAGAAACGAGCTGCAGCAGCCAGCAGCTCTGCCCTTCCTGATCCAACCCTCGCGGGCGTATGTAGCTAGCCCGAACCATCCAGCCGCAATAACTCCTGAGCGAGCACTCACTTAGACGCCGCCTGGCCGGCAGCAGCCCGTCTCCCTGACCAAAAATCATACGATTTTGCGGAGTGCATCCCCCGGCACAGGTCTTGTACTCCTCCGCCCTCGAATGGTGAGACCCTCGATCACTCTTTATCGGTAAGCCGTACCAGACCTTAGCCCGGAGCTGAGCGATGCATGCTCTATCGAAGACCGTCCTTCGCGGCGCCGCTGCGCTACTACTCGTCAGCGCAAGCACCGCGCAGGCCCAGGTGGGCCTGACCTCGAACGGGGCCGCCGTGGCGCTGACTGCCACCAAGAACGCTACGCTGACGGTGACCCCGAACGCCGCTACGGCCACCCTCGCGAGCATCACCGATAACTCGAACGCGAACAACTTTACACCGGTGAGTCTCACCACGGCGTGGAACCTTACGACGGGCTCTTCCGTGAGACTGATCGGCTGGTTTGCTACCCCGGCCCAGGCCCTGATCAACGGAACCGACTTCATTCCGTCGTCCAAGGTCGAAGGCCGAGTCGGCGCCACGCCCTATGCGGCGTTTAGCGGTGCCGCGCTGGGCGGCGTTGGCGTTGCGGGCGGAAGCCTCCAACTGTTCAGCCAGGCGGTTGCGGCCGGCAGCTTCTTCGGTACCCGCACCGATCAGCTGGACCTGCGCCTGAACCTGACCGGCACTACGACCATGGCCGGCGACTATCTCGGCACTCTGAACGTCCAGGCGATCGTCCAGTAGTTGATGGATCTCGCTAAAGCCTAAATGCGTTTCTCTCGGTACCTGCCAGGTATCCTCGCTCTGAGCGTGCTGCTGACGCTCAGGGCGCAGGATCTTTCAGCCCAGGCGCAAGTCATTTCGCTGGCCGCCACCGCGGTCGGCGCCTTGACCGTGACCGTCACGTCCGGAGCCGCGCAGACCATCGCTGGCGTAACCGACAATGCGCTGAACAACTTCCCTTCCCCGGTGGTCATCCACACCTCCTGGAACGTCAACCCGGGGCAGACCAACACGGTGAATCTGGTGGCCTACTTCACCATCCCGGCTCAGGCCATGGTCGGCGGAACAACCCAGATTCCATCCAGTCGCATACTCGGACGGATGCTCACTGGCATTCCCGCCACGTTTACCGCGATCGCGCAGAACGGAATCGGCGGCGTAGGCACAGCCGGCGGGAGCCTCCGCCTGTTCGGAGTGAACATCGGGGGTGGGAACAAGAATGCGAGCCGAACCGACAACCTGGACCTTCAGCTGAATCTGGTAGGCTTTCCGACACTGGGAGCGGGCGTGTACACCGGGGTGCTCAATCTGCGGGCAGTAACGCAATGACGCCGCTCCAATCCATAGTCCTTTTCTGGGTCCCGGCACTCCTATGGCTGCCCTCTCCCCAAGCGGTCGATGCCCAATCGGTGAGCCCACCGATTGCAGAGTATCAGGAGAAAGCCAGGTCCAGTTTCCAGCTTCGTAATCCTTCTCTCTTCCCAATCACGGTTGTACTGGAGGTTCGAGGCTTCACCGTCAGCGAAGAGGGCGAGGTTCAGGATGTCTCCCTCGATACCAGCCGGATCCGGGTCAAGCTCTCGGAGATGAGCTTCCGAATTCCGCCCCGGGGAACCCGGACGGTCTTTTACGAAGCATCGAGCGACAGCCTTCCGGCCTGGTTCAACATCCTGAGCGCGATGAGCGGGACCAAGACCGAGAACGGGCTCAACGTTCGAATCCTCCTTCCCCACGTGGTGTACCTGAATCAGAAACAGTCGCTCCGAAAGGACGACGTGGCGATCCGGGCCTTCCAGTTCGATCCGGCCGGTAAAAAGGCGCGAGTACAGCTCGAGAATCTCAGCCCGAATCTGGGACGGGTTTATCAGCTGACCGTGGCGAACGGCCGCAGCTCCAGCCAACCCGGCGCCGGGTTTCCTCTCCTGCCCCGGAAGCGGCGCTGGGCCGAAGTAGGCTGGGAGTCCTCCACCCCGCCAGACCACCTTACCCTGCGGTTCTCCCGCTTTACCATCGACACGGTCCTGGCACCCTCGGCGACGCCCCTCGCAGCCGATCCACAGCGCCAGTGAGCTCGACTCCCCAGTTACGGCGCCGGCTGGCCAGGCTGGCAATCTCGGGCTGCGCGCTGGTTTGTCTATCGCGCTCCGCGAGGGCGCAGACCGTGGTCGAAGTCCAGGGGGGCGGCTCGTCGCTGATGGGAGGCTACGGGACAACCGCAAACTTCTGGCGGCCCGGAGTCGATGGCTGGATCGGGATCGGTTATCTGAACGGCTTCAGGGCGGGTGCGTTTCTCCGAAAGTCCTTGAGCCACGATACCCTTGGCATCGGCAACACTGCGCTCGTGATGCGGTTACCTACCGACATCTTTATCTCGGGATACAACCTCCTGGTCCAGGGGGTCAGCTACACCGGCGGCAATGACCGAACTTCGTATCTAGGATTCGGTGGTGCCAGCTCTGCCGGGATCGGAGCACCATCGTTTCAGCCTACCAACATCGAACAGCCGATGGGCGCACTGTTCCTGCAGCACCGCGCCGCCCCGACGGTTCGGGTTACCCTCAGCTCCATCTTCGCCGAAAAGCAGACCGTGTTGCCCGGGCTGCAATGGCAACCGACGCCCGACGTCACCGCCGGCTTTGTCGCGGGGGTCGGGTCTGGCCGGCCCTACGGGGCATCCAGCTTGTCATGGCGCCAGGGGCCGTTGGAGCTGAAAGCCGCGTACGCCTGGAATCCCGACCGCTTCCGGCGGGCCGCAGTGCCTACCCCGAATCAGGCCGAGGTGGATCGGGAAAACGTGGCGATCACCTATGAGCTGAACCCCCAATTCTCGATCGGAGTGGCCCGGCAGAACTTCGTGCAGGACTCGAGCGACTCGAGTCTGCCGGTGCGCGCCACCGGCAACACCATTTTCGCGGGGGGACGGATCCGGGAGGTTCGCCTCTCCGCGGGTGTATACGATTCCCGCTCTCAAGGAACGGCAAATCTGAGCTCGTACTTTGCCCTGGGCCGGGAGCTGGCTCATTGGCTCGACGCGGAAGTCTTCCTGCTGCAGAGCCGGCCGGAGCGGCAGCCGGCTACGACCACTCCTCTGGTCAATCTTCGCTGGCGACTGTCTCCGCGGCTCGGCCTGAGCCAGCAGATATCCTTCCATGATCACCGGCCGACGGTACTGTTCGGAGCGAACCTGGTTACCTCGATCGGTGAATTTGCGGTGGACTATCAGATCGTGCATCAGCCGTTTAAGCCGCTCAATCCATTCCGGAGCGCCTTGAACTTGACCGCCAGGCTTCAGCTCGGCAGCTACTCGACCAGCCTGGGAACCTATGTGCGGCCCGATGGCGCAGTCGATTACTCGGCCTCGGGTAGCACGTTTCTCTATCTGGGTGCGTTCGGGGGGGCTCAGCCGCAGCAGATCGGCGGACGCATCTCACAGTACGTGATCCGGGGCAACGTCCGGGATGAAACCGGTAATCCGGTCGAAGGCGCGGCCCTCGATTTCAATGGGGAGCTGGTCTTTACCAACTCGAGCGGCGAGTTCCTGCTCCGCTCGAGGCGGCCGAGCCGCTATGCCTTGACCGTTCAGCTGCCGGAGTTCCTCCTCCCGGGAGTCTGGGAGGTGATGAGCGCCCCGACCGACGTCACTGCATCGGAGGAAGGGCGGGCGGTGCCGATCCAAATCATCCTACGCCACCCGGAGGCCGGTCAGTAGAATAAAAAAAAGGCGCCCGGAAAGGACCGGGCGCCTTGGACTATGATTGCCGGCCGACTCAGCGCACGTTCACCAGCTCGACCTCGAAGACCAGCGTGGCACCAGGGGGAATATCCGGAGGCGCACCGGCAGTCCCGTATGCCAGATCGGGCGGGATGACCAGCTTGCGCTTGCCTCCGACCTTCATCCCGGCGACACCCTCGTCCCATCCCGCGATAACCTGACCGGCTCCCAAATTGAAATCGAACGGCTGGTTCCGATCCCGGCTGCTATCGAATTTCTCTCCGTTCGGCAGCCACCCGGTATAGTGAACCGAGACCGCGTGCCCCGCCGTTGCCTCCTTTCCCCCGCCAACCGCTATGTCCTGGTAGCGAAGACCGGAAGGGGTGCGCGTCATGGCGGCCGTATCTACGGCCAGCGCCGGGCTGAAGTCCGACTTGGCGGGCTGGTCGTCGCGGTCGGGCGAGCGGCCGCACGCAATCAGGCCGGCCGCGATCAGGGCTCCGAGCGAACGATACAGAGGCTCTCCAACGTGTTGTGGTCGGGTGAAGTGATGATGACCGGATGCCATTTGAGGCAACCGAGTCGGGACGGCGGGATTTGAACCCGCGACCCCTGCAACCCCATTGCAGTGCGCTACCGGACTGCGCCACGTCCCGAATACCAGCGAGGCGGAATTGTAGCCCAGCCACCACTGGGGCGGAAGGGTCTGGGGAGGGCCGGCGACGAGTGGGCCCGCGACTTGCGACTTTGGCTCAAAGGCACCGAAACGCGGTGCTCCTGCAGGGCATTTCGGGGGCGGTGCCGCATGGTGCGGCGCCGGGCGCAACGGAGGGCCTATGAGCCAACAGGATGGGCTACCATGGGAAACGGGAGGAGATCTCCCATGGAATATGCCGGACGACGAGGAGCAGGCCGATTCCGAGGCCTGGAGGGGAGATCTCCATCTGGATGACTGGCCGGAAAGCCTGGCCGGACCGGAATACTGGCTCTATAAGAGGCAACGCGATGAATAGGAACGGACGGGATTTCCCAGCTGACCGGGGCCGATGAGGTAAATCGGCCCCCTTTTTTTAGCCTACCCGAAGAAGCGCCGAAATAACTCTCCGTCAGGCTCGCAAGTAATTATACTGCAATGACATAGCACGCATTGCGTTGACCGCGTATGAGATTACCTTTCAATCCAAGTCACCACGAAATTTCGACCCAGAGGACGCCCGGTTGGGGGGGCGGTCCCTTTCATATAGATGACGGGAGAAGAAGCATGTCGGAAGCGTTGCCGGACCGGAATGAAGGCTCGAGTCAGCCCAAAGTATGGGACCCATTCCAGATAATGGACCGTCTCGACGAAGAGGCGTTACGCAAGGAGCTCGAAGGAGTCGCCAGCACGGACCTGGTCTACGTGGTCAAGGAAGCCGGCCAGGAAGTGGTGGGGCTGTCCAAGAGTGGGGTCGACGAGTGCTGCATGGCGCTCGTGTCGCAGGGTCAGGTTATCCGCGAAGAGGACCTTCACTACGAGGTAATCGGTGACGGCGAGAATCGGGAGGCCCTCTTCAAGGTCAAGGCCGCCCGCTTCGCCGTCTCTCCCGAGGGCCAGGACGTGAGGCTCGACCAGGTCATCGGAGTCAAACGTCAGGCTCTCTACCATGAGCCCACTCATCTGGATCTCGACGCCAAGGTCCCCAGTAAGAAGTACCGGGGGAAAACCTATCGCGAGCTGCTGGCCAGCGACGAGGGGCGGGACTATCTCGCCTGGATGGCGGAGAACTTCAATGAGTCCGAAATCCGCGACTTCGTGCGCCGCATTCTGGCCGGAGAAGAGATCGTCGGACAGCGGGGCCGTCAGCTCAACCCTCACTGGTATGAGCACGGTGCCATGAAGGCGGCGCGGAACGCCCGTTTTCGGCTGATCCCGGGGAATGTGCGGGCCCAGATCATCGCGACCGCGCGAATGTCAGGTAAGACCCGGGTCGTCGTGGCCCAGCCCGGCTCCATGAGGAGCGGGGCCAGCCCGGCCACCGCGCAGCCGTTCCCCGCTACCAGAACGGAGGCGGTGGGACGCGCGGGCCCCTATGCTCCCACCGAGAAGCAGGTGGCCTTCTACCAGCGGCTGGCCGACTCGCCGGTGTTTACCGACGAGGAGCGAAAGCGAGCGCTCGACTGGCTTGCCACCAAGGCCACCCGCCAGACGATTAAAGACCAGATCGATTGGCTCAAACGCCAGGTCGAGACCCGAAAGACGCGGCCCGCACGGGAGTCAGCCGCTTAGCGCCAGTGAACAGTCAACAGTGAACAGTGAACGGTCCCACGATACAGCCCAGTTTTACTGTTTACTGTTGACTTTCAGAACGGTCAAGGCGGTCCCACTGATGATCGCCAGCCCGCCCAGTGCGGTATGCCAGCCCACGGTCTCGCCCGCGAATAGCACTCCGAACAATACTGCCACCAGCGGTGTCACCAATGGGATCATGAGCACGCCGGTGACCGCAGTGTGCCGGATGAGCCAGTAATACATTAGAAAGGCGATTACCGATCCCACAACCGTGAGATAGGCCAGGCAGGCCACGGCGAGCGACGTCCAGTGGAGCCGAAGCGGGTTGCCCTCGAGGGCGATTCCGATGGCGAGCAGGGGAATACATCCGCCGATCATCTGGACCCCGGCGAGCACGGACGGCTCGATGTGGGTGCCTCCCGCCTTGATCAGAACCCCCGCCTGGGCGGTCGCCAGGGCGGCGACGATGATCCCGATGCTGGCCCACAGGGCAATCGGACCACCGACACCGAGCTCGCCGGAAAACACGATCGCGATGCCGAGCAGTCCCAGCAGCACACCGGCGGCCTTCCAGAGCGTCATCGGCTCACTCTCCAGGTGCCGATGCGCCAGCGGAAGTCCGAACAGCGGCACCGTCGCGCTGAGCAGGGCAGCCAGACCCGAGGAGATGTGCTGCTCGCCCCAGAAGACCAGGGCGTAGTTCACCGTGATGCTCAGGAGTCCGGTGTAGGCCAGGAGCCACCAGTCGCGGCGGCGCCGCGGAAGGCTGACCCGCTTGATCCCGACAATCGCAAACAGCACCAGCCCGGCGAGGGCAAAGCGGATCCCGGCGAACGTCAGCGGCGGCAGGTCGCGGAGGCCGAGCTTGATGCCGAGCCAGGTAGAGCCCCAGATGCCACAGAGCGTAAGCCACACCAGGCCCGCGAGGCGGCCACTTACCGGCTGGCGACCCACCGGGCTCGAGCCTGAGGGCAGCGACATCAGCGAATCTCCTTGAGGCGTCTCAGCTCGGGAACCTTCACCGCCGTAACCGCGACGACCACCAGCGTAGCCAGTCCGCCAAGGACGACCGAGGGCACCGTCCCCAGAAGCTTGGCGGCGGTCCCCGATTCAAAGGCACCGATCTCATTCGAGCTGCCGATGAAGATGGCGTTCACCGCGGCAACCCGTCCCAACAGGTGATCGGGCGTGAGGACCTGCAGCAGAGTCGATCGAACCACCACGCTCACCGTGTCGGCCATGCCGCTCACCCCCAGCAGCGCGAGGGAGAGAAAAAAGTGGCGGGAGAGGCCAAAGGCGATCATGGAAAGGCCGAACACCGTCACGCTGACCAGCAGGGTCCGTCCCGCCCGCCGGAGCGGAGGCCGGTGGGCCATCAGCAGGGACATCACTACTGCTCCCACCGCGGGCGCCGCTCGCAGGATTCCCAGACCCTCGGGCCCGACGTGTAAGATCTCGGCAGCGAAGACCGGGAGCAGCGCCACCGCGCCGCCGAACAGCACCGAAAACAGGTCGAGCGTCAGGGCACCGAGGATGACCGGCTGGCTCCGCACGAAGCGAATACCGGTTACCAGACTCTCGCGAAAGGACTCGACTGCCGTGGCCGCCCGCGCTGGGTGCCGCAGCCGGGCCAGCGACACGACGCCGACTCCCATGAGTGCCGCATCCACGCCGTAGGCGGCGCGGGCACTGCCGAAGCCGTAGACCAGCCCACCGATCGCCGGGCCGACGACTTCCGCGAGCTGCCAGGCCGAGCTCCGCCAGGTGACGGCGTTGGGATAAAGCTCCCGCGGGACCAGCTCCGCGCCTAGAGCCGAGCGGGCGGGCTGGAGAAAGCTCCGAGCCACCCCGCTGACGAAGATGACGGCATAGATGGGCCAGATACGATCGACCGAGATGATGCCGGGCCGGAGCGTGAAGGACAGCAGCGCCAACGAGCAGAGCAGCAGCGCCACCAACGCGATCAGGGAGATGCGAAGGCGGTTCCCCCGGTCCGCGATGTGTCCGGCGAACAGCGCGATCCCGATGAACGGCACCGCCTCCGCGAGCCCGATGAGGCCGAGGGATAGTGGATCGTGGGTGAGGGCGTAAATCTGCCAGGCTACCACCACCGCCTGGATCTGCGTTGCCACCGTCATGGCCAGCAGACTGCTGACGAACCAACGAAAGTTGCCGATGCGGAGGGAGGCGTATGGATCGTGACGAATGGGTGGGCTCATCGGCGGCGGAAAGTAACCGAGCCCTTCGTGGGCCGCTAATGCAAGCCGCTGCGTTTTGCCGCCGGCACTGATTTTTGCGCGAGCCACAATGCCGTATCAAGTGGCGGCGCTCACGTAAGTCGTTGGCATCAAAGGCATCGCGACTTCCACCCAGCGCGGCCCATTTTGTGCAAACCAGATAGCGGATTCTAATTTTCTTTTTTCCCCCGCACTTCTAATCCTGGCAGGCATGAAGCGGCTGATCCTCTGGACCAACCTCCTGGCCCTTGCCGCGTGCGCGCGTGCAATTCCGCCAGCCCCACATGGCATAGCAGCAGTCCCGGCAATCCCGGGCATTCCCCTCACGAATGTGTCCAGCCCCAGACCGGAGGCGGCCGCGGACGCCACAGTCAACGATCTGGCCGACGCGGTGCCTGATCCGAGGACGGTGCCCGCGTTCAACGCCGATGAGATCAGCTGGGACATCGACGTCCGCACCTTCGCCGATCAGCCACGGGTCCAGTACTACCTCAACTACTTCCAGGGCGTGTCCCGGACCGGGATGACCGTCTTCCTGACCCGCGGCGCACGCTACGAGCCGATGATCCGGCGCGTCTTCGAGGCGGAAGGATTGCCGGGAGACCTGGGCTATCTCGCATTGATCGAGAGCGGCTATTCGAACGAGGCGGTCAGCCGCTCCCACGCGGTGGGCATGTGGCAATTCATGAAGGGGACAGCGCGAGGGTACGGCCTTCGGATCGACACCTGGGTGGACGAGCGCCGCGACCCGGTGAAGGCTACCGATGCGGCGGCCCAGCATCTACGCCGTCTGAGAGACCGATTCGGCTCCCTCTATCTCGCCGCCGCCGCATACAATGCCGGAGCAGGTAAGGTCTCCCGCAGCCTCGGCAAGCTCGAGTGGGACGCGCCGGCCGACTCGGCGGTGGAACCGGACACCCTGATCCAGAGCGACGTCTCCGACTCAGCCCTGGCTGCGGAGGATACCGCGCTCGAGGCCGAGCCCGACACCGCAGAACTCGATCCGGTAGTCGATAACACCGACATCACCAGCGACGCCGCGTTCTTCCGCTTGGCAGGAGCCGACCTGTTGACCGCCGAGACCGAGGACTACGTCCCCAAGCTGATCGCGGCGGCCCTGGTGGCCAAACAGCCGGACCGCTTCGGCATCGAGCCTCCGGTCCCGGCTCCCTTCACCTACGACTCCATCGTGGTCGGCGCGGCCACCGGACTCGATGTCGTAGCGCGGCTGGCCGGCGTGGGCTCGGCCGACATCCGGGAGCTCAACCCCCAGTATCTCCGCTTCGCCACCCCACCCCGTTCGGTGTCGGTCATCCGGGTCCCCTCAGGTACCGGGCCGAAGGTGGCCGCCGGCTACGCCAAGTTGTCGCCCAAGGCCCGGGTGCACTTCATGACCCATGTGGTCCGCCGCGGGGAGCGGCTCACCCGGATCGCGTCGCGCTACCATCTGCCGGTGAGTGAGATTCGCGCCGCCAATCCGAGGCTGCGAGGCAGCGGTCTACGGGCCGGCTCGCGGCTGACCATTCCGGCCGTGGCGGTCCCATCGGCGCTGGCCATTCGTGCGGCGATGGGTCCCGCCTTCGGCCGATACACGGCGCGGGTTGCGATTCATCGGGTGCGCTCGGGCGAGACCCTGATCGGGATCGCCCACCGGTACCGGGTCACGTTGCGCGCCCTGCGCCGGGTCAATGCCCTGCCCGCCGAGTACACGCTCCGAGCCGGCAAGCGTCTACGAATCCCCAGCTAGTCAACCGCCACCCTCAGCTCAGCGGAAGAACACCGTGTCTGCCAATCCCAGCGCACTGCCCGCCACCCCCGCGGCTTCCAGTCAGGCCGGCGATTTCAGCCGTGCCGCCATGGCCATTCTGGTAACCATGGTCTTGCTCATCGTTGCGCTCACCGGCATCCTGGTCGAAACCACCTGGCGTCACACCGACGGCACCGCAGAGGTTTTGCCGTCGGCTACGGATCCGGGGAGCTTCGCCCAGCGTTGAAGTCAGGTACGCGGCTTTCCCGGGTTCTGGCCGGCGTGGTGATTCTTGCCACCGCGCAAGCGCCAAAGGCCCAACTCCAGAGCTACGCACCGGCCACCCCCGCGGTGCTCGATACCCTGAGAACCAAGTCAACAGCTCCTACCACCGGCCGATCGGTGACCACCCTGGAGTGGGGCGCCGTCGTTCCCGGCTATCTCTCAGCCCGCGGCCTCCCGCCGGTCGAAGGCCGCTTCACCCTCACCGAGAGCGGCCTCGTTTTCCGCTCGACCGACGGTCTCATCACCACGTTCCCACTGGTGGGACCGTTGAGACAAGCCGGCGGACGGCAGTGGCGAGCCTCGAGCGTATCGCTGGCCTATACGGACGAGGACAATGGGCGGCCGGTCTACATCTTTCGGATCGATGCCGGAGTGTTCGAGACCGATAATCCCGGTCCCCTGCTCGACGTAGCCTCCCACCCCGGCTGGCTCGACAGCCTCGCCTCGGTCGAATGGCCGGTGGAGCAGCCGATGGTGAACGCAGCGGACTCAGCCGCGCTCTGGAACGCTACCCACGGTATTGCGAGCAGCGCCTACGCCGATTCGCTGTATCTGCTCTTCGGCCAACCCCGCGCACCGGTCGGTCTGATCGGCCGAAAGGGCCGGTCCGCCGGACGTCTGGGTGAATACATTCCGGGCCGCGACTCGCTGGCTCTCGATCCCGGACGGATGTTTGGCAAGGCGCAGTTGCGTCACGCCATGGCGCACGAGCTGGGTCACCGCTGGCAGAGCCGGGCGCCGGGCCAACTGCAGATGCTCTGGTCGGGCGTGGCTCCAATCCGGGACCCCCGGCGATATGGTTATGGTGATGAGTCGGAACAGCAAGCCGAGGCTATAGCGTTCGCCGTCACCTTCCTCCAGACTACCGCATCCACGAGGGGCCGTTCCAGCAGCGCCCTGACGCTGCTGGACCACTACGAGCTCCTGGTTCCCGGAACCCGGACCATGGTCCGTTACCTGTCACTCCAGCCGCTCTACCGGAAACACCCGCTTCGAACCCTGCTGACTACCGGCCGCTAATCGTCGTTCGTAAGCAACCGTATTGTGAGGCCGCTGGGCTCCGGCATGTGGTCCGGCGCACTGCGGTGGCAGGCTCACGGTGGCATTGTCCGAAGGGTTTTCTTCAGGAGACTGAAGTGACGGTTCTGCTTCGATGCCTGGGCTGCGGTTTCAGCTTTACGGTGACGTACGCTCAGGCGGGACCGGCTGAGGCCAACGCCATGCCGGTGGCCTGCGGCCATTGTGGCTCGACTCGCTGGGCCTCGCACGCTTCGTAGACATTGCTCCGATGACGTTTCAGCGGATTCTCACGCGGCAAAGCGACTTTTCCGGGGAATGGAGCGAACGGGGAGACGGACGGAGAGCCACTGGTCGGATTCGAACCGACGACCGCTCGATTACGAATCGAGAGCTCTACCTCTGAGCTACAGTGGCGAAAATAACGTAGGGGCGCACTGCGGTGCGCCCCTATATGCCCTGGCGCGGATTCGAACCGCGACGCCTTTCGGCACTACCCCCTCAAGATAGCGTGTCTACCAGTTTCACCACCAGGGCAGGCGGCGGAGCAAGATAGCCGAATACGCCGCTCGGTCTCAAGGGCGATAAGGGTTTCCCGGCAGGGCCTCTCCATTCAAAAATACGTCCGATCCATGATCCGGGCTAAAGGTGGAAAAGGTCGTCGCATAGGTGCCGTCGCCCCGATCTACAGCATCCCGGCGGTCGCCGCCGAGCGGCTGAATCTCCACATGGTCGCCACCGCGGGCCAGCAAGTTGCCCTGAGCGTCTCGGGTGGTGACCACGACGTTGATCGTGTAGATGAAGAAGCCTTCCCGGCTGACGGCGACTGTCGTCGTCGCCGCGGCCGCCGGGCCGGGGATGACGGTGCTGGAGAAAGGACTGGCCGAGATGGCTGCGCCGTTGGCCAGAACCTCCACCTGATCGGTGCCACTGTGCAGGGGGGTGTAGGAAGTCCGGTATGAGCCACCCCCCAGATCGGTGACCGGAAGACCAGAGACCTGATTGGCTCCCTGCACCGAGATGGCCAGGCTGGTGGCGGCGCCTTCTATCGGATTCGCGAACTCATCGGTCAAGCTGACGGTAATGACCGTGGGCTGGCCGGCGGTGCCGTTGGGCACCGACGCGGAGCTCTCCTCGGGCGAAGGCGGTCCTGGGGCCACGACGACCGAGCTCGATGTCGCCGAGGAGAAGCCCTCCGCCGCGAAGATCAGGATGCGTCGGCCCGGCTCGCCCCGAATCTCCAGGTCGGTGAAGCGGACCATCCCCTCGGCGTCGCTCCGCCCCGTGGTCTCGCCCGAGAGAGAGCCCGGCCCCGTGGCGATTGCGGCGGTCACCAGGACATCAGCCTGATGCAACGGCGCGCCGAACGGATCCTCGAGCTGCAGCTCCGGTTGCTGGGGGAACGGAACACCCGCCTGCGCCGCGGAGGACGGGGAGACCAACAGCACCAGCGCCGGGCTGGGCGCTGCCACGGCATTGGATGCGAACGAGAGCGGCGAATTGGTCAGGTCGGAGGCCGCGGCTGTGGTCGGGTAGGCCCCGGGCCGGTCGCCCATCACGCGCTCTACCGCTGCCCGCCCGTCGACGCCGGTCACTACCGTAGCCGGGCTCAACGACCCGCCGGTGGCTTCCCAGGTCACCTCCACCCCCGCAACGCCATTACCGAACCGATCCACCGCCCGCACCGCCAGCGATTCCGGGAGAGCGATCGAGACCTGCCCCACCTGGCCATTGCCCCCGGCGACGGTCAAGGCCACCGCGCCCTCCGGTGCGGCGGACGCGGTAAATGTGGTGCGCAGCTGTGAGGTCGGGAGAACCGGCTTGGCTCGGGCCTCGACGACTTGATCGCCCGCGGCGGTGCCCAGCTTATAGCGGACCGTCGCGCGTCCGTCGGGGCCGGTGAAGACGGTATCGTTGGGGGAGAGCTCCGCCCCTGCGGGAGCGACGAAAGCCACTTCGACATTTTCCACCGGCCGGCTCTCGGGATCGGTTACTTCCACCACGACCGGGTGTTCGAGCATTTGCCCGACGGTACCGCTCTGATGGTCGCCGTCGATGATGGCAATTTTCGAGGGTTGTCCAGCACTGGGGAGGAGGAGATTGTCGCCGCCACAGGCCTGGAGCCAGCTGCCCAGGGCGGCAAAGAGTACCAGCCGCCTAATCGCCGCCGTGCCCGTCGCCGTGCCCGTCGCCGCCCTCATGGCGGTCCCGGATTTGGAAGGATGTGCTGACCACGGTAGCCAATCCATCGGCGGAGGCATGAAGCTCATATTCTCCCGGCCGGTTTACCCGGAGATCGGAGAAGGTTGCAACCCCGGACTTGGTTTTCCTGGTAGGGTCGCCGTGGAGCTCGCCATTGCCGCTCCCGGCCATCTCAAGCTTAATCTCGATGTCCCGGCCGGTGAAGCGATCCCCGGCCGCATCCAGCACGGCAACCTCGACGGCAGGCTCGATCTTTTGATCCTCCCGGGTGTCCGAGGGCTGTACCCGGAACTGCAGCCGGGCCGGTAGGGGCCCGCCGCCACCGCCACCTCCGCCACCACCTGCTGCCGTGGCGCTGAAGGTGACCACCCCAACCTCGGACACCACGGCGTTGAGCGTATTGGCGCCGGCCGATCCTAAGGTCCAACGGGTTTGGGCCTCGCCATCCGCTCCGGTGGTGGTGTTGATCGAGCTGACGCTGCCACCACCCGCACCCACAACCCAGGTCACCGCCCGGCCGGAAACACCGTTGCCGTCCTGGTCCACCAGGCGTACCACCAACGGTTGGCTGAGCTCGGCGCCGGGACTGCCGTTCTGGTCGTTGCCGGATACCCGGACCAACTGGTCGGCGGTACCGGCCACTGCCGTGCTGGAGAAGATGAAGGGCGAGCCAACCAGGCCGGCACTCGATGCCGTGGTGGTCTGAGTACCGATCGAGCGGCCGAGAATCCGGTAGGTCGCGGCATGCCCATCGGGCCCCGTGTTCATGGACGTAGGGTCGACGCTGCCCTGGTCTGCCTGCCATTGGACCGGCACGCCGGCTACCGGATTGCCGAACTGATCGAGTACCCGGACGACCAACGAATCACCCAGTGCGGTGCCGACCGGCGCACCCTGGCCGTCGCCGCCAAACAGCTCTATCCGGGCGGCCGCGCTGGAGCCGACCACCGCCTCGAAGGTGACCTCAAGCCCGTCCAGGCCGACTACGTTCGCCCGCACCCGCTGCGCGCCACTGAGGCTGCCGAGGGTCCAGAGCGCCTGAGCCTTTCCGTCGGGTCCCGTGGTTATGGTGTCCGGGGTGACGGCGCCGCCCGGCGCCTCGGTATCGAGCTGGAACGCCACCACCTGGTCCCGAACCGGCTCGCCCCGGCGATCGATTACCTGAACCACCAGCGGCCTTCCCAGAGGCTGGCCCGCGGGGCCGCTCTGATTATTCCCGTCTACCAGGGCGAGTTGGGCCGGCGCGGTTTCGCTGGGCAGCGTGAGATCGCTGCCACCGCAACGCGCCAGGACCAGCAGGGCGATCAGTGGCGCCCCGAGGCGACCGAGTGGAGAGAGCCGTTGCACCAGTGCCGGACCCTCAGGAAAATGTTAAAGTCACAGGCGAGCATAGGTTAGCGTGCGGCGGGCCAGCCCGATATGGCCTGGATCACAGGCCGGTCGAGGCTAGTAGATCAGGATTGCGAAGCTGTGGGGGCTGCTGGTATCTACTCCTCCGCTGGCCATCCCGCCGTTGTCCTTGAGCACGACGGTGATCGTCGCGATCCCCTCGGCGCCGGACGGCGTGAAGGTCAGCCGCCCCGCACTGGATTGAGGGTCGTTCCTGGTGACCGCCGGCTGGCCGTCCGAGGTGAAGAGCCCCGGATTGCTGTTGCTCACCACCTGGAACTCGAGGACCTGGTCGGCTTCGTTCTCGGCTCCCGGGTTGATCTCCGTGGCCCAACTCTCGAAGGTTTGCGGGCCAGCGTGCTCGTCTACCGGCGGGGTATTGCCCGCGTCGCTGAACAGCGGTGGGTCGTTCACCGGGGCAACGTGAATCGTCACCGTTGCGGTGCTGGACTTT
Source organism: Gemmatimonadales bacterium (assembly GCA_045803245.1). GTDB lineage: Bacteria > Gemmatimonadota > Gemmatimonadetes > Gemmatimonadales > GWC2-71-9 > CAVVWJ01. The sequence continues at coordinate 38,127 of JBJMPK010000034.1, forward strand.
CCGTGGGGATCGCGGGCGGTATACGTGAAGCTGTCGTTTCCGAAGAAGTTGACTTCGGGGTTGTAGCTGAAGGATCCGTCGGGGTTCAGCGACACCACGCCGTTGGGAGGATCGCTGGCGTCTGACGCGGTGAGGGCCTCGCCTTCGGGGTCGACGTCGTTGTGGAGGACCCCGTCGCCCGGTCCCACGCTGAGGGTGTTGGAGTGGCCTTCATTGGTGTCGTATTCGTCGTCGGCGGCAACCGGAGGCAGCTCACCTATGGCCAACGCGGTGGCCCGAAAGAGCACCGGCGAGCCACTCAGGCCGGCGGCTTCGGCCTGGGTGGCATAGGCTCCCGGGGTGGATCCCAACGTCCGGAGCACCTGGGCCAGGCCTTGGGCGTTGGTGGTCGATGTGGAGGCGGAGACGCTGCCTCCGTTCGCTGCCGCCCAGCTCACGGTCACGCCTTCGACCGGGCCCCCGCTGTCGCTGGTGACTTTGACCGCGAGCGGCAGCGACAACATGGCGCCGACGACACCCGACTGGTTGTCACCCGCGAGAGGCTCGATGCGGAAGGCGCCGGGAGGATTGGAAGTGGGCAGGAGGAGGTCGCTCCCGCCGCAGTGGGACAGGGCGAGGAGGAGACTCAGTAGCGCGACAACGTTTCCGAGAGCACGAAAGAGTTGCAGCACGGGCCGGAGCCTCGAAGTAAAAGCCGCACGGTAATGGAGCTTACCGTGCGGGGGGTCCGGCCGATATGGCGTGGATCACAAGGGTGCGCGCTAAACGCTCAGGGGCCTGGGGCGGGGGCTACAACGTGAGCCTGCCCGTCTGGATCAGAGCTGTCCTGGAACTCCGCGTCCCCCGAGTACAC
>JBJMPK010000035.1:0-9339 GCA_045803245.1 Gemmatimonadales bacterium
CCTTCTGACCGGCGCCCGCTACAATTTCCGCCTCGCGCTGGTGGTACTTGGCGTTGAGAACCTCGTGCTTCAGGCCCCGGCGTTTGAGCTGGCGGGACAATGTCTCCGAGACATCCACATTCACGGTGCCGATCAGAATGGGCCAGCCCAGCCCGTGCAGCCGCTCGACCTCGTCCATGATCGCATCGTGCTTTTCCTTCCGGGTCTTGTAGATCCGGTCGGCCTGGTCGATGCGCGTGATCGGCCGGTGGGTGGGGATGACGCTGACCTCGAGACCATAGATCGAGTAGAACTCGGTCTCCTCGGTCTCGGCGGTTCCGGTCATGCCGGCGAGCTTGTCGTACATCCGGAAGTAGTTCTGGATGGTGATCGTGGCGAAGGTCTGGGTCTCGCCTTTGACCTGGACTCGTTCCTTGGCCTCGACCGCCTGATGAAGACCGTCGGCCCAGCGCCGCCCCGTCATCACCCGCCCGGTAAACTCGTCCACGATCACCACCTGGCCGTCCTGCACCAGGTAGTCCACTTCCTTCTCGTACAGCACGTGAGCTTGAAGCAGCTTGTGGATGATGTGCAGCTTCTCGCTCTTGATGGCGTAATCGGATTCGACCTGCTGCCGCCGCTCGATCCGGTCGTGCGGGGTGAGCTCGGGGTCCTTGTCGATCTGATGGATCTCTTCCGAAATGTCCGGCACCAGGAACAACCCCGGCTCGTTGGGCGACATGGCCTCGGCCCCACGATCGGTGAGATGCACCGAGTGACCCTTCTCGTCCAGCACGAAGTACAGCGTCTCCTCGAGATCCCGCATCCGCTGCTGCTTCATCGGCAGCTTGCGATCGCCGATGGCGTCCAGCTCCATCCGCTGCACCATCTGTTTGATCCCGGTCTCGTTCAACATCTTCAGCAGCCGCTTGTTCTTGGGCATGCCGAGCTGGGCCTGATACAACTTGAGTGCGGCATCGTTCCGAGTCTTAGGATCCTCCAGCATCCGCTCGGCTTCAGCCAGCAGCGTGTTCACCACGCCCGTCTGCTTCCGCACCAGCTCGGACACCTGCCGGTCGAACTGGGCGTACTTCTCATCGCTCTCGTTGCCGACTGGACCTGAGATGATGAGCGGTGTCCGGGCCTCGTCGATAAGAATCGAGTCGACCTCGTCGATAATGGCGTACGCGTGCTCCCGCTGGACCCGCTGATCCAGGGAGAACACCATGTTGTCGCGCAGATAATCGAAGCCGAACTCGTTGTTGGTGCCGTAGGTGATGTCGGCGAGGTAGGCGGCCCGGCGCTCCGGTGACGACGGCTCGGTGTCGTCCAGGCAGCCGACCGTCAGGCCGAGATACTGATATACGTGGCCCATCCACTGGGAATCCCGGCGGGCCAGGTAGTTGTTGACGGTGACGAGATGCGCGCCTCGGCCGGTGAGCGCGTTGAGGTAAAGCGGCAAGGTGGCAACCAGCGTCTTGCCCTCGCCGGTGGCCATCTCGGCGATTCTTCCCTGGTGCAGCACGACCGCTCCGATAAGCTGCACGTCGTAGGGCACCATGTCCCACACCAGATCGTGGCCGGTGACCTCCACCGTGGTGCCGAGCAGACGGCGGCAGGCTTCCCGAACGGTGGCGAAGGCCTCGGGCAACAGATCGTCCAGGCCGGCGGCGAGCTCCTTCTTATACCGCCGCTCCAACTCATGGAAGCGGCCCTCGAGTGCGTCCCGCTCGACCGGATCGGCGCAGCCGTGCTTGGCTTCCCGGACCTGCTCGAGCTCCTCCTTGAGCGCTCCGATCCGTTCGGTCAGACGCTCCCGAAACCGGGCAGTCTGCGCCTTCAGATCGCTCTCGCTCAGATCCTTGAGACGCTTCTCGTGGTCATGGATCTGATCCACGATCGGCTGAATGCGCTTCCGCTCTCGGTCGAATCGGGTGCCGAAGACCGATGTCATTAACGTTTTTATCATTCTGGGTCCAAATATAATCGGTGTGCCGAGATGTACTCCGCGACCGAGTCAGGAACCCAGTACTTCACCGACTGGCCCCGGCGGACCCGCTCCCGAATACCGGTGGCGGAAATGTCGATCGCGGGGACCTCGATGGTGGTAGATATCCCGGGGATATCGGGGATGGCGGCGCCGGGCCGCGCAAAAACCACCACCCGGGCCAAATCGCGGATCCGCTCAGTCTCGTGCCAGGCCGGCAGCTCGGCCGCAGCGTCGGCGCCGAGCAGCAACACGAGATTGGCCCCGGGGTCACGCTGGTGGAGATCTCGTAGGGTATCGATGGTGTAGGAAGGCCCCGGCCGGCTCAGCTCGGCCGTTTCGACGGCAAACCCGCTCGTCCCCGCAAGGGCCAGGGAGAGCATGGCCGCCCGGTGCTCGGCCGAGGTGTGGTGACGGCCCCGTTTGAAGGGTTGCTCTCTGGCTGGGACGAACCGGATGACGTCGAGTCCAAGCTGCTCTCGTGCGACCTGGGCTACGATAAGATGACCATGATGCACCGGGTCGAACGAGCCGCCGAAGAGGCCGATCATCCGGCGCTCAGGCCCCGGCAGGCTCGGCCGGACAGACTTCGCGCGCTCCGGGTGCCCGAGGATGGAAGCGACGGATGTAGCCGCAGGTCTCTTGCACGTCTTCCCGGTATCCCAGGGTCTTGTAGGCTTGCACCAGCTTCACCAGCGCATCCGGGACCACGCTGGCCTTGGGATATGTGGCGACGAGGTCCTTGAGATAGAGAATCGCCGAGTCGTATGCTTTGAGCCGAAAGTAGAACACGGCTGACTTGTAAGCTTTGTAGGCGAACCGTTCGTTGAGCTCCGTTATCCGCAGCTGGGCTCGGTCAGCTGCCCGCGTCCCGGGATAGCGGTTCAACAACTCCTGATATGTGGCCAGTGCGGTCTGGCCATAGGTTGGATCCAGCTCGGGCCGGCGCCACAGATCGGAGTAGACATCCCCCAGGCGGAGGAGGGCCTCAGGAGCGATAGGATCGTTGGGCGTCTCGTCGGAGGCTTTACGGAACTCCCTCGCCGCCTCGAGATGTCTCCCCTGCGCGTAGTAAGCCTCCGCCAGGTAGTAATGCGCCCGGGCGATGCGGGGATCGCCGGGCGAGAACTCGAGCAGCACCCGGTCGATCAGCTTTGCCGCGTCACTCCACTTGCCATGCCTTACCGCCGATTCGACCTGCCGCCAGAGCTTGTCGATGGTGGCTGACGAGGCGGAGACGGGCGTGGGCGACACCGCCGGCGCTCTTTCCGAACGTCCACCGCCGCACGCGGCCAGCATTACCAGTCCCAATACTACACGACGAGTCATCGAGCGCCTTAGCGAAGCGTGTCACGGTGAGAGGGGTAAGCTCGAAGTCCGGCGAGACGGTCTTCGGCCATCTGGCTGATTGAATCGCTCTGGACTCGATCGGATGCTACCGCCTCATAGGCCAGCGCACCCGCGATCGTGTCCCCCAGCTTGAGCCGGGCATCGCCGTAGCCCACCAGAGCGCGGCGGCCCACCATGGTGCTCGAATCGACCCGAATCGCCGCGGCATACCAGAGGGCGGCATCCTGAGGGTTGCCACCGGCTTCCGCCCGGATGCCCAAGGCCAGAGAGCACGCCGCCACCCCCTCCTCCGCGCGGGAGCGCAGCTGGAGAACCCGGCTTCTTCGGAGTGCCGCCTGGAACAGTGGGAGCGCCTGGTCGCAGTTGCTGGTCTCCCGAAGAGCCACGGCGTATACCGCCAGCAGCGAGTCCGCCGTTTCGGCATCGGGAGCAGCGGCAATGGCACCAGGCAGGACGGCGACGAGATCGTTCGCTTGGGCGCCAGGCCTTCGAATCAGAGTGAGCGCGTAGCGTCCGATCGAACGGTCCGGCGCGATAGCTCCCAGGCCGATGACCGCGGACTCGAGTCGCTTGGCGTCGCCCGCCCGCTCAGCGGCACGCGCTACCAACTCGAGCCCCTCTCCCGCCTCTTCCGCGCGGGTGGGGTCTTCGGCGGCCAGACGCAGGTATGCGTCGGAAGCCACATCCAGGTCTCCGGTATGGAGGGCCGCCGCCCCGGTCTTCGCCCAGACACGAGAGTCGGGCGAGCTCTTGAGCGCAGCGCGATACTCGCTCAGGGCCAGGCCGAACCGGCCCGCGCCATAGGCCTCGTCACCCCGCCTTTCGTGGTCGCTCACGCCTCCGCAGGCGGATGCCACGACGGTAAACGACAGCCCTACTCCAGTGAGCCTGCGAAGAATCACTGACCAGCCCGGGTGAGCATACCAAGGTAGGCCTCGACCCGGGCATTCTCCGGCCGCCGGGCCAAACATGCCTGCCAGATCTCGCGGGCACCTCCCGCGTCGCCGGACAAATAATGCGCCAGCCCGAGAGCGGCTTCGGCATCGATGAATGACGGGCGGGCCTGCAGCACCTCGTCCAGAGCCTCGCGCGCCTCCAGTGGGCGGCCGGCCTCGAGCAGCAGTCGCGCCATACGGTAGCGCAGGTCGTGGAATTCGGGTCTCAACGCCAGCGCTTGGTGGTACTGCTCGATGGCTTGCCCGAGCGCTCCCGCACCGGCATAGGTATCGGCCAGATCCGCGTGCCGGTTGGCCAACTGGGCGGCGGCGGGCGCCGGAATCCCTCCGGCGGGCTCGCTGAGGCTGGACGAGGCGCGAGTGAACGCTTCTTCGGCCTCGTCGGTCCGGCCAAGCTCGTTCAGTACCAGGCCTCGGTGAATCAGAGCCTCCACATAATTCGGGTTCAGCTCCAGAGCCCGGTCGAGCTCTTGCAGTGCCCGCTGAGGCTGGCCCAGCAGCGAGAGGGAGACCCCCAGGAGGTGGTGTACGTCGGCAAAGGCGCGTCCGGAGTCCACCACCGATTCGAGCAGGTGAACGGCTCCATAGTAGTCCTGCACCGTGAATCGCTCCCTGGCGCGCGCCAGCAGGAGCTCAGTCTGCCCGGCCATATGCCTCCCGATACCATTGGACAAAGCGGCGGACACCCTCCCGGAACGGAGTCTTGGGTGTATAGCCCAGCACGGCGGCGGACTTGGTGAGATCGGCGGCGGTCCGCTGCACGTCACCGGGTTGCATCGGCCCCCACTCGATTTTGGGCTCCACTCCCAGCGCGCCCGCGATCTCGGCCACCATGTCTTGGGTCGCGATGGCGCGATTGCCGCCAAGGTTGAAAGTCTCGACGCCTACGGCAGCGTTGGCCGTCCATCCGATCGCGGCCAGCACACCCGCGATAATGTCGCTGCAGTAGGTGTAATCGCGAGCCTGCGTGCCATCGCCGAAGAGCGTCAGGGTACGACCCTCGACCATTTTTCGGGTGAATGCGTGGATGGCCAGATCGGGTCGCTGCCTCGGACCGTACACCGTGAAGAATCGAAGCGACGCGGCCCGAAACCCATAGATCGGAGTGACCGAGCTCAGGAGCAGCTCCCCCGCACGCTTCGTCGCCGCGTAGGGCGAGATGGGTTGAAGGGCCACGGCGTCCTCCCGAAACGGTGCCGGCGTGCTGTCACCATAAACCGAAGACGACGACCCAAAGACGATGCGCGACACGCCCGCCTGGCGCGCGGCATCCAGAACCGCGGCCGTTCCGGTCACATTCGCCCGAGCATATCCGACCGGGTCGAGCAGGGAGGGGCGCACACCGGCCTTGGCGGCGAGGTGGACGAGAACAGTGTCGGGAGTGAGGCACTCCCGTATCGCGGCGACATCCAGGATATCCTGTTCCCGAAAGGAAAACCCCGGTCTCTTGCCCACGTCCGCCAGATTCCGTTGCTTCATCTCCCGGGGATAGAAGGGGTCGAAGTTATCTATCCCCACTACTTCATCACCCCGGCTCGCGAGTGCCTCGACCAGGTGCGAGCCAATAAATCCAGCCGCGCCGGTGACCAGGACCCGGGTCACCTATGACCCCGGCCGATCCCGTGATATTCGAACCCGAGCGTGGCCATGCGGTCGGGATCGTAGAGGTTGCGGCCGTCGATGAGCAGCGGTCTCCGGACCAGCTTGCGTACCCGCTCGAAGTCCGGGTTGCGATAGACCAGCCACTCGGTCATGACCATGAGCGCGTCGGCGCCATGGGCAGCGCTGTAGGGGTCCGCGGCGTACATCACCCGGTCGCCAAAGATCGTGCGGGCCGTGTCAGTGGCCTTGGGATCGTGGGTCTGCACCCGGGCGCCGGCCGCAAGTAGCCCTTCGATCAACGGAATGGTCGGGCTCTCCCGCATATCGTCGGTTTCGGCCTTGAAGGCGAGACCCCAGATGCCGACGATCCTTCCCCTCAGATCCTGGCCCAGATACCGGAGGGTCTTCTGCAGCACCACTCTCTTCTGGCACTCGTTCACATGTTCCACGGCCTTGAGCACGTCGAGCGAGAGTCCCAACTCGTCCGAGGTGCGGATCAACGCCTTGACATCCTTGGGGAAACAGGAGCCGCCGTAGCCTGGTCCGGGATACAAGAACGCGCGGCCGATGCGCTGATCGGAACCGATGCCCATGCGAACCTGGTTTACATCCGCCCCCACCAGCTCGCAGAACAACGCCATCTGATTCATGAAGGAAATCCGAGTGGCCAGCATGGCGTTGGCCGCGTACTTGGTCACCTCGGCTGAGGCGACATCCATGAAGAGGATCCGGTTGCCGCCCTGGCGGGTGAACGGCGCGTACAGCTCACCCATGATGTCCTTCGCCTCGTCGTTATCCACTCCGATGACCACCCGGTCCGGCTTCATGAAATCTTCGATGGCCGCGCCTTCCTTGAGGAACTCCGGGTTGGAGCAGACGGCAAAGGGGATGTCGGTTTGCGACCGTACCTCGGCCCGGACCCTTTCCGCGGTGCCGACCGGCACCGTGGATTTGGTCACCACGATCTTGGGCCCATTCATGTGACGGCCGATCTCGCGGGCCACACCCAGGACGTGCTTCAGGTCGGCCGAGCCGTCCTCTCCGGGCGGCGTGCCTACGGCGATGAGAATGACCCGGGCGCTCCGGACCGCCGTGGCGATGTCGGTGGTGAAGGTGAGCCGTCCCTCCTCCTGGTTGCGCCGGACCATAGGCTCGAGGCCCGGCTCATAAATCGGGATCTCGTTCCTCTGGAGCCGCGCGATCTTTTCAGCATCCACATCGACGCAGGCTACGTCGTTTCCGGTCTCGGCAAGGCACGCCCCTGCCACCAGCCCCACATAGCCGCTGCCGATGACAGCTACGTGCATATCAGGCCCCTCTCCGGACGGCGTTTCGGGTATCAACGATCAGCTTGGCTTGGCTCTTGATCATCGAGTAGTCCACTGCTGTATGGTCGGTGACGATCATGACGCAGTCCACTGCGGCCACCATTTCGGGGGTCAGCTGGACCGACCTGAATTCCTGGCCGTCCTCACGGAAGCGCGGCACGTGGGGATCGAAATAGGTGACCCGGGCTCCCTGCCCCTCGAGCAAGCGGATGATGTCGAGCGCCGGGCTCTCCCGGATGTCGTCGATATCCCGCTTGTACGCCACTCCCAGCACCAGCACCGACGCGCCCCGGACGGCCTTCCCCTGGCCGTTCAGCGCCTCGGCCAGCTTCCGGACCCAGAACATGGGCATCTCGGTATTGAGCTCGCCCGCCAGATCGATGAAGCGGGTTTTGTAATTGAGCCCGCGCATTTTCCAGGCGAGGTAGTGGGGATCGATCGGGATGCAGTGGCCCCCGAGGCCGGGACCGGGAAGAAACTTCATGAATCCGAACGGCTTCGTGGCCGCGGCATCGATGACTTCCCACACGTCGACACCGAGCTTGTCGCACACGATGGCCATCTCGTTCGCCAGACCGATATTGACGCTGCGGAAGGTGTTTTCCAGCAGCTTGACCAGTTCGGCCGCCTCGGTGGTCGAGACCGGCACCAGGGTATCGATCGCCGGCTGGTAGAGGGCCACAGCCACCCGGCGGCAGTCGTCGGTGATTCCGCCCACCACTTTGGGCGTATTCCTGGTCCCGTAGCGAGGGTTACCGGGATCCACCCGCTCGGGGCTGAAGGCCAGGAAGAAGTCCTGGCCCACCTTGAGGCCGGTGCTCTGGAGTGCCGGCAGCATTATCTCCCGCGTCGTGCCGGGGTACGTCGTGCTTTCGAGTACGATTGCCTGGCCCCGGCGGAGCCGCTTCTTCACCGCTTCGGTGGCCGCCACGATGAAGCTGACGTCGGGGTCCTTGAACTTCGACAGCGGGGTGGGAACGCAGATCGAGATCGCATCCGGCTCTGACAGCCGGGACATGTCGGTGGTTGCGCTGAGCCGTTCGCACTGCTTCCGGAGCTGGGCATCCGATACGTCCTTGACGTGGGATCGGCCCGCGTTCACCCCGTCCACCACATCAGGGTTGACGTCGAATCCGAGCACCCGATAACCGGCCTGGGCCAGCTCAACCGCCAGCGGCAGGCCCACGTAACCCAGCCCGACGATGCCAAAAAGGATCTGCCGGCGTTCTGCCTTGGCGATCAGGTCCTGGGCGATGCTCATGCGCTCGGGCTCAGGCGTAAAAGGACGTCACGGTCTCGATGACCGTGTCCTGTTGGTCTCGGGTCAGCTCGGGATAGATCGGAAGGGATATGACCGAGTCCATAGCGGCTTCGGTTGCCGGAAGGCTTCCACGCCGGTACCCCAGATAGGCGAAACACGGCTGCAGGTGGAGTGCCAGAGGATAATAGACGGCGTGGCCAATTCCATAAGCCTTTAGATGAGCCTGTAGCTCATCACGTTGCGGCACCCGGAGGGTGTATTGATGATAGATGTGATCATTGGCCGGATCGTGGCGTGGAGGACACACTGCCGGGTGCCCAGTGAATGCGGCGGTGTACCGGGCCGCGTTGCGCTGCCGGGCCTCGGTCCAGCCCTTCAGATAGGGCAGCTTGGCCAGCAGAACGGCCGCTTGCAGGGTATCCAGCCGGCTGTTGGTGCCAACCTCCTCGTGAAAGTACTGCTTCGACCCCCCGTGTAGCCGGAGCCGGCGCAACCTCTCCGCCAGTGCGTCGTCCTGGGTCACGATCAGCCCCGCATCGCCCCACGCCCCGAGGTTCTTGGTGGGAAAGAAGGATAGGGTTCCCACCGTTCCCAGCTCGCCCGACATGCGCCAGGTCCCGTCGATCTTCCTCCGGGCTCCGATCGACTGGGCGCCGTCCTCGATAACCGGAAGTCCGTGCCGCCGCCCGATCGCTGTAATCTCCTCCATAGCCGCCATCTGGCCAAACAGATGGACCACGACCAGCGCCCGGGTCTTCGGGGTAATCGCGGCCTCGATGGCAGGGGGGGAAATATTGAAGGTGGCTGGATCGATCTCGACGAAAACCGGGGTTCCGCCGGCGTTATGGATGGTCCCGGCCGTCGCGAAAAAGGTGA
>JBJMPK010000002.1:0-6686 GCA_045803245.1 Gemmatimonadales bacterium
CAGCTGGCCGACCCGTATCCCAGGCCGCCGCTGGCCCAGAAACCCTGCCTGGTCTGGGACAGCGCCGGATTGGGATGCATGAGCTGAGCATCGGCCACGGTAACGGCTGAGGCCAGCAGGAGTATTGAAAGGAAAGCGGGATGTGTGGTTGCTCTTCCCTTACCCCAGGTCATGGCCGCCTCCGGGAACGGGACGTACGGTTCGGAGATGCTCCAATGTCTAAGTCGGGCTAAGCGGTTCGCGGTGAGGTGAAACACCATCCCAGGGGCACGCCTTCCCCATCGATCGGCAAATTCACACCACAGAGGCACGGAGGACACAGAGGGATGGACTCGCACGCGGAGATCCCCAATCGCGTGATCAAGCATTTGCAAAGCGGATTCCGCGACTGGGGATCTTGAATGGTCAGTGATCCCTCTGTGGCCTCTGTGCCTCTGTGGTGTGCTTTTCAGTTACGTGCCTGGTTGTTCAGGATGCGTTCGGCTGGCAACCCAGGCCGGACGGCGCCAGATTCGAGGATCGCCTACCCGAGCCATTAGATGGCTGTGCCTTCCGCATTGGCCCAAGCTCTTCAGGGCCGCTACCGGCTCGAGCGCGAGCTCGGCCGCGGCGGCATGGCGACCGTCTATCTGGCCCACGATCTCCGGCACGAGCGGCCGGTCGCGCTGAAGGTCCTCCATCCCGAGCTGGCCCGGGCGCTGGGCGCCGACCGCTTCCTGCGCGAGATCAAGTCCGCCGCCCGCCTGCAGCACCCCAACATCCTCTCGGTCTACGATTCCGGCGAAGCGGCCGGCCGGTTCTGGTTTACCATGCCCTATGTCGAGGGCGAGAGCCTCCGCGACCGGCTCCGGCGCGAACGGCAGCTCCCGGTGGACGACGCCATTCGAATTGCCCGCGAGGCCGCGGAGGCTCTGGACTACGCCCACCGCCACGGACTGGTCCACCGCGATATCAAGCCCGAGAACATCCTGCTGAGCGAAGGCCACGCCCTGGTGGTCGACTTCGGAATCTCCCGGGCGTTGGGAGCCGGCGAGCCGGAGGAGCGGCTCACGGAGACTGGTCTCGTCGTGGGAACTCCGACGTACATGAGCCCGGAGCAGGCCACGGGCGAGCGCATGCTGGACGGACACACCGATATCTACAGCCTTGGCGTGGTGCTCTACGAGATGCTCGCGGGCGAGCCGCCCTACACCGGCCCGACGCCGCAGGCAATCGCCGCCAAGCGCCTCACTCAACCAGTCTCCTCTATCCGGATCACCCGTCCCACAGTGTCGGAGCCGGTGGACCACGCGGTGCAGCGCGCGCTGGCCCCGGTCCCCGCCGATCGCTTTGCCACGGCGGCCGAATTCTCCCGGGCCCTGGCCCAGGCGAACACCGCCCCAACGGGCTCCGCGGCTCCGGCCCGGCCCGCGGCCGAGCACCGCCCCCGCGCTCCGCTCGCGGTGGCGCTGGGTCTGGGATTTCTCCTTGGACTGGGCGTGCTGTTCGGCTGGCTCCGCTCCCACGGCGGACGTGACATCGACCCGGACACCGTTTCCAAGCGGGTCGTCGTACTCCCCTTCCAGAGCCTGGGTGACGCGAGCGACCGCGCCTTCGCCGCGGGGATCAGCGAGGAGATCACCACCCGGCTGGCGCGGGTGCCGGGTCTCAGCCTCATCGCCCGAAGCAGCGCACTCGAGTACCCCCGGTCGCGCCAGACGGCTCCGCAGTTCGGCCGCACGCTCGGCGTCGAGTACGTGCTCGACGGCACGGTGCGCTCCGCCGCCGGGCCGGGCGGACAGAGGCAGCTCCGGATCACGCCCGAGCTGATCCGGGTGGCGGACGGCACTCATGTCTGGGGGGAGCCCTACGACGGCGCCACCGGCGATGTGTTCCGGCTGCAATCGGACGTCGCCGAGCGGGTGGCGGTCGCGCTTCAGGGAAAGCTGGAGAGCAGCGAGCAGCGGGCGGTGCGCACCGGATCGACCGATGACCTCGAGGCCTTCCGGCTCTACAGCTTGGGACGGGCCGAGTGGAATCGGCGGGCGCCGGGGAGCATGGAACGAGCGGCCGACTATTTCCAGCAGGCCATCGCTCGGGACCCGGGCTTTGCCCGGGCCTGGGCCGGGTTGGCGGAGGCCTACGCCCTCTTCCATTACTATCGGGTTCCCGGTCTGCCGCGGGACACGGCGTATGCCCGGGCCAAGGCGGCCGCGCTCAAGGCCATCGCGCTCGATTCCACGCTGGCGGAGCCCCACGCGGCGCTGAATCAGATTCTGCGATACGGCTACTGGGACTGGGCCGGCTCGGAGCGGGAGATCCGGCGGGCGATCGCGCTCGATCCCAACTACGCCACCGCCCACCAGTGGCTGGGCGAACATCTGCTGGACCTGGGACGTTTGCCCGAGGCCCTCGCGGAGGCCCGGATCGCGGTGCAGCTCGATCCGCTCTCCCGGGCGACTCAGAACTGCCTGGGAGTGGCGCTCTGGTTTTCCGGGCGCATCGACGAGGCGATCCCGGTGTTTCGCGCCGCCATCGAGCGAGACTCGGCGCTCGGTGCCCCCTGGTTCTCCTTGATGGATATCTATATCCAGACCGGACGGACGGAGGAGGCGCTCGCGCTGTTGGATGCCAGGCACGACACTACGGCGCTGGCCCGCGCGGTGGTGTTGGCCCGACGGAGTCCGGCGGCACGAGCAGCGGCACTGGGCCGGGTGGGGAAGGCGCCTGGCCTGCCGCATGTCCAGCGCGCCAGATTCTATGCCAGATTGGGAGACCGGGAGCCGGCCTTTGGCGAGCTGGACAAGGCGATAGCGGATCGCGACGGCACCCTGGAGTGGATCAAGGTCGACCCCGCGTGGGAATCATTGCGGGGAGATCCGCGCTTCGCGCGAATAGTGGCGCGCATCGGGCTGCCGCCCTGATCCCAGCCGTCGCTAGCTACAGCCGATGGTCAATGTGATGGTCGCGGTGGCCCCCGCGATCACCTCCGCCGACCGCGCGCTCTCCTCGGACATTTCGCAGTTGGGGGCCAGGTCGCGGAGCAGAACCGTGTAGCCCCCTGGCAGTATCCGGGAGAATACGGCGACTTCGTTGACCCCGATCCGCAACCGATCTTTTCCATTGAGCGCGAGAATGTAGCCGTCCGGGTCGAGGGTGGATCCGGTGGTCGATGTGGTGACCTGGAGTGCTCCGACGGTTCCGTGGCAGGTCACGCTGAATCTGACCGGCGTGGTCTCTCCCGGCGCGAGGGTCACGCTGCGGGGGTTCGCCTGCGCCACAGTGCAGTTGGGGGCCAGACCGGAGAGTTGGATGGCATGGATACCGGGTGTCACTTGCCCGAGACCGAGCGTGGCATTGGCTTCGATGGCGGTTCGAACCGTTCCGTCGACCTCGATCCCGTAGCCGTCGGGGTCCGGCTCGGGCCCGCTGGTGACCGTCGTGATCTCGAGCGTACCTGCTTCGAGTGGCGCGACGCCGGCTCCGTCTCCCCCGCAGGATGCAAAGGAGATGAGAGCGAAGGCCGGAAGGAAACGCTGCATTTAGGTAAGGTACGGCGCGGGTCCGGAAGAGAAAGAGCGCAACTCCGGCCAGCGCTGAACCCTGGCTCCCCTGGTACCCCAGGCGTATTGTTCCTGAACTCTCACCCCCAGGTCGTCGTGTCCTCCGATCTCCAGACTCGGCTCCAGCTTGCCCTCGGAGACGCGTACCGGCTCGAACGTGAGCTAGGACGCGGTGGGATGGCCACCGTGTATCTCGCGCGCGACCTCAAGCGCGAGCGCCTGGTTGCGGTGAAGGTCCTTCATCCCGAGCTCGCGGCGAGTCTAGGGACTGAACGTTTTCTGCGAGAGATCCATCTCACCGCCGGTCTCGATCATCCCCACATTGTACCTGTTCTGGCTTCCGGCGAGGGGCCTGGTCTGGTCTGGTATACCATGCCCTATGTGGATGGGGAGACTTTGCGCGACCGGCTCCGGCGAGAGACCCAACTCCCCGTCGGCGTGGCCCTCAAAATCGCCGGCGAGGTGGCGGACGCACTCGACTACGCCCACCGGCACAACGTCGTTCACCGGGATATCAAGCCCGAGAACATTCTCTTGTCCGACTCCCACGCCCGCGTGGCGGACTTTGGGGTCGCCCGCGCGGTGGAGGCCGCGGCAGGTGAGGCCCTCACCGGCACCGGCCTGGCGGTCGGCACACCGGCTTACATGAGCCCGGAGCAGGCCAGCGCCGGCCCAGTGGACGCCCGCTCCGACGTCTACGCGCTCGGCTGCGTGGTGTACGAGAGCCTCGCCGGCGAACCGCCGTTCACCGGGCCGACGCCGCAGGCGATCATCGCCAAGCGCTTCGCCGGACCCGCTCCGTCGGTGCGTGCCACCCGCCCGGATGTATCGCCGGCCCTGGACCACGCCATTCAGCGGGCGCTTTCTCCGGTTCCGGCGGCCCGGTTTGCCACCGCGGCGGAGTTCGCCGCAGCGCTGGCTGGGGATCAGCGAATGCCGCGCGAACGGAGAGTCAGCCGGCAGGCCGCATTGGTGGCGATCGTAGCCGGACTGGCACTCGCGGCAGCCGGGCTCCTCTGGCGTTCCCGCGACACGCCCGGCGCGCTCAACGCCAACCTGCTCGCCGTGGCACCCTTCGACGTGCTCGACCCCCGACTGGAGCTCTGGCGCGAGGGGTTGGTGGATCTGCTGGCGCGGAACCTCGACGGGGCCGGACCTCTAAGGACGGTGCCGCCGACGACCGCCATCCGGCGCTGGAGCGGCCGGGCCGATCAGGTGTCGGGCGCCGAGCTGGCCCGGCGCACCGGCGCCGGCCTGGCCGTGTTCGGAAGCCTGGTTCCCGCCGGTGGTGACTCGGTGCGGTTGCGCGCCACACTCCTCGATGCCGCGGGGACGAAGACCCTGGCGAACTTCGAGCTGCGTGACGCCACCAGCCGGCTCGACCGCCTGACCGATTCGCTCACCGTACGACTTCTCTCCGAGCTGGGCAGCCACCGCCGGATCGAGGTAACCCGGGTGGCCTCCCTGGGCTCCGGCTCACTGCCGGCGATGAAAGCCTTCCTCCAGGGAGAGCAATGGTTTCGCCGCACCGCCTGGGACTCGGCACTGGTTTCTTACGAGAGAGCCGTCGCGCTCGACAGCTCCTTCGCTTTGGCCCATTGGCGACTGGCGCGGGTGCTCGGATGGCAACGGATCGGTTTCGACTCTCTGTCGATCGCGCTGTTCCTGCGAGCGGGCGAGCTCAATCGGGGACTCGCCCTTCGCGATAGCCTTCTCGTCACCATGGATTCCATCATGGCGAGGAGTGAGCTCGTGGGCCAGTCGTTAAGTGAATACCAGAGGCTTTTCGGAACTGCCCGCGCAGCCGTTCGCAGGTACCCGGACGACGCCGATGCCTGGCATACCCTGGGTGAAGTCTACGTACATACCGGTATCCGCCGGGGCGCCTCGATGGCTGAGGGGCTCGCCGCATTCGACCGAGCCATCTCACTCGACTCCGCATATGCTCCGGCTTACATCCACGCGATCGAGTTGGCGTCGCACCTCGCGGGACTGGAAAAGGCAGAGATCTATGCGCGCGAGTACCTCCGGCGTGCACCCGAGGATGTTACGGCGGAAGGAATCCGATTAGCACTGCAACTGAGCGAGCCCTCCGGAGCCCATGACGTCGAGGTTAGACGGAAACTGGAACGGGCGTCGGCCAACGTACTTCTGAAGGCCTGGTTCCCTTTCATGGCTGCTGCGGACTCGGGTGAAGTGGCGGTGCGGGTGGCACGCACGTTCGCCGCCAGCCCCGATAGCTCGGCGCCATGGCTCCCGGCCGGGTTCCGCAGAGGAATACTACTTCTCTCACTCATGTATCGGGGTCACCTGCGCGAAGCGGCTGGTCGGTGGAGAGCCGACAGTTGGGCGGCTCATACTCGCATGGCGGAGCTATCGGTTCTGCTACCCCAGACGCGGCAGCGCGCCGGACCGTACTTCCTCGGGCGCCTGCGAGCCGGCGACTTGGATGCGGCGCAGGCGGGCCTGATCTGGTGGACCACCGGGCTCGACTCCGGTGCCGTCAAGCGATTCGGGGACCTCGCCGATTCCCTGGCTCGATCCGGTACCGATGCCAGCAGGCAGGAAGATGCACGGTATGGGACCGCCGTTGCATCGGCCTACCTGATGCTTATTCGCCGCGACAGTGCCGCCGCGCTCGCCAGGTTTGAAGCCCTCCCCGACTCGGTGTGCGCCGGCTGCGATTTCGATGGACTCACGCGCGTGCTTCTGCAGGCCGCTCGGCGGGAGGACCGTAAGATTGTTGAGACCCAGTGGCCGTGGAACTTCTTTCCTTCAATAAGACTGGTCCTTGCCCGGCTGGAGCAGGCTCGATCGGCCGAGCGACTGGGAGAGCGTCAGCTGGCTTTGAATGGCTACCGATACGTGTCCGATGTGTGGCGCAATGCCGACCCCGAGCTCCAGCCCTACGTAGTGGAGTCCCATGAGGCCCTGGCCCGTCTGGCTGCGGAGCCACGGCCATGACCATCCGCCTAGCCATCCTCACCATCTCCGACGCCGGCAGCAAAGGCGAGCGGGCCGACTCCTCGGGCGACCTCATCGCGAGCTGGGGCCGGGAGCGCGGCTACAATCTTTCCGAGCGGGCCCTGCTGCCCGACGAGACCGGCCGGATCGCCAACACACTGGCCGAGTGGTGTGACGGCG
>JBJMPK010000036.1:0-37029 GCA_045803245.1 Gemmatimonadales bacterium
CGAGGCGCGAGTGCTGATCACCGGTGAGTCCGGCACCGGTAAGGAGCTGGTGGCGGCCGCCATTCACGATGCCGGCGGCCGCAAGGGGCGGCCGTTCGTTACCGTAAACTGTGCGGCCATCCCACGGGATCTGGTCGAGTCCGAGATGTTCGGCCACGAACGAGGCGCCTTTACCGGCGCCACCGAGCGGCGGATCGGACGGTTCGAGCTCGCGCACGAGGGCACCCTTTTTCTGGACGAAGTGGGGGACCTGAGTCACGAGGCCCAAGCCAAGCTGCTTCGCACTCTGGAGACCGGTGAGCTTCAACGTATCGGCGCCGAGACCGTGACCCGGATCGATGCCCGTGTCGTGGCGGCGACGAACCGCCAGCTGGACGATGCGGTGAGCAACGGAGGGTTTCGGGAGGACCTGTTCTTTCGTCTCAATGTATTTCCCATTCACCTCCCACCGCTGAGGCAACGACTCGAGGACCTCCCGGCCCTGGTGACGCACCTCGCCGAGAGGCTGCGGCCCCGCCATCCAATCAGCTTTAACGATGCGGCCCTCGAGGCGCTCACCTCGTATTCCTGGCCCGGGAACATCCGCGAGCTGGCAAACGTGATCGAACGCCTCAGCATTCTCAGCGGTCCCGTAGTGGACGCCGCGGCGGTCCGACAGGTACTCCCGGGATCATATGCCCCGGCTCAATCATCTCCCCCTCCAGGATTCCAGCTGGGTCGCTCCCTAAGCGACACCCTGGACGACTTCGAGCGGAGCGTCATCGGCGCCGCATTGGCCCAGGCCGAAGGCAATATGGCCGAAGCGGCCCGGATCCTCCGGACCGACCGGGCCAATCTCTACCGCCGGATGCGGCGGCTGGGATTGGAGAAAAGCGCGGACGTCGAGTCGTAGTCCACTCACCTCAGTTGAGAGCCCCATGCGACTGCTCGTTGCCGGGCTGATGCTGGTACTCGTGACCCCGTTGTGGGCGCAGGACAGCATCATCGTAATCGATCCGAACGCACCACCCAGCGACTCGGTCGTCCGGGGTGGGCCGCCGAGCGAAGTCGTCGCCGAGCTGATCGCCTTCTACAACGACTCGGCAACGACGCGGATGCAGGGCGATGTGACGCTCCCCGCCGGCAGCCGGTTCGAGGGCAAGCTTGCGCTCTACCGGGGCTCGCTCAGAGTTGCCGGCCGTGTCTCAGGGCCGATCGCCGTGGCCAACGGCACGCTGTACCTCCTCCCCGGCGCCGCCGTGGAGGGGGAGATCCTGGTGGTCGGCGGCCGGCTTATCCGATCGGAGCAGGTGGCCCACCTGGGGCCCGAGCGGGTGTACTGGGATGCCGCGCCGGTCATTCGCACGGCCGACGGTCTGCTTACCCTACGGGAGCGCCGGCGGGCCCTGGGTGACATTGCTACGGCCAGGACCACGTTTCAGGCTGGGCGGGTGCGGACCACGCTCTCGCTGTCCACGGGCGGCACCTACAACAGAATCGAAGGCCTGCCGGTTCTGTTCGGCCCTCTGTTCGAGATCCGTCCCAGCGCCCACTGGCTGGCAAGGCTCGATCTCCGCGGCATTCTCCGGACCGCCGGCGAGAGCGCGAACCTCCGAAGCGACTTCGGGTACATGGCCCGGCTGGATCTCAGGTTTCAGGGAAGAACGGAATTCGGCTTAATGGGCCGGATCTACAGCGAGGTCGAGGCAACCGAGGATCAACCGCTGAGCGCCAGCGAATCAGGCTGGTCGGCCTTTCTCCTGCAGCGTGATTACCGGGACTATTTCGAGCGCGAGGGTGTCGCCGGGACGGCGTATGTCCAGCCCGGCCGTGCGTTCCGCTTCGAGTTTTCTCTCAGCCGGGAGGCCGAGCGGTCGGTGCGCGCGACGGATCCCTGGTCGCTTTTTCGTAATAGCGACCGGTGGAGACGAAACCCGCTGATCGATGACGGCCATTTCTTCATCACCGGCCTGCAATTCGATTATGACACCCGCAACGAGCGGGACCGGCCCACTACCGGGTGGATGATTCGGACGCGCTACGAGCACCTCACCAGCGACGACATTGCTCCGATAGCGTTGCCGCCGGTGATCCGGCCCAATCCTCCCACCGGCGGTGGCTATGGCACCGATCGTCTCCTGATCGATGCCCGGCGTTATTCCCGACTCACGCCGGGACTCCAGGTGAATACCCGACTCCGCGCCGACGGCTGGCTGGCGGGGGGAAGGCTTCCGGTCCAGCGGCGCGTTTCCCTCGGCGGCCCGGATCTACTCCCCGGATTCGACTTCCGGGCCTACACCTGCGCGCCTCGTGGCTTCGTCGATCCCGCGATGCCGGCGCTGTGCGATCGTTCCATCACGGCTCAAGTGGAGGTGCGGACCCGGATCGGAGTGAATCTGGGATACCGGATGCCCGATCGTGAGGGGCGGGGCACTGGCCGGTTCCTCGGCATCGAGGAAGCCGACCTGGTGTTCTTTACCGACCTCGGAAAGGCCTGGCTGGCCGGGGACGGGCCCGGCAAGGTGCCGGCCGACCGGATTCCCGTGCTGAAGGAGTGGGCCGCCGACCTCGGCTTCGGCCTGGATGCGGGAGAGATCGCGGCCTACCTCGCCAAGAGCGTATCGAACCATGAGTCGGTCAAGATCGTCGTCAGGCTGCAGCGTCGCTTCTAGTGCCATTGCGTCTTTACCCGGGTAGGCACCTCCCCGCGATCGCACTGGTTGCCGCGCTGACGCTGGGGACCTTATCGCGACTGCCAGCGCAGAGCTCCCACTCGGTTCGTCTGCTGGTCACTCTGGCGGCGGATTCGTCCTCCAGCGGAGCGCGCGCTCCGATCGTGCGGTCGGAGAATCTCCTCGTGGGCGACAGCCGCTGGCTCTCCGCGCTACGCTCCGGCCTCCCGGTCCGGCTTCACTATCGGGTCGAGGTCTGGCAATCACGCGAAGGATGGTTCGACATCTTTACCCGCCAGGCCGAATGGGACGTATTGGTCCGCCACGAGCCCTTGCTGGATCAGTACACTTTGCTCACGTTTGCCGGCGCCCGCCGGCAGGAACGCCGCTACGCGACGCTCGACGCGCTCGGCGCGGCTCTGGCCTTTGCCTATCTGGTCAATGTGCGCCCCACGGACGAGGGGCACTATTACTACGCCACCTCACTCCAAGTCTCGACTCTATCGGATTCCGACCTCGACGAGTTGGAACGATTTCTGGCGGGCGATCTGGGCCGTGCGGCGCAGGGTGGAAAGAACTTCGGCGATGCTCTGGGGCGGGGGGCAACGCGTTTTCTACTTCGTCTGGCCGGCCTGCCGAGCCTGCGGCTGGAGGCACGGAGCGAGAAGTTCAACGTCAGGGAAGTTAAATAGTGCCGCCCAGGGCCCGCAGCGCGGCGTCTCCGTAGAACAGCTTGATGTACTTGGCCTGAGTCAGCGACAGGCGTCGGACGGCCCAGGAGAGGTGCACAAAGTGCGGCTCGTGAGGGGAGACCAGCGGATGCATTCCGCATTCCTGGGGCAGATGGTTGCCCTTGCGCGTATTGCAGGAGCTGCACGCGGTCACCACGTTGACCCACTCGTTGTCTCCCCCCCGTGACAGCGGGATCAGGTGATCCCGGGTCAGGCACTCACGGTGCCGGAGCTCCCCCTGTCCGCGATGGCAATATTGGCAACGATAGCCGTCACGAGCGAAGAGGAATGTATTGGTAACTTGACGGCGGAAGCGGCGGGGGACATGCACGAACTTGACGAGTCGGATGATGGCAGGTTTGGGTAGCGTCAGGCGTTCGCTGCGGACAAAATCACCGGCGTCCGCTTCGACGATCTCGGCTTTCCCTTCGATTACGAGACGAAGGGCTCGCCGCAACGGGACCATTGTCAAGGGCTCAAAGGAGGCGTTCAACGCCAGACACCGCACTGTGCCGTCTCCTGAAATGCAATGAAACACGGGGGATACGAGAGTACCTTCAGATCCGGCCCGGAGGCGCCGAAGCCATGGAATCGTAACCGACTCCGGTTTGACCAGCAAGACGGCCGATCTACGTTAGTGCTATGTCAGCACTCGACATGTGGCATCTGTTCGGGGCAGCCCACCGCCGGCGTCTGGAGCAGTAGAGCTCCCCGCACGGCTGACGGAGGCCGCCGGCTGCGGCAACTCGCTTCTACCAGTCAATATCGCCTCGGTACGGGCAGTTGCAAAAAGGGGACCCGTCGCAAGACAGCCTATTTGAGCAGCTCCTGAATGCGCGACGCGATTGCCTGGCGCAGGCGCTGACTTCGGGTGATCACCAGTACGGTATCGTCGCCGGCAATCGTGCCGATGATTTCGGACCAACCCGCCTGATCGAGGGCCTCGGTCACGGTCCCAGCCGACCCGCTGGCCGTCTTCAACACCAGGAACGGCCCGACTCCATCCACGCTGACCAATAGAGTGGGAAGCACTTGGGCCAGCTCGGGCCGAACCGTTCCCCGGTGCGGATGAGTGTAATAAGACCCACCTTGTGGATCGGCCAGTTTGGCGAGTCCCAGCTCACGGATGTCGCGGGACAGCGTCGCCTGGGTCACCACGAATCCATCGTCGGCCAGCGCCTCACGTAGCGCGTCCTGATTCTCGATTCGACGGTCTCGCACCACTCGTAGGATGGCAGCATGCCGTTGGGTCTTCATAGGATCCGGTAGACTTCCCTTCCTCCCAGGTAGGTGCGCATCACGTCCGCCGGCTGACTGGCAAGAATTCGTTCGGCAGGGATCCCGCTTGTTCCGGTTGGCGGCCGAAGGACCAGGCAGTCCGCCCATTTGCCCGGCTCGAGAGTTCCGGTTTCCGAGTCGACACCGATGGCCCGGGCGCCGGAAATGGTGCAGAGCTCGACCAGGGCATGGGGGTCGAGCGCCGGAGCGAGCTGCCAGGCCGCCCTGGCCTCGGCAAACATGTCCAGCTTGCCCACGCTGACCACCGAGTCGGTCCCGAGGCCGACGCGAATACCCGCGTCGAGCAGTGACGCGAGTGGAGCATCTCCGTGCCCGTGCGCCTGGTTGGATAGCGGACAGTGGGCCACCGCCGCGCCCGTTTCGGCCAGGCGGACAACGTCATCCGCAGCCAGCTGCACCGCGTGGATGCACAGCGTCTGTTCCGACAGCACGCCATGCTCCGCCAGCCAAGCCACCGGTGTTTTCCCCTGGAGTTCGGGAAGCGGAATCCCCCGAGCACGCCATGCGTCCGCGAACGGTCCCGTCCCGCCGAGTAAAAACTGCGACTCGGCCGGCGATTCCGCCACGTGGACCGCCAGCGGAAGCCGTTCGGCTTGCGCCCAGGCCGCCACCGACCGGAACAACCGTCCGCTTACGGTGTACGGCGCGTGGGGTGATACGCCGATATGCAGCCGGGCGCTGGTAAGCGGCCTCGAGCGATCCACCTTCGAGAGCAGATCGGCCAGGCTGGCTTCGGCTTGCTCGGGATGGGGCCCGAAGACCTCCTGGTACGCGACACCGGAACCCCCACACTCCGCCAGTGCGTGGACAGCCGCACCGGAATCCCCGGTATCGGCGACCGTCGTGATGCCGGCTGCGAAGCACGCGGCCACTCCCCGGCGCGCAGCATCCAGGTAATCGGCGTCACTCCGGGTGGTCTTCAGCTCCCTCAGGCGGCGGATCCACGCGGCAAACTCGCGCTCCGGCACCTTTCCTTCGAATCCGGTGAGTTCCAGGTGGGTATGGGTATTGATCAGGCCGGGAAGAATGATGGCAGCATCAAACTGCTCGGCCGGAATTCCTGCGGGTGTGGGAACCTCCGTCTCGGGCCCGACGGCTTCGATCCGGCCGTCCTCTCCGATTAACACCGCGCCCCGTTCGATAGGGGCGCTTCCAACCGGCACGATCCATTCTGCGGCGAGCCGCCGCCTCAGCATATCAGCGTGGCTGACTGGGCGTCGGCCCGGTGCCTCCCATCACTCCTGCAGTCCCACCACTGGTCGCGGTACCGCCGCTGGCAGGCGGCGGCGGGTGCGTCGGTGCGCCGACCGCCGGAGCCGTAGCAGGTGCGCCGGTACCCTGAGCGGCGTCCGGTCCATTACCACCCATTACACCACCCATCGATCCGAAAGGCGAGTGCACCGGGCAAAAGGCGGCCGGCTCGGTTCCGGGTATGAATGACTCGATGTAGTGCACGTCCTTGGGGCAGAACGGAGTCGCCTTGTAGCCGGTGGTCTTGTCCACGTCCAGGGCGGTGAGCCCGGTGGGTCGAGGCCACGACGCGGGAATGCTCCGCCGCTCGTAGACTTCGCGCATCATCGCGGTCCAGGCCGGGGCCGCGAGCACGCCGCCTTGGGCATTGGCCTTGATCTTCTGCGGCTGGTCGAAACCGATCCAGATGCCGGTCACCATCTCCGGGGTGAAGCCGATGAACCAGACGTCGTTGCCGTCATTGGTAGTACCGGTCTTGCCTCCGGCCGGGAAGTTGATCCGGGTGCCCACCGAGCCCACGGCGGTGCCGTGGCGCACCACATCGCGCAGCACGTCGGTCATGAGCCAGGCATGAAGCGTATCCATGACCGCCACGGTCCGGGTGGGCGGCTGCCAGATGATCTTGCCGCTGCGATCTTCCACCCGAAGGATACCGTTGGGGAGAGTCCGGTTGCCCTGATTGGCGAACGTGGTGTAGGCCGCGATCATCTCCAACGGTATCACGTCCGCTGAGCCGATGTGAATCGAGGGGAACGCGGGAATCCGGGTGGTGATCCCGAACTTGGTGGCTTCACTGATGACCGCTTGCTCGCCCAACTCCATCCCCAGCTTGATGGCGATGATGTTCCGGGAGAGATAGAGCGCCCGCCGCAGCGTCATCGGGCCATCGAACTCGAGATCGTAGTTTTGCGGAGCCCACGGCGGCTGGGCCGGATCCAGCTCGACGCTCAGTGGATCGTCTACCATTACGTGGGAGAGCGGATAACCGGCCTCGACCGCGGCGGAGTACACGATGGGCTTGAAGGTCGAGCCTGGCTGGCGCAGCGCCTGGGTGGCGCGGTTGAACTTGCTATCCTCGAAATCTCGCCCACCGACCATGGCCCGGATGTAGCCGGTTTTGGCCTCGAGTGTGACTACCAGACCCTGGAGATACGGCGTCGTCGTGCGGCTGTTGTCCTCGTTGTCGGTACGTGATTCCAGATACTGGCGGTAGGTGTCATGGGGAAACTTTCCATCGGCACCGCTCTCGATGGCCTCGAGCCTGGCCTCCAGAGCCCGTTCAGCCGCTTGCTGGATGTCGAGATCCAGAGTGGTGTAGATCCGGTACCCGGAGGTATACAACTCACGGCCGAACCGTGCCTCGAGCTGCTGCCGGACGTACTCGACGAAATATTCGGCCACCCCACTGAAATCGGAGTGCGAGGAGAGCAGCAGGGGATACGATTTCCATCGCTCCGCCTCTTCGGATTTCAGGAGGCCGTTGTCTCGCAGCAGATTGAGCACCGTGTTCCGGCGCTGGATGTTGAGATTGGGATTGCGGCGAGGGTTATAACGTGACGGTGCCTTGGGGATGGCTGCGAGGGTGGAAGCCTCCGCCACATTGAGGTCACGGACCGATTTGCCGAAGTAGCGCTGGGAAGCAGCCTCGACGCCGTAGGCGCCGTTCCCCAGCGGGATCTGGTTCAGATAAATCTCGAGGATCTTGTCCTTGGGGTACTTTCGCTCGATCTCCAGGGCCACGTGCGCTTCGCGCAGCTTGCGCCTGAGCGACTTATCCCGGCCGCTGATGTCCTCGTCCCAGATGTTCCGGGCGAGTTGCATAGTGATGGTGGAGAACCCTTCGGCAAAGCGGAGGGCAAACACATTGGTTCGAATGGCGCCGAAGACGCGGTACCAATCGATCCCGTGGTGACTGTAGAATCGCTTGTCTTCGGTGGCGAGAAAGGCGGCCTTCACATAGGGCGACATCTCCCCCAGAGGGATGACGGTCCGCCGCTCGAGGCCAAGATCGGTAATCAACCGCCCGTCGGCCGCATACACTTTTGACGCTTGATTCGGGTCGTACCCCCCCAGCTCCTCGATCGATGGGCAGGTGTTCCCGGCACACGCGCGGCTCCAGGCGGCCGCCAGGAACGCGAGCCCGAAGGCAAGCGTGGCGAGCAGCCCAACCAGGATGTTGCGCCGGGCGCGTGGCGAGAGCCGGATCCGCTTTGCGGGAGGATCCCGACGGGCCAGAGGATCCATCGGATCCTCGGGATCCTGTGGGTGGGTCATGGTCGCAAGCTAGCCGATTGCAATGCCTGATTCCAGCGGGTACCATTGGCGCCTATGAACGAGCTGCTTAAAACTTTGACGGCTCGCGGCCTGCTCCAAGACGCAACCGCGGGTCTGGGCGAGCGGCTGGACCAGGGCCCTATTACGGCATACGTGGGCCTTGACCCTACCTCCGACTCGCTTCACGTGGGCAGTCTCGTCCCCATCATCGGAGCGGCGTGGCTGCAGCGGTTCGGTCACACCCCGATCGTATTGATCGGCGGGGGGACTGGCATGGTGGGTGATCCCAGCGGCAAGCGCTCGGAACGGCCCATCCTGCCGGTACCGGAGATCGATCACAACGCGGAGGCGATTCGGCGCCAGGTAGCCCGGTTTCTCGACTTCGAGGCCCGGACCGGTGGCGCCCGGCAGCGTAACAACGCCGATTGGCTGCGACAAATCCGGCTGATGGATTTTCTCCGCGACACGGGGAAGCACCTCACCCTCGGCTTCATGCTCCAGAAGGAGAGCGTCAAGCGCCGATTGGAGACCGGAATCAGCTACACCGAGTTCAGCTACATGGCCATCCAGGCTTACGACTTCTGGCATCTGTTCCGAACCGAGAGTTGTGAGCTCCAGATCGGCGGCAGTGATCAATGGGGAAATATCACCGCGGGCATCGAGCTCATCGGAAAACGAGAGGGACACCAGACCTATGGAATGGTATTCCCGCTGGTGACGAACACCTCCGGAAGCAAGTTCGGTAAGAGCGAGGAAGGCAACGTGTGGCTCGACCCGGCCAAGACCAGTCCCTATCAGTTTTATCAGTTCTGGATCAATACCGACGATCGCGACGTAGAGCGGTACCTCAAGATGTTCACCTTTCAGCCCCTGGATGAAATCGCCAAAACCTTGGCGGAACATGCCCGTGATCCGGGAAAGCGGCTGGCGCAACGGGGGCTGGCTCGAGACCTGACCTCCCGGGTGCATGGGCCGCAGGCGGCAGAGGAGGCCATCCGGACGAGCGAGGCACTCTTCGGCGACCAGAGTGGTTCAGGCGGCGCGCCGGGAAGACAGGACTTGGAAATGCCTACCCGCCAGATCTCCCGAGCCGAGCTGGGCGGCCGCCTTGCCGTAGTAGATCTATTGGTGGCGAGCGGCCTTGCCACATCAAAGGCCGATGCGAGACGGGGCATACAGGGCCGCGGATTCTACTTGAATGACGAGCCCATCGAAGCCGGGGATCTTCAAGTGGCTGAAGACCAGCTTCAAGGTCCGCCCGGCAGCCGCTTTCTCATCTTACGAAAAGGCAAGAGGAACTACGTCCGGCTGGTGCTGGAGCCCTGAGTCAGTCACTTGGAGCCCTCCAGTACGTCCACCACCCGCTCCATCTCGTCGACGGTGTTGTAGGCATGCGGGCTCAGACGGATTGCCCCCTCGCGCATGCTGCAAATCACTCTCGCGGCCTTCAAGGCTCGGAACGCATCCCCCACGTTCTCCGGTGCTATGCAGAGAATCGCGGACCCTCTGCCTCCTCCGGGTGAGACCACTCTGGCGCCCGAACGCTTCGCCCAGGCCAGTACCGGGGCGTGCAAGGTGCGAAGATGAGCTGCAATCGTATCGATACCCAGCTCCAACAGCAGGCCGACTGAGGCGTTCATGCCGGCGAAATCCTGATACGGCAGGGTAATCAGCTCAAAACGCCGGGCATCGCCGCGGAGGGTGTCGTTGTACTGGGTGAGCCGGCTAAAGTCGTCGGTACCTTCGAATGCCATCCAGCCTGTAATAGAAGGCCGCAGCTCCCGGATCAGCGCCCGCCGCACGTACACGAAGCCGGAGCCCCAGGGTGAGAGCAGCCATTTCTGGGCGCCGCACGCGAGGATATCGACCGGAGTTTGCCGAAGATCGAGCGGTATTTGACCCACACCCTGGATCGCGTCGACCACGAGATAGGTGCCGGAAGCGCGGGTGGCGGCGGACAATCGGGGCAGGTCGATGAGATACCCGTTGCTGAACTGGACCAGCGACACGGCTAAGACGCGCACCCTGGGATCGGACACCCGGTCGATCAGGTAGTTCTCGTCCGGCCAGCCTTCGGCGGTTGTGGGGGCCAGCTCGAGGGTTACACCGATGTCTTTGAGCAGCATCCAGGGATACACGTTGGCCGGGAATTCGCGGTCGCTTGCGAGCACGATGTCACCGGGCTCCAATGGTAACGCGCGTGCGGCGAGACTCACGCCGAAGCCGGTGTTGATCGTGAGCGCGATCTCCTCCGGAACGGCGCCGATGAGATCGGCCGCCAGACGCCGCGACTCATTCATCGTGGCAAAGAGGTCGCGGTCAGGGAGCAGGAAGGGCGAAGCTCGCCTGCTATTGAATTCATTCAGGGCGATCCGGGTCCGTTCGGGCAGCGGACCGACGCTGGCATGGTTGAGATAGATGGTGTCGCGAGTCCAGGGGAATTCGGTCCGGCGGAGCTCAGCGATGTCGTAGGTGCCGTCATCCTGAGCCAAGCGAAGGATCTCTCCGGGTTTCGCCAAGGGATCCTTCGGTCGCTTCGCTTCCTCAGGATGACCAGCTTTGACCCCCTTCTCACCTCTCACCTCTCACCTCCCACTTCTGAGTTTCGGATCGTAGGCCTCCCGTAACGCGTCGCCTACCAGATTGAAACCCAGGACCGCGACCCCGATGGCCAGCCCCGGGGCAAACGAGATCCACGGCGCCACCCGAAGCAGGTCACGCCCGTCGGCGACCATTGCGCCCCAGCTCGGGGTGGGCGGCTGGGCGCCCAGACCCACGAACGACAGCGCCGCTTCAGCCATAATGGCCCCGGCGATTCCCAGCGTGGCGGCGATGATGACCTGGGTACGCACATTGGGCAAGAGATGCCGAAACAGCACTCGCCGGTCCCGTGCACCCAGGGCCCGAGCCGCCAGAACAAATTCGGACTGGCGTAGCACCAGGACCTGGCTCCGCACCAGGCGGGCCATACCGGCCCACCCGACCAGCCCGATAACCACGAAGACCACCGGCAGGGATGGCTTGACCGCGGCCGCGACAGCGATGAGGAGCAGCAGAGTGGGAAACGCGAGCGTGATGTCGGCCAATCGCATCACCACTGCGTCGACCCAACGACCGTAATACCCCGCGATGAGGCCCAAGGCGACCCCAATGGTGACCGATACCGACTGGGAGATGAGCCCCACCGACAAGGACAGGCGCGCTCCGTAGAGGACCCGGCTCAGCACGTCCCGCCCCTGCGTATCGGTGCCCAGCAGGAAACGGGAGCCGGGTTTCACCAGATAAGCGCCCCTGAGATCGCCGGAAATCGGGCTGTGTGGAGCAAGCCAGGGTGCGAACACGGCCGCAAGGACCATGAGGGCCACCATCAGGATGCCAAGCTGGAGGAAGCGATCCTGCCGCAGTCTCTCCCCTAAGACGCTCTCCGCCATGTCTATCCCGTGACCTGGGTTACCGATTTACCGGGCACTCGGCGCACATCTTTTCGCTGGCCACTCTCACCGCGCCTGGCGCACGATTCTTGCAAATTAAAAGCGGCCCCTAGCATCCCAAGATGCAACCTTTGTCAGGGCGCGCGCTTGATACCGGAAAGCCCCTTTACCCTGGTCCTCAGTGGCGGCGGTCTGAAAGGGCTCGCTCATATCGGCGTGCTCCGTGCCCTGGAAGAGCGGGGGCTGATTCCCAGCCTGGTGGTAGGCTCGAGTATCGGATCGTTGATCGGAGCAGCCTGGGCCGCCGGCGTCCCGACGCGGCACATGGAAGCCCGAGCCCGTTTGGTGCGACGCCGGGATGTTTTTCAGGTGGCCCGGGCCGATGTCGCCTTTCGCCGCTTGCTCGCCCCCGCGCTCTACCGCCGTGAGCCCCTGGAAGTACTCATCGAACATCTGGTTGGCCAAGTCACGTTCGACGATCTGAAACGACGTCTGTTGGTCAACACCGTAGATCTGCATTCTGGAATGCAAGTCATGTGGGGACTTCCCGGACTGAGAAGTTGTCGAGTCGCCGACACCGTGGCCGCATCATGCGCGCTGCCCGGCATCTTCCCGCCGCGCGAGATCAACGGCCGGGCGTACGTCGATGGAGCCGTGGTGGAGAATCTGCCGGTCCGCATGGCCGCCTCGCTGGGGCAGGGCCCGATCCTCGCGATCAACGTGGCGGCTACCAGCGTCCTCCGGTCTGAAACCGAGACCCAGGGGTTTGCCGCCACCTACATTCGCGGGCTCGAGATCGTAATGCAGACCCAGATCGAGTCGCAGCTACGGGACTGGAAGGGTCCTCCCCTGGTTCTGGTCCAGCCCAAGGTGGAGCACATCTCGATGTTTGCCTTCGACAAGACCGAAGAACTGATCGAGGCCGGCTATCGTGCCACCGCGAACACCCTCGATCAGCTTGGCACCAGATTGGATGGGGTGGCCCAGGGCATGCATCCCACCCGCAGACTCCGGGTACTGGTAGACGAGTCGCGTTGCGTCGGCTGCGGCTCCTGCGTGATCCAGGCGCCGCAGGTCTTCCGCCTCGGTGCGCGCGGGAAGGCGGAGGTGTTGACGCCAGTGCAGACCTGGTCTCCCATCGATGGTGCCTACGTGCTGAACTGCCCCACCTACGCCATCAGCGTTCATCCCGAAGACTCGGCTGCCTGACCTCGAAAATGAACACCGCCGCACCCGACTGCCGGAAGGGAAGCAGGTTTCGAAGCGGCGTACGATAAAAGCGTTTGATACCCACGCTTCCCCACGGGCTCAGCGCTCGCTTTAAAGCCGCCTCATCATAGGCCCGCTTATGATCGGGGTCCCAGAAAAACCGGCCCACCGGCGTGGTTCCCACCAGGATGCCACCGGGGGCCAGAAACTCCATCAACTCACCCACGAAGGCCGTATCATCCGGCACATGTTCGAGGACTTCGTTGCAATACACCAGATCGAACTGGCCGGGGCCCGGCGCGACTGTGCTGAAGGTGGGCTGAGTCGCGGTGCCGCGGAATTTTTCGGCCTGCGCTATTGCCGCGGCGGAAAGATCGTAACCGAGGGCCTTACCGCCCAGCCGCTGCAAGCGCAAGGTAAACACACCGTCCATGCACCCGAAATCAAGAACCCGCTTACCCTCGGGCGGATACCGGCGTAGCAGCACCCGCTGGCGCCAGAGCAGGTGCCTCAGCCGCCAGTCCACATCCAGCGCGCGAGGCCCCTGCCGGCCAAGCCACGCGCGATACTGATTGTCGTATTCGGAGCCTGCCGACGGCAGAACGATGGTATCGATCATTGGCGTGCGACCTCCAGTCGGGCGGAACCCAGTTCATGTCCGATACGAATCATCTCGGACGTGACGCGATCCCAATTGTAGAAGCTCTCGACCGCAGCTCTTCCTCCCCTGCCGAGACGTTGAGCCATCTCACCGTCACGAAGCAACCGGCGCACCGCCTCAACCGCCGGTTCCGATCGCTCCGGGTCTACCAACAAACCGGTCTCGCCTCCCCGGACGGCATCGGGAATTCCTCCGGCCAGCCCCGCGACCACGGGCACACCGCAAGCCGAGGCCTCGACCAGGGATAAGCCGAACCCCTCCACATCGAGCGGTGTTGATCGGGTCAAGCCGAGGTAGATGTCAGCGCAATTGTAGAGGGCGGGCAGATCGCGGTCGGATACGTCGGTCAGGAAACGCACCCGGTCTTCCACCCCGAGGCTGCGGGCCATGGCCTCGAGCTGGGGGAGCTGCTCGCCCGAGCCAACCACCGCATACCCAAGCTCGGGATAATCTTGACTCAGCTCGGAGAGCACGCGCAGGCCGGTGTCGATGCCTTTGTAGGGGACCAGCCGGGCGACAGACAGGAGCCAGCGACCCTGGCCCAGCCCATAGCGACGCCTTACTTCCCTCGTGTCCACGCCCGGACGAAAGAACCGGGGATCGGTACCGAGCGGAATAGTGCGGATGAAATCAGGAGCCACCTCGATCTGAAGCTGTTTCAGCAGTGTCCGGCAGAGCTCCGCGGTCCATCGGCTGATGGCCACCAGAACCGAGGCAGAGCCCAGGAGCGCCATAGCCATGCGGCGTTTGAGCAGCGACCGTCCGATCTGCTCTTGAAGAATGAGAAGATCCGAGCCCACCACCATGATACCGTAGGGAATTCCCAGCCGCGCAGCCGCCCACCGCGCCGGGTAAGCGGCCGGTTTTGCGTTGCCGCACCAGATATACTCCGCTCCGGCCGCTCTGACGAGCCCAGCGACCCGTCTCGACCACATCGTCAGGCCCTGAACGGTTCGCAGCCGGCGGGACGAGATCGGCAGCCGATCGACTCGGTTGGGAAGGACCCGATCGACCGCGGCGCTGTTGGGTTGCTGTCCAGTCGACACGACCAGCGATCCGGCGGGGTACCGCTTTGCCAACTCCCCCATCCAACGAGCAATGCCGCCGCCCATGGGGGGGAAGTCATATGTCAGCAGGAGGTGAGGGGACATGATGGAATCTAGCGGCTACCCGATGCGCCGACCGGCTGACGCCGCAACAACCAGCCTCCCCGTCCTCCCTCGAGATAGGTGAGCGTTGCCGGCAGGTCATCGGCCCACAGCCGGGCGATCGCCTGCTCATCGATGCGATCGCCATCGTCCATGATGATCCAGCAATCCGGAGCCAGTCGTGATTTCAGCAGGGGGATGGCCGGGTATCGGGCGCGGGGACCACTGGAGCCGGGGGGACCATCCACCACCAGGATTTCGATGGGCTGATTTATGAGACTCTCATAGCCCCGGCTATACCAGCGACATCGCTGTCCGTTCATTTCACGCTCGACTAACGGCGCGGTGATTACGGTGGCTACTTCCTCGAGTCCATTGAGGTGTAGGAGCTCGCTCGTGCGGCGGGCATAATCAGCGTCGTGATCCAATGATATGACCCGTCCGGATCGCAACGATTGCAGGCAGCGCGCAATCATCACCGTCGAGCTCCCTGACCCGCACTCTACCACCAGGCCGGGACGAACATCTACCAGTAACCGCACCGTATTGTGCACCATAACCGGATCAGCCGCCCAGCCGCTCAGGTCCAGCGGAACGGCACCCATCAATGGACGGATCTGCGTATGGGCGTAGTGCTGCCGGCGGCTCTCATGGATCGTGCGGCGCAGCTCAGAAGTCTCGAGCAGCACCAGGCCAAGAAGCCCGCCGGCAAACACGGCCGGCCCCCAGGTCGATAAGCCGAGCAGAATGCCGATGATGCCCGCAGCGGCCAGGCCGGCCAGTGCCCGGCGTGCTCTCCGCCAGGCACGTGGAGTCCGCAATCGCATGAATCGCATGTAACCGGCAAAGTAGCGGGTGAACTATCTTTCCGCCGAGCTGAAATCGCTCACAGCGTACTCCCCAATATCTCGAGGTTGCTCTGCGCGTAGCCGTCATTGGAGCAGGACGGTGGCACAAGAACGAATCTGCCGTCGCCCGAGCCGTCAGCTCCCTGGGCCATACCTGTCTGTTGATCAATACGGTCACCTGGACTCAGAACTTGGGCCGGTGGGCCGCGCCATTGTTGAATCGCCGGGTGGAGGCGTTCGAGCCCGACGTGCTGATTCTGGGCCGACATGCCACGCTGCTGGGACCCCAGCGACTCAAGAAGCTGGTGCAAGGGCGCTATTCCGCCTTCTGGTATTTCGATCTTCGGATCCCGCCGATCGAGGACGTGCTGACGCTGGGCCGAATGGTAGACGCGATGTTCACGACGTACCTGCCCCAGGTGGAGACCTACCGCGCCCTGGGCATCGCCAACGTCATGCACCTTCCTCAAGGTATGGATCCCGATTTCGACCGGCCGGCGAAGCGGATCCCTCGACGGTACCGTTGCGACGTCGCCTTCATCGGCACCGGGACATCGGTTGCGCGCCACACCATTCTTCGGGCGATGGCTCAGTGTTACGACCTGCAGATCCGGGGTCCCGGCTGGCGTAATGGCCCGCCCGATCTGCCCATCGTCGGCGGTCCGACCTACGGGAAGGCGTACGCCGAGGCGGTCGGCGGGGCCGCTATCACATTGGGCGCCAGCTCACATCCCGAACAGCCGTCCCAGGTAGCATCGGCGTCGAACCGGATGTGGAAGGTTATGGGATGTGGCGGATTCTATCTGGGCGAACGGGTGGACGGTATCGAGTCCTTCGGACAACATGGGGTGCATTGCGCCTGGTATCGAAACATCGATGAGGCGGTCGCCCTGGTGCGGCATTATCTCGACCGGCCCGAAGAGCGCAGCAGGATCGCAGCTGCCGGACGGCAGCATGCGTTGGCGGAGCATACCTATGCGCACCGGGTGAAGCTTTTACTCGAGGGGCGGGGCTATCCGTTGTCTCAGACGATCTTGTAATTTCGGAACTCGAAGACTCTCATGCCGGTAAGCCGCTCGATCACAGAGGAGATGTAGTACCGAAGGAAGCGCCAGCGAAACCGGCGGGGCTCGATGACCCGCTCGGGATCGTGACGTCGGCTCGCCACCCATTCGCGCGCTGCCGCCGGATGAGTACCGGTGAAACGCCGCAGGCCAGGTGTCCAGGGCAGCAACGGCTGATCCGCCTCAGGCTGCTTAACCCAGGGATAGAGCGTCCGGCTGACTTCGACTTTCGATCGCAGCGCCTGCGCCGGGCGCGCCCACCCATAGTGAAACATCTCCGCATCGGTGAGCCGAGCGCGGATCTTCCGGTGTTCGGGACCAACCCGGAAGCCCTGGGCCCCTTGATAAGGCCGGATGTCGAGCGTGGGATCGAGCCGCACGGCGCGGACCTCCCGGCGGTACCACCGGCGGTGCGTCCCAATGGTGTCGAGATCACCGTAAAAGTGGCGGTATTTAACCAGCAGGCCTTCGACCCGGGCATCGGCGTCGTGCTGAGCGATGGCCCACG
The DNA here is from genome assembly GCA_045803245.1 of Gemmatimonadales bacterium. Classification (GTDB taxonomy): domain Bacteria; phylum Gemmatimonadota; class Gemmatimonadetes; order Gemmatimonadales; family GWC2-71-9; genus CAVVWJ01. The sequence goes on from JBJMPK010000036.1 coordinate 17,076, forward strand.
TCAATATTTCCGCACCGGTTTCGTGCAGGACCTCGTCCGCCTGGATATAGATGCCCCAGGGATTACGGCACGCCCTCATGGCCCGCAGTGTCTCGTCTCCCAACACCTTGTTCTTGATGCTCATGTCCCATTCGGTCTCGAGAATCCGGATCTTGGGATCCCGGATGGAGCGCACCAGCGCCAGCGTGTCGTCCTCCGATTTTCCTACATTTACCACGACTTCATCGCAGACGGGTAGGAGCGAACGGATGCTGGCCTCGACCGGAAAGTCGAGCTTCACGGCGTTCCGGACGATGGTAAACCCCGAGATCTTGACCACGCAGCGCGTCTCCCACGAACGAGATGGTGAGCTTGAGAAAATAGAATCAGATCCGGGGTCGAGCAACAAAACCACTTTCGTGTTACCTCGGGCCCTCCAGGATCGATTTGTAAAGAGCGCATGTCCGCTCCACGGTCCGGGCCATCGAGAACTTGTCTCGCGCGGTTACCCGGGCCTCCTGGCCCAGCCGGGTGGCGGTTGCCCCATCGGCCAGGAGCGCTTCGATGGCAGCCGCCCACGCGATGGGATCCTGTGGCGGTACCAGGCGGCCGTCGTGGCCGTCCCGCACCAGCTCCAGGTTCCCCGTTGCCGCCGAGGCGATCACCGGCTTGGCCAGCGCCATCGCTTCGAGGAGTCCCTGGGACAGTCCTTCCATGCGGGACGGTAAGAGAACCAGCTCCAGCAGCTCATAGAGGGGGCGAACGTCCGGGGTGAAGGGGAGACAGACTACGGCATGCCGCTCTGGCGCTCGAGCAGCCAGGCGCCCGAGATCGCTCGTTGGATCTACTCCGGCCAGCACCAGCCGTACCGGAACCTTGATCCGATCGAGCGCTCGAATCACGATCGCCTGATCCTTGGGACGAGCGACAATGCCAAGGGTTCGACGCGAGGGCTCCCATTGGATCCGGCCTTTCCAATGCTCGACAGCCTCGGCTGATATGGGAACGTCCAGGCGATCGGTTACCACGCCATTGGGAATGATGCTGAGCTTCGCACGCGGCGTGCCGCGCCGGACCAGTGCGTCGCCGACCGCACGGCTGACCGCGATCATTCGAGCCGCGAGCCGGCTGATCAGCCAATTCTCGCCGTAAAAAGTGAGTGGCATCTGGCGGCGGGTCACGACCAAGGGAGCGCGCAATCGGCCGGTGAGAGTGAGCCAGGCTAGTGCCTGCCGGTCCCTGGAGCTTTGCGAGTTGACCAGATCAACGGGATGGCGCGCGAGGAGCTCAGCTAATGCCGCAGCGTTGGACCGGTGTCGCCGCGAGACGAGGCGAACCGGGTGAACCTCGAGTCCGCCCTCCCGGGCAAGCGCCTCCACTTCAGATTCGGGCGGGCAGACGAACTTGACCTGAACGCCGGCGCGGGCCAGTCCCAAGCTGAGATGAAGGGTCGAAGTAACCGACCCGGCACCTCCACCCTGATGGAGGACCTGCATGACCGATAGCGTCACACCACCGCCCTGTTGGCGGCGACCAAAAACGACCGGTACATTGCGGCCCCATGCACATCGCCCTCTACTTCCATGGCCGGCTCCCAGTCCGCGGATATGGTGGGACTCAGCGAGTCATCGTGTGGCTGGCTCGAGGGCTCGCGGAGCTGGGGCATCAGGTGTCCCTTCTGGCCTCCGAGGGGTCGCGGGTCCGGGAGGCCAACCTCATCTCCCTCGACCCCGGTGAAGTTCACCAGCCGGATTTCGATCTCACGCCGTTTCTTCCTCCCTCGCTCGACATCCTTCACGCACACGCGCCGTTGCGGAGGGCGCCGACCTTTCCTCACCTGTTCACCCTTCACGGCAACCTTCCAGTGGGAAGCCCCGCATCACCTAATACGATTTACCTGAGCGCCGATCATGCCCGGCGTCATGGTGGCACCGCGTTCGTCTACAACGGAATAGATCCGGCGGAGTCGCTGTTTACCTCTACCAAGTCCGGGTATGATCTCTTCCTCGGCAGACTTCACCGGGTGAAGGGTTACCGCTGGGCTATGGCCGGCGCCCGGCGCTCCGGGCACCGGCTGGTGGTGGCAGGTGGCTGGCGCCCCAGCTTACGGCGGAATCTTAAATTCATCGGCTCGGTGGATGGCGCTCGGAAGGCAGAGTTGTTGGCAGGCGCGGCGTGCCTCTGGATGCCGGCACTCTGGGACGAGCCGTTCGGCCTCACGCTCATAGAGGCGATGATGAGCGGCACGCCCGTGCTGGGCACTCGGCGGGGCTCGCTACCCGAGATCGTCTCCGACGAAGTTGGCGCGTTAGGCGACACGCTCGATGAGCTGGTCGAGCTTCGGCAATCGGTCGAGCGGTGCCGTGCAGATGCCTGCCGGGCGCGGGCTGAGCGCTGGTTCAGCCATACCGTCATGGCGGGGGAGTATGTGCGCATGTACCAGCACTATCTGGGGACCAGCGGACTGCCGGCGGGCCGGTCGATCACAGCTCGGCAGTGAGCGCCGGCTCCTCATCCCGAAACTGTAGATCGTAGAGCCTGCGATACAGCCCGCCCGCCCGAAGCAGCTCGTCATGGGTCCCGCGCTGCGTAACCCGTCCCGCATCGAGCACGACAATCTCGTCGGCATCACGCACCGTCGTGAGTCGATGAGCAATGACGAGCACGGTTCGGTCCCGCATCAGGCGCTCAATTGCCTGCTGGACCAGCCGCTCCGATTCGGTATCGAGTGCGCTCGTGGCCTCGTCCAGGATGAGGATGGGCGGATCCCGAAGCAGCGCCCGGGCTATGGCGATGCGCTGGCGCTGGCCCCCCGACAGCCGGGTCCCCCGCTCTCCCAATATGGTGTCGAAGCGCTCCGGGAGCGTGGCAATGAAGGCGGATGCGTTTGCCGCGTGAGCGGCGGCTTCGATCTGTTCCCGGGTGGCCCGGGGCGATCCATACCCGATGTTTGCGTGCACCGTGTCATTGAGCAGCACGGTGTCCTGGCTGACCACTCCCATCAACCCGCGCAGCGAGCGGCGAGACAGGCGGGTGAGCGGCACGCCATCCAGGAGAATCTGGCCGGAGCTGGGATCGTGAAACCGGGGAAGCAGATCGGCCGCGGTGCTCTTCCCTGCCCCGGAAGGCCCCACCAGCGCCACGACCTTCCCCCGAGGCAGCCGGAAAGACACTTCGTTTAAGACCAGATCGCCGTCGCCGTATCGGAAGGAGACCTGATCGAACACCATTTCGCGCTCGAACCGGGCCGGCTCCTCTCCCGGCCGGTCGATCTCGGTTGCCGGCTGATCCAGGAAATCGAATACCCGTTCGGCGCTGGCCAGGGTGACGGCCATGACCGCCGGGAAGGACGAGATCGTCTTGAGGGGCGACGTGAGCTTCAGAGCCGCCATGAGAAACACGATGATCGCCTCGGGTGCAAGCGGGGCACCCAACCCGACCAGCCCAGGCTTGGTTCCGGCCCAGATGATCAGGATCACGAGAAATCCGGCAAAAACTTCGGTCAGCGGACTGGTGAGCGAGGAAAACCGCTGGGTGCGGATGACCCGCTTCCGGTAGCGCTCGGCCTGTCCGGCGAATCGGGCCGCCTCCCGCTGCTCCTCGCCGAAGGCCCGGATCAGGCGGATCGCGGCCAGCCGCTCCGTCGCGGTAGCAGTGATCTCTCCCCGCTCCTGGGCTCGCGCGCGGGCGTGACTGCGGAGCCGGCGCACGAGCTTCTGCAGGCCGAGCACCAGAAAGGGCACGAACGCAAGCGTCAAGAGCGTAAGCCGCAGAGAAATCTGGCTCAGAATGACGAGCGTCGTCGCCACGACGATCAAATTCTGGAAGAATGACAGCAGGGACGCGGTGATGACCGTCTTGGTTTGATCTACTTCGGTGATCAGTCCGGAGATGATCTGGCCGGCCTTGACCCGCTGGAAGAAGCCGAAGTCGAGCGTCAGTAGATGGGCAAAGAGCCGGGAACGGAGATCCCGCACCAGGCCCTCCTGGGCTCGGACCGAGATCTGAGCCGACGCATAGCTCATCGCGTTCTTGAGCAACAATCCCAGGGCGAGGACTACGACCAGCCGGCCGGCGGCCTGCAGTGGCGTGGCGCCCGCAACGACCGGCTGGACCACCCGGTCCACGAGAGCCTCGAGCCGGGTCGACCCGGTTCGCAGCGCGCCGGTGGTGCCGAACAGATGCTTCAGAATGGGAATCAGAATGATGAGGGTGAAGCCGTCGAGCAGTGAGGCGAAGAACGTGGTGACGAGCCCGAGACCGAGCAGGCCTCGGTATGGCTTGATCAGCCGGAGCAGTCGCAGCTCGGTCCGCACGCCTAGCCCTGGCGCGGGGTCAGCAATGCAATGGGCAGGAGGACCTCCTCGGGAGAAACCCCGCCGTGAAGAAAGGCTCCCCGATACCGGGCCTGGTATTCTCGCAGCTTGGTGGGGTAGACGAAGAAGCGGTCGCCGGTCGCCAGCAGCAAACGGGTGCCGGGGGCGCGCGCGGGTAAGCCGAAGGCCGGGAGGTCGTCCACCACGACAGCCGATTCGGGATCCTGGGCCCGCAAGTCCTCCCCGAATTTGTAGCGCAGGTTCGAGGTGGTGTCTCGCTTCGCGAAGACGGTGGCCGGCGTGTGGCAGTGAATCGAGCCGTGGTCGGTGGTCAGAAGCACCGGCACCCCCCGCCGCTCGGCCTCCCGCAGCGCATCCCACAGCGGCGACCGCTCGAACCAGGTCCGGGTGAGATTCCGAAGCGCCGGCGTGTCCCGGGCGACCTCGAACAGCGTCGAGTTCTCGGTTCTCCCGTGGGTGAGCTGGTCGATGAAGTTGAAGACCAGCGCCGTCACTCCATCGTGAGAGAGATGCGCCGGCAAGCGCTTGAGCAAGCCCTCGCCATCGGCGGCCGTGAACACCTTCTCATAATGAACCGGCACAGCCCGTCCGGTGAGCTCGCGCAGATGCTCGGTCAGCAGCTCGGCCTCGTGCGCGTTGAGAGCGGCGTCTTCGTGGTCATTCCACCAGTGCGGGTATCGAGCCTTGATCTCCGCCGGGAAGAGACCGGAGAAGATCGCGTTACGGGCAAACGGCGTAGCCGTGGGCAGGATCGAGAAGTAATGGGCCGTTTCGATGTCAAACCGGGCACTGATGAGCGGGCGAATCATCGCCCACTGGTCGAGCCGGAGGCAGTCGACCACGACGAGCATGGCCCGGCCGTGCATGTCCAGTACCGGCCGCAGGAACTCGGCTCCGATATCCACCGAGAGCGGCGGCCGGTCGCTGTCGCCCTCGTGGAGCCATTTGGCGTAATTCCGCTGGAGGTAGCGGGCAAAGTCCTGCCGCAAACTGTCCTGCAGCGTGCGGAGCGCGTCCTGGAGCCCGGGCTCGTCGGCCTGTCCCAGACGGACTTCCCACTCCGCCAGCTCCACCACCAGCTCGATCCATTCGCGCCACGCCAGGGGCCCCCCGCGCCGCGCCTCCAGCTCGCGAAAGCGAGTCGCGAAGTCACGGGAGAGCCGTTGCTGGCGGATCCGGTCGCCCTCGAGCAGCCGGGTGACCACCGAGAGGATCTGCCGTGGATTGACCGGCTTGATGAGATAGTCGGAGACATCGGCGCCGATGGCGTCCTTCAGCGTCTCCGGCTCCTCGCTCTTGGTAACCATGACCACCGGCATGCCATGGTCGATGGCCCGGATCGCCTGAAAGAGGTCGAGTCCGCGACGACCGGGCATCTGCTCGTCCAGGAGGACCACGCCATAGGGCTGCCGCTGCAGAAGCACCAGCGCATCGTCCCCGTGGGTGCTGGTCTCGACGGCAAACCCTTGCTCTTCCAGGAAAAGGATGTGAGAGGTGAGGCTCTCGACCTCATCGTCTACCCATAGAATGCTTTTGGGTCGTGGCATTCCTCAATCTTAGCGGCACAGCGGTAAGAAGTGAGAGGTTGGAGGTGAGAGGGGTGCCCACCGAGGCTCTCTCACCTCTTACCGCTCACCCCTCACGATTACACTTTACCGCCATGCCCCCGAACATCTTGACTGTGCGCTTCAGCTCGATCGGCGACATCCTCCTGACCACTCCCCTGCTGCGCGCCATCCGGCACCGCCACCCCGGCTCGCGCATTACGGTGGTTACCAAGGCGGCCTTCAGCCCGCTGCTCAGCCACAACCCCCACGTGAATCGGGTCATCGCGCTGGAGCCGGGACGATCGCTGCGGGGCCTGGCGGCCGAGCTCAGGGAGGGCGGGTTCACCCATCAGCTGGATCTGCACGGCAGCCTTCGTAGTCTGGCGCTGCGTATTCTGGTACCCGGCAGGTGGACGACGTACCCCAAGCATCGGATCGCGCGGACACTTCTGATTCACACCAAGCGTGACTTCTATCGCGATCGTCGGCCGGTGCCGGAGCGCTACTTCGCTGCCGCGAAGGGACTGGACCTGTCGCCCGATGTGAGCCCTCCGGAGTTCTTCCTTAGCCCAGAGGCCGAACTGGAGGTTTCCGGGTGGCTGAGATCGTCTGGCTTGACTCCGGAACTGCCCATGGTGGCAGTCGCTCCCGGCGCCGCTCATGCCACCAAACAATGGCCCCTGGAACACTGGCGTACCCTCGTAGCCCGGCTGGGCGAACTCGGGGTCAACGTCGTGATTGTGGGTGGGCCTGACGACAGGGCACTGGGAGTGGCGCTTGCCGGTCGGGGGCAGCCCCGACTTGCAAGCGCGGCCGGTACCTTCGGGCTTCAGGCCACGGGCGCCTTGCTCCGGCGATCCACCGCCGTGGTGTCCGGCGATACCGGCGTGATGCACATGGCCACCGCGGTCGGTACCCGGGCGATTGCTCTCTTCGGCCCTACCGTGTGGCAGTTTGGCTTTGCCCCCTACTCGCCCCAGGCGACGGTGCTCGAGCTCGCCTTGTCCTGCCGCCCCTGTAGTAGCCAGGGAGGGGCCCGATGCCCACTCGGCCATCACCGCTGCATGAACGATATCGAACCGGCTCTGGTCTATGACGCGGTGCGGCGGAGCTTCTGATGCATGGCTGGGATCCCGCGGAAACCGCACTCCTCACGCTCCTGCCCCAGACCGGCCGCGGGCCGAAGCGGGGTGGCATCTTCGCGCTGTGGCTGACGCTGCGGGTAACCCAGGATCTCCTGCTCGACACTCCCCCCCTGGAGCGGGCGCACCGGAAGCGGGTGCAGGCACTGGAGCAACGACTGTCCAGCTTGACCATGCCTCCACCACTCAGGCGCGCGCTCGCTGCCGCGGTGAGCCAGCTGAACGATGTCCGCCCCGAGACCGCGGTGCAGGTGTTGAGCCAGCTAGTGGCCCCTGCCCGGGAAACCGGGGGGCCCGAAGCCGGAGACGCGGTGGCCCTGGCAGCTCGGCTCGCACGGAGGCGGGTAGGCGGGTAGACAGCGGGGCAGCGGGGCAGCGGGGCAGCGGGGCAGCGGGGCAGCGGCAATGGGAATGAGGATTGTCCCCGGCTGCAAGGGTTGAGATCGTCGATTAGGATTGGAAGTCCTCACGAGCCTGACCTCCTGCCCCGCTGCCCCGCTATACTCCACTCCGCCATGCCTCGTCCCCCGAAAAATTCGAGACGCACCCCAGCCTCGCCGCTCGAGACATTGGTGGGGCAGATCGATGCGCGCATGGGAGGAGAGAAGCCTCAGGACACGGTGGCTACCGGATTCCCGTCGCTCGACCGGATGCTGGCGGGTGGGTTCCGCCGTAAGGACCTGGTAGTACTTGGGGGCGACATCAGCAGCGGCAAGTCCGCGCTGGGCCTTGGTATCGCCATGCGCGCCGCGGCGGCAGGCGTTCCCACGATGTATTTCTCGGGCGAGATGAGCCCGGAGCGGATCATGGAACGGGCCCTCGCCGTTGAAGGCCGGGCCTCGATCGACGATTTGCGACAAGGCCAGCTCGACGATGCGACCCGGTCGTCGGTCGGTGCGGCCGCGTTGAGGCTTCGGGGACACCCCCTCATGGTGCGGCCGCTGCTGGGCAACGATCCGGCGGAGATTTCCGCCGGGCTCGACGTGGTCCCTCGACGGCAGCTCCTCGTGGTCGACTCGCTTCAGCTCATGGCATCCCCACGGCCGGCAACACGGCTGGAGGAGCGGACCGCTCTTTCGGTACGGGCCCTCAAGTCGCTGGCTCTGGAGCGGGACATCGTCGTGCTGGTGTTGGCGCAGCTGACCCATCGGGCAGCCAAACGCCCCGATCCCAGGCCGACGCTGGACGACCTGGGAGCCTTCGGGACCATCAAGCAGAGCGCCGATCTGGTCCTGATGCTCTATCGGGAGGAGATGTACCGGCCGGGACAGGGTGTGGAGGGCGCAACCGAGCTGATCGTGTCCAAGAACCGAAACGGACCCACCGGGTTCGTGGACCTGTTCTTCTATCCCAAATGGCTTCGCTTTGTGGACATGCTGGACGCCGACTGAAGCTACTTCCCGGGCCGGGCGGGGGGAGCCGTGCCGGCGGGAAGCGACTTGGCGGGATCGATGACCGCGCCGGTCAATTCCACGGTGGCTCCTCCACGATCAGACTTCGAAACCCGGACCCAGAGCGGTGGCCCCTTCTGTTCGGCGTACAGCACGACGGAGCCATCCGGATTCTTGGTATTACTCACCAGACGCCAGTTGTTCCGGCTCAATGCCTTGCGGTAGTACTCGGCTACCTGGGCCACGTCGCTCGTGCTGTGGAACGTGATCTGAAGCGCATCCGAGCTGCCGGAACGGGAGACGAAGTCCGGTTCGGGAGGTAGCGGCAGATTGGCGAATGCTTTGGCGAAGTCCGGCGGTTGAGATTCGCGCGGCTCCGAGCCGCAGGCGAGCAGGAACAGGCTCGTCGACATCAGACAGAGTAAGAATGGACCCATAGAGGGCGGAGAGTAGCGGGCTCGGTGCGTTGCCGCAAGCGGGTGCGGCGCTTATGTTTCCGGATGCCGCACAAGCCCTCCGCAGTCGTTCCAAACCCGGTGATCTCCAAGGAGTTCGGCCATGGCCGGCCATAGCAAGTGGAAGCAGATCAAGCGGAAGAAGGCCATCACCGACGCCAAGCGCGCCTCTTCCTGGACCAAGGTCATCCGGGAGATCACCGTGGCGGCTCGTAGCGGTGGCGGCGATCCCGGCGGCAACCCTCGGCTCCGCACGGCCATAGACGCCGCCAAGGCGGTCAACATGCCAGGAGAGAACATCGATCGTGCTATCAAGAAGGGGACCGGCGAGCTGGAAGGGAGCATCTATGAGGAGCTGACCTACGAGGGATACGGCCCGGGCGGTGCCGCGATCTTCATTGAGGTCACCACCGACAATCCCAATCGCACGGTGGCGGAGATCCGCCACGCCTTCAGCCGCAACGGCGGAAACCTGGGCGCCAGCAACTCGGTAGCCTGGATGTTCGACCGAAAGGGACAGATCTACCTCGATGCCATCCGTCAGAACGAGGACTCCGCGCTCGAAGCGGCGCTCGACAGCGGCGCGGAGGACTTCGTCCGGGAGGGCGATCAGTACATCGTGACCACGACACCGCCGATGTTTCACTCGGTTCAGGATGCACTGAAGGCGCGTGGCGTCCCCATCGAGTCCGCCGAGCTGGCCATGGTTCCCCGCAACACGGTGCGGGTGGAGGGCCCCGATGCCGAGCGCATCGTGCGGCTCATGGATGTGCTCGAGGAGCTCGACGACGTTTCCAAGGTCTTCTCCAACTTCGATGTGGACGCAGCTCAACTGGCGGAGGCGGAAGCCTGAGGCCACACCGGTGAGGGTGCTGGGGATCGATCCCGGAACCGCGGTCCTGGGCTATGGGGTGGTGGAGAGCGGATCGGGCAGCAGCCACCGGCTGCTGGAATGCGGCACACTCACCACCCGCGGGCGCGACCCCCTACCTACACGGCTTCGGATCATCCACGACGGCATCAATGCTCTCATTCATCGCCACACACCCGACGCGGTGGCTGTGGAAAGCGCATTCTATGGCCGGAACGTGCGTACCACCGTGGTGCTGAGCCATGCGCGCGGCGTGATCCTTCTAGCGGCGGAGCTGGCCGGGCTCGAGATCGCGGAGTATTCCCCCGCTACGGTAAAGAAAACGGTCGTGGGCCGGGGTGGCGCCCTCAAGCAGCAGGTCGGGTACATGGTCGCCCAGCTGCTCCGGCTCAAATCTCCCCCTGCCCCGGAAGATGCGGCGGACGGTGTCGCCGTGGCTCTCACCCATCTGATGCTGGCATCACGCCGGGTGGCATTCGCCCGCCGCACCGTGGCGGCTCGGTGATTGCCACGGTGACCGGTGTCCTCGCCGAACGGAATGGCGAGATGCTCGTGCTGCAGACCGATGGCGGCGTGGGCTACGCCGTCACCGTTCCGATCGGTGTGGCCGCGCGGCTTCCAGCCCGCGGTGCACGACTCAGCCTCTACACCGAGTTGGTGGTCAAGGAGGACGGCTGGGCGCTCTACGGCTTCGACAGCGGAGGCGAGCGGCAGGTCTTTCGTCACCTGCTGACCGCCAGTGGGTTCGGTCCCAAGCTGGCCCTGGCGTTACTGTCGGCGCTGGGGCCCGAGCGGACGGTGCGGAGCATCCTGTCGCGGGACCTGGCGACCTTGAGCTCGGTAAGCGGCATCGGGCGAAAAAAGGCGGAGCGACTGGTCCTGGAGCTGCAAGACCGATTCAGTGACGTGGTGATCGAGCAGCCAGGGGTTCGCCTGCCTGGCTCCGAGGAAGCTGTCCGCGCCCTCATGGGCCTCGGATACGGCGTGGCGGCCGCCGACGACGCCGTTCGGGCCGCGCTGGCCGAAGGCGCCCCTGCGGAGGCGCCGCAACTCATCCGTCGAGCGCTGCAACAGCTCGCCACCGCGCGCGGAAGCGCCTGACCCCATGCGCACACCAGCGACAACAGCCGAGTGGATCTGTATCCGTTGCGGCGCTACCAATCGCAAGCTCGAAGCGATGGGTACCACCGAGATAGCGGATCAGTGCGTCACCTGTCATGCGGGGCATGTCCTGGCACCCGACGCGCGGCCGGTGCGGTGGAAGGCGCGAATAGGAAAGGCGTGAGAGGTAAGCCATCGCCCCTCTCCCTTCTCACCTCTCACCTCTTACCTTGTAGCATGACCAAACTCCAAGTCACGACTCCTGAAGCCCTCCCCGAAGAAACCGGCGCCGACGCCGCGCTTCGGCCTTCCCGGCTCGACGAGTTCGTGGGCCAGAGCCAGGTCAAGGCATCGCTCCAGATCGCGGTCGACGCCGCCAAACGGCGGGGCGAGGCGCTGGACCATACGCTGTTCTTCGGCCCACCCGGGCTCGGCAAAACCACACTGGCCATCCTGATGGCGCGGGAGATGGGAGTACAGATCCGGACTACGTCGGGTCCGGTACTGGAGAAGCCGGGCGATCTCGTTGGTCTCCTCACCTCGCTCTCCGCCGGAGACATTCTCTTCATTGACGAGATCCACCGGCTCAAGCCCGCCCTGGAGGAATTCCTCTACCCCGCCATGGAGGACTTCCGGGTCGACGTCCGAATCGCCGATGGGCCTAACGCCCAGACTATTCCGATGAGCCTGGAGCGGTTCACCCTCGTGGGCGCTACCACGCGCTTCGGTCTTCTGACCCCCCCGATGCGTGCGCGTTTCGGTATCGTAGAACGACTGGGCTACTATCCGGCCGACGAGCTGGAGCAGATCGTCCTCCGCTCCGCCCGCATCTTGACCGTTCCCATCGAGATGGCCGGGGCGATCGAGATTGCCCGCCGGAGCCGCGGCACCCCCCGGGTGGCCAACCGGCTGCTGCGACGGGTGCGCGACTACGCGGAGGTAAAAGCCGACGGCCGGATCACGGCTGCGGTCGCGTCGGCAGCGCTGGCCCGGCTCAACGTCGATGAGTTCGGGCTCGACGATATGGACGCCAGGATTCTGACCACCATCATCCAGAAATTCGGCGGCGGCCCGGTCGGTCTCGGCACGGTTGCGGTGGCCGTGGGCGAGGACGCGGGAACACTACAGGACGTGTACGAGCCTTATCTCATCCAGCAGGGATTCCTGGAACGCACCCAGCGCGGCCGTTGCGTGACACCGCTGGCTTATCGCCGCTTTGGCCTGACGCCGCCGGCCGGACAGGCGACCATCTTTGACGCCTGAGCGTCTCCGCACCGCCGATTTCGATTACGACCTCCCGCCAGAACTGATCGCCCAGGAGCCATTGCCCGAGCGCTCCGCCAGCCGGCTGCTCGCAGTATTACGCAAGGAAAAACGGGATGGGCTCCCTGGCGTGCGGACCCGGGTGGGCCGGGCCGAATTGGTCGATTCCCGTTTCTGCGAGCTTCCCTCGATCATCCCCCCCGGCGATCTCCTGGTACTCAACACCACGAGGGTGCGGCACGCTCGGCTGCTGGGCACCAGACCCTCGGGCGGTCCGGCTGAAATTCTGCTGATCCGGCCGGCAGCCGGCCCCGACTGGGTTGCGCTGGGCCGCCCGGGAAGCGCGTTACGGCCCGGTAAGCAAATCAGTCTCGGCCCCGGGGCCGCGGTCGAGACGCTGGCGGTGCTCGCCGGCGGCAATCGGCTGATTCGCTTCGCGGGGATCACCGCCGACGAAGCGATCCGGCGCTTTGGCCGCCTCCCCCTCCCACCTTACATCACCCGCGCGCCAACCGATCTGGACGAGTCGCGCTATCAGACCGTATACGCCCGAGAGGAGGGAAGCGTAGCGGCACCCACTGCCGGGCTACATTTCACCCCCGGTCTGCTCGACCGCATCACCGGATCGGGGGTGTACCTGGCCGGACTCGATCTCCAGGTGGGACCCGGAACGTTCCAGCCGGTTCAGGTCGAAGATCCCGCCAGGCATGAGATGCATCCCGAGCGCTATGAGATTACCGCCGAAGTTGCGTCGCTGGTTGAACGGGTCCGGGCCGCCGGTGGACGGGTGTGGGCGGTAGGAACCACCGTGGTCCGTGCGCTCGAGAGCGCCGCTCGTAACGACGGGACGGTCCAGCCCGGTGGGGCCGAAACCCGCCTCATGATCACCCCGGGTTATCGATTCCGGGTGGTGGATCGCATTCTCACGAACTTTCACCTGCCCCGCTCGACGCTCCTTATGCTGGTGAGCGCGTTTGCGGGACAGGAGCTCATCATGACGGCCTACCGCCATGCCATTCAACAACGATATCGGTTCTACTCATATGGTGACGCCATGGTGATCATCTGACCCGGAGCAACTCGTGACTTTTTCGAATCCAGCTGGTAATGCCCCCGGCGGCGCGTCGGGCTATGTCCGCGCTCTCCTCGACCTGCTCGGATCCCGGGATCCCCTCCAGGTCCTGGGCGAGCTGCTGCCGTGGCTGGACCAGCGCATCCGCGGGGTACCGGAGCCGGCGCTGCGGTATCCTGAAAAGCCCGGCAAGTGGTCGGTGATAGAGGTGATACAGCATCTCGCGGACAGCGATCTGGTGATGGGCTTCCGCATGCGAATGGCGCTGACCGAGGATCGACCCTCATTGCAAGGCTACGATCAAGACCGGTGGGCGAGCGAGTTTCGCTATCGAGAAGTCGACTTGGGCCAGGCACTGACTCAACTTCGCGGTTTGCGCACCGCGAACCTCCGGCTCTGGAGCCATCTCGCCGGCGCGCAGCTGGAGCGGGTCGGTTTGCACAGCGAACGGGGCCCCGAGAGCGTGGGCCATATGCTTCGACTGGTCGCCGGACACGATCTGGTGCACCGGCGCCAGATCGATCGGGTTCTCGCCGCCATTGGAACACCGGCGCCATGAGTCAGGGCTGGCGCTGATGTTTGAATTCATGGTGGAGGGAATCCAGGAGTCGGCCCGCGCGGGTACGCTTACGCTGCCTCACGGCGAGATCAAGACGCCGGCCTTTATGCCGGTGGGCACCCATGCTGTAGTGCGGGGTCTCAGCGCCGCAGACGTGCGGCGGACCGGTGCCCAGATCATCTTGGGCAACACCTACCATCTGCATCTTCGCCCCGGAGAAGGCGTGGTCGAGTCCATGGGAGGGCTCCACCGCTTTACCACCTGGACCGGTCCCATCCTGACCGACTCGGGCGGCTTTCAGGTGTTCTCGCTCGAGGGGCTCCGGCGGATCTCCGAACATGGGGTTGAGTTCCAGTGTCACATCGATGGTACCCTGCGTACTCTCACCCCGGAAAAGGCCGTCGAGATTCAGTGGCAGCTCGGAGCCGACGTGGCCATGGCGTTTGACCACGTGGTGCCGGGCCAGTCTTCTTCCGAAGCGGCCTGCGAAGGGATGGAGCGGACCCTGCGGTGGCTGGACCGGTGTAAGGAGAGGCATCTGCAACTGGCGGAACAGGGGGGAAGCGGGGACCCATCCCCGCAAGCACTATGGCCCATCATCCAAGGCGGGGTTCACGACGAGCTCAGAATGCGCTCGCTGGAGGGCACTCTCGAGCGGGGGCCCTGGACCGGTGTCGCCATCGGCGGACTTTCGGTAGGCGAGCCAAAGCCGGTCATGCACCGTGTTCTCGAGTTGTTGACCCCGGCCCTGCCGGTGGAGATCCCCCGTTATCTTATGGGTGTCGGCTTTCCAGCCGACCTGCTGGAAGGGATCGCCCGAGGAGTCGACCTCTTCGATTGCGTAGCGGCAACCCGGAACGGCCGGCACGGAACGGCCTGGCTGCCGACCGGCCGGGTAAATGTGAGGGGTGCGTCGCTGAAGGGTTCGACCGAACCGCTGGACCCCACCTGTGACTGTGAGACCTGCACCACGTACCCCCGGGGCTATCTTCGGCACTTGTTCATGGTCGAGGACATGCTGGGGCTGCGCCTGGTCTCGATCCACAATATCCGCTTTCTGGTGCGCCTAGGTGAACAGGCGCGGGCCCATATCCTGAACGGCACGTTCGCCGGCTGGAGCCGCAACTGGCTCCGCTGCCACTACGCTCGAGGAGACTGAGGCGTGTTCCTGATCCAAGGCAGCTCCGGCACCGGCGGGATCTCCATCCTGGTCCTCCAGATGGCGGGTATCGCCCTGGTCTTCTATTTCCTGATCTTGCGCCCGTCGGGACAAGCCAAGAAGCGTCACGCTGAGCTGCTCGGGAAACTCAAGAAGGGCGATGAGGTCATGACGAGCGGCGGCATCATCGGAAAGGTGCGGGATATCAGGGAAATCGAGAACGAGGGCGGCAAGGAGGTTCGGGTCACGGTAGAGAGCGGGACCGCCAGTGTGGTCGTGGAGCGATCCAGAATCGTCCGGGTAGGGACCTCCACCGGCCCGGCTGCGCCCCCGTCATGAGCCTGCTGCCGCTCCACCTTCTCGGCTCGCCGGTGCTGCGGCAGCACAGTGCGGAGGTAAAGACCGTTGACCCCGAGGCGCGGCAGTTGGTCGACGATCTGTTCGAGACGATGGATGCGTCCCGCGGGATCGGCTTGGCCGCGAACCAGGTCGGCGTGGCCCGGAGGATTGCGGTGGTCGATGCCGACGGCGACCGGTTCGCCATGATCAACCCGGTCATCGTCGAAACCGAGGGCCGGTCAATCGCGGAAGAGGGCTGCCTGTCGATCCCGGACATCTACGGCGAGGTCACCCGGCCCGAGCGGGTTGTGATCGAGGCGCTCGACGTGCTGGGAAATCCGTTCCGAAAGGAGGCGACCGGCCTCAAGGCACGCGCTATCCAGCATGAGATCGATCACCTCGATGGCATCCTCTTCCTCGATCATCTCAGCCTGATCCGGCGGCAGATGCTTCTGGCCCGATGGCGGCGGGAGCATAAGGACGACACGGGATTCACCAAAGAGGTCTCGGCGGCATCGTCCCGGTCGGAGTGATGCGCATCGTCTTCTTCGGCACGCCTGACTTTGCGGTGGTCTCGTTGCGCGCTCTGCTGAACGGCCGGTTCACTGTTGCCGGTGTCGTCACCCAACCCGACAAGCCCCGGGGCCGGTCCCGCTCCGAGCTGGCCTCTCCTCCGGTCAAGCTGTTTGCCCAGTCCCAGGGCATTCCGGTTCTCCAGCCGAACCGGCCCCTGGGCGATGTCTTCGCCGCGAGCCTTCGGCGGCTGGAGCCGGATCTCGGCGTCGTCGTGGCCTATGGCCACATTCTCAAACCCGAAATCCTGGCGGTACCGCCTCGCGGCATGATCAACGTCCACGCCTCCCTGCTGCCCCGCTATCGGGGTGCGGCACCGATCCAGCACGCCATACTCCGGGGCGAGAGCGAGACCGGAATCTCCATCATTCAGATGGAAGCCGGCCTCGACAGCGGGCCGGTGCTGCACCACGTTCCCACCCCGATCGGCCCGGAAGAGTCGGCGGGAGAGCTGACCCAACGGCTGGCCGAGTTGGGTGGAGTAGCACTGGTAGAGGCCCTGTCGTTGATCTCCGGCGGCCTGGCCCGACCCCAGCCTCAGGACCACGTGCGGGCCACCTTTGCACCGAAGGTCGATCGCGAGATGGCGAGGTTGGTCTGGGATCGCGATGCCGCCACTCTGGTCCGCCAGGTCCGCGCCTTCGACCCGTCACCCGGTGCCTGGACCACACTTCACGACGGCGTCCTCAAGGTCTTCAACGGCCGGGAGGTGCCGGGCACTGGCGCTCCGGGAGAGGTCCTGGCGGCCGGCGAACGGCTGGTCGTAGCTGCCGCACGGGGTGCTATCGCGGTGCAGGAGGTTCAGCCCGCCGGTAAAAACCGGCTGCCGGTGGAGGCATGGGTCCGGGGCCGGGGCGTTGCGGCCGGAGACCGGCTGATATGAGGCCGTTGTCCCGGGTCCATGCATTTACCGATGTAGAGCTGCTCACTTCGCCGGAATTCGGCATCCGCGCGGCAGCTATCGCCGCGGGAGGGCCGGCCGTGGCGCTCCACGCCAGGGCTCCGGGCGCCGCCGGCGCGCTGCTCTCGGCTGGGGCTTCGCGGATCGCGGCGCTGGCGCGGCCTCCGGAGGCCGCCATCTTCGTGAGCGGGCGTCCCGACATCGCGGCGGCGGTTGGTGCGCAAGGGGTGCAGCTCGGCAGCGCCGATCTCACACCCGCCGACGCCCGCCGAGTCATGAGCAGCGGCTGGATCGGGCGATCGGTACATAGCCTGGAAGAGGCCAAGATGGCGATAGCGGAAGGGGCGGATTTTCTGGTGGTAGGAGCCGTATACGAGACGGAATCCCATCCCGGGCGGCCAGCGGCAGGTCTGGAATTGGTATCGGAGGTGGCAGCGCTGGGACATCCGGTCATAGCGATCGGCGGGATTACACCCCAGCGTGCCGGCGAGGTGAGGGCCGCCGGTGCGTACGGAGTCGCGGCAATCCGGGCGTTATGGCTTGCACCGGACCCGGCCGCAGCTACGCTGGCTATGCTCCAGCCTTGGGCGGAGGACCCATGACCGAGTTCGAGATCCTGATTAACGGTGAGCCGCGCCAGGTCCCCGCTCCGGCTTCGGCGGCCGACTTGCTCCGCCACTTGGGCCTGGACCCGCGCAGCGTCGTGGTCGAGCTCAACCGTCAAATTGTACGGCGTGGGCGTCTGGCCGAAACCGCACTTTCGGAGGGAGACACGGTCGAGCTGGTGCACTTCGTCGGGGGAGGATGAGGACGGCCTGATTATCTTCAACCGGTACCAGCCTCGTCATCCTGAATACTGCGAAGGAGCCAGATAGATGACCGCCACGATTCACCCGGCAGAGACATTCACGGATGCGCCATTCACTGTCGCGGGCCGGAGCTTCCGCTCGCGTCTTATGGTGGGCACCGGGAAATATCGCAACAATGCCGTCATGGCACGGGCGATCGAGGCATCCGGCGCCGAAATCGTCACGGTGGCTGTTCGGCGGGTCGACCTGGACCGCACCAAGTCGGAGGGGGTTCTGTATCACCTCAGTCCGGATCAGTATTTCTTGCTCGCCAACACCGCAGGTTGCTACACCGCCGACGAGGCGGTGCGCTACGCCAGGCTCGCGCGGGAGGCAGGCTTCAACGAGTTTATCAAGCTCGAGGTCATTGGCGACCGCGAGACCCTTCTTCCGGACACCGAGGGCCTGCTGACCGCCACCCGTGAGCTGGTACGGGAGGGATTCGCGGTGCTGGCCTACACCAACGACGACCTCATCACGGCACTTCGTCTCGAAGATGCCGGTGCTGCCGCCGTGATGCCGCTGGCTTCCCCCATTGGAAGCGGTCTCGGGCTGTTGAATCCCTATAGTATCCGCACCATCAAGAGTCGTCTCTCGGTTCCGGTCATCGTCGATGCGGGCGTGGGGACGGCATCAGATGCCTGCCTGACCATGGAACAGGGCGTCGATGGCATTCTGATGAATACCGCGCTGGCCGAGGCGCGTAACCCGGTGTCGATGGCAGCGGCGATGCTTCTGGCAGTCGAAGCCGGGCGCCTGGCTTTCCTGGCCGGCCGCATGCCTCGGCGTGAAGTGGCTATGCCTTCCACCCCGAGTGACGGGATGCTGGAGTAACAGCGGTGTTTTCTTACCCTGAAAGCACCCAGAATTCCGAAGAGCAGTGACTAAGGCCAGCGGTATAGAGTCGAGGCGAGCGGCGCTGAGAATCCTGGAGGGGGCGCGGAATGGCCGCCCGTTCGACGGCGCGCTCGGCCGGAGTGTCGCCGGGCTTCCGGAGCCGGACCGCCGGCTGGCCCACGAGTTGGCGGCCGGAGTGTTACGGCAGCGGAGCGTGTTAGACGAGCGACTGGCCCCCCTGGTACCCCGGGGCTGGGCCAGCGTGGCCGTCGAGCTCCAGGATATTCTCAGGCTGGGCGCGTACCAGCTTACCGCTCTCGAGCGGGTACCGGTACATGCGGCAGTGGATACCAGCGTGACGCTGGCCAAGGACGCTGGTGGAATCAAGGCTGCGGGGTTCGTCAACGCCGTCTTGCGCCGGCTGACCCGGTCGGACCCGCCATCCGCGGTGGCCGGCCCGAAGGACGCGACAGCCCTCGCAGCCGAATACTCCCATCCTCAATGGCTGGTGCGGCGCTGGGTCGAGCAATTTGGTGTCGACGGAGCCGAGGCTCTGCTTCGCTGGAATAACGCTCGCCCGCGGCTCACCGCGCAGGCGGCCCGCGCCGATCTCGAGACGCTCAGAGACCGCTGGCGTGCCAGCGGGATCGAGGTGGAACCCGCGCCGTTCGGGGCCGGTCTGCAGGTCAACCTGACCCGCCCCGCCGATCTCCCCGGCTATGGAGAGGGAGCTTTCGTGGTGCAGAACCCGGCGCAAGCCTTGCTCGCGCGATTCGCGGAGCTCGAGGAAGGCGCGGAGGTCTACGATGCATGCGCCGCTCCGGGTGGCAAAACCATAGCGCTCGGCTCGAGTGCCGGATCAGTGGTGGCGGGAGACATCAGCCGGGCCCGGTCCAGGCGGCTCAAGAAAAATGTGGAGCGAGCCGGCAGCGGGCGCGAGCATGTCGTCGTGGCCGATGCCAGATACCCGGCGGTGCGCCCCGTGGACGCGGTCCTGCTGGATACGCCATGCCTCGGCACCGGTACCTTTGCCCGCCACCCGGATGCCCGCTGGCGGGTGCAGCCGGAGCATCTGACCAGCCTGGTGCGGCTGCAAGCCGAGCTGCTGGATTGCGCGGCCGAGGTAGTGGCGCCCGGCGGGCTCCTGCTGTACTCGACCTGCTCGATCGAGCCGGAAGAAAACCGCGCCCAGGTGGATCAATTCCTTGCCCGTCATACGGAGTTCCGGCGGGAGTCCCCCAGCCGATTTCCCGGCGAGCTGCTTTCGCCGGAAGGAGACTTGATGGTGTTGCCCCAGCAGCATGGAATGGACGGGGCTTACGCAGCCCGGCTGAGGCGGACGCCATGAGAGCACGGCGGCATACCGTGGTCCGCGAACCACTCCTTCAGTCTGCGGCCTGGCGCGCCTTCCTCCGTGACATGGGTTTGATCGCGGGGACTTTCGTGCTGGGCTATGGGCTATCGGCTCTCTGGCTCTCGCGAGGCTCGGTCTTCAGCCGGGAGCATGTCCTGCCCCGGGTGTTGGAGCTTTCCGAGGCCCAGGCCCGGCAGAAGATCACCGACCTGGGCTTTCGTCCCCG
>JBJMPK010000037.1:0-6207 GCA_045803245.1 Gemmatimonadales bacterium
AGGTGCCGGGGGTGCTGGCCGCGGCGATGAAGGCGTGAGGGTAGTAAGAAGGTAAGAGGTGAGAGGTAAGAGGTGAGCGGGACTGTCACCCTGAGCGCAGCGAGGGTGCCGGAGCTTCGGCCGCTTCGCTCCGCTCAGCGTGACACAGTACTCTAAACCGCAGCTTCCCGTCTACCCGCAACCAATCGTTCAGTGAAGTCGAGCCGCTCCTCCAGCTCGGCGACTCGGCTCTCCAGTGAGTCGATGTAGGACTGCTGGTCATCGACGTTGTCCGGCTGATCCAGCTGGCGATCGCGCCAGACTCCCCTGCTTCCGCAGCGGCTCCAACCCCGGAACGCCCGGAAGGCAAACCAGAGCACCGCGAACCAGAACAGCATTCCGAAGAAGCCCATCGTTGTCTCCTTAAGAAGCCTGCCCCGCTGCTCCACCGCCCTGCTGCTCCGCCCATGCCTGCTCGATCTCGTCCGCGGCTTTACGGATGATCTCGGCCACGCGTTTCAGCGTGGGATCCTCCGGTCCGCGCCGCCAGGCCCGCTTGAAGGTGACGCCGGCGAGATGCACGAAGGCGCCCTGAAGCTCGCCGATCCCACCGCCGGTGAAGTCGCGCACGGTTTCACGGACCCGAGCGAGAATCTCCTCCAAAAGATCCCGGTGCTGCTCCAGGTAGCGCTCGCCCTCGGGGGTCACGTGGTAGACCTTCTTGCCGTCGCTCTCGTCGGCCCGCACGTACCCTTCGTCTTCCAGCAATTGAAGCGTGGGGTAGACGGTGCCGGCCGAGGGGGTGTAGTAGCCGCCCAGCTTCTCCTCCAGGGCCTTGATTACCTCGTATCCATGGCGGGGCTTTTCCTTGAGCAGGCGGAGGATGACGAACTTCACTTCGCCCGATTCGAACATCTGGCTCCGACGCCGGGGGCCCCTGCCTTTGGCCTGCCAGGCTCCGGCCCACCAGCGGCCGCCGAACGGGAATCCGGGGCCGAAGCCCCAGTCATCACGTGGGTTACACATTTAATTGGCTCCCCTATCATTGTCGCTATACCGTACGACGTTACGCACGATATATCGTAAGTAATTGCGTCATCGCCGTCAAGAGCGCATTGTGTTCCGGTACCAGCCCTGCTCGTCGTAAGAAGTTGGAACGCCCACTTGTCGGACGATCGCCACTTAAGGAAAGCTCATGTCTCAAATCCCACTTCCCCTGATGGCATTGACGCTCGGCCTGGCGAGCGCCTGCGGCAGCTACACCGCACCCGCCAACTCGCCCAACGCGCCGCCGCCGGCGGCCATGGCGAACGACATCAGCATCGTCGCCGGTGCCTCCACGCTCACCACCACGGCGTTCAGCCCCAACCCGAAGACCGTATCACTGAGCGGCAATTCGAGCATCACGGTACGATGGGTCAACAACGATATCACCGGCGGCGACTACACCAGCGGATCGGCCACGGTCCACAACATCACCTCGGACAATGGCGCCTTCCCCGCTTCCGGCAACCTGGGCGGCAACGCAACCTTCTCCACCGTCCTGACGGCCACCGGCAGCTACGCCTACCACTGCGCGATCCATCCCAACATGGTCGGAACGGTTACGGTGAATCCGTAGGTTGTACGGCGGAAGGAACGAGGCGGAAGGTTTCCATCCGGCACCAACGCCGGAGCTTAGCGTCTTACTGCCCTACCGCCTAAATTCCGCCCCGATGACCTCCCCCTCCACCCCGCCAGATCTGTCCAAGCTCCGGATCAACCGGGACGCTCCCCCACCAACCCTCCGCCAGGCTCTCCGTCGCAATCTCCTGCTCGGCCTGGCAGCCCTGGGCATCGTCGCCGCCGTCCTCCTGATGTTGCGGCGCGGCGGCGCCACTCCGGTACAGGTAGTCGTGGCGGCGCCCATCTCCGGGGCGGGTGCGCCGGATGGCGCTAACGCATCCGCGAGCGTCACCGCCAACGGATACGTGGTCGCGCGCACCCGGGCGTCGGTTGCGGCGAAGCTGGCCGGCCGAATCGCCGACCTCAGAGTCAGCGAAGGATCCAACGTCCGGCGGGGTGAGGTGATAGCGCGGCTGGAGAACGCCGACTACCAGGCCCAGCTGGCCCAGGCCGAAGCCGCGCTGACCAGTGCCCGGGCCGATCTGGCGGAGGCCCGAGCCGCGCGGGACGTGGCGGCCAAGGAGGCCGACCGGCTTCGGGCGATGCGGGCCGAGAACCCCGGACTGGTCTCGACCGAGGAGTACGATGCCTCAGTCAGCCGGGCGACCCAGGCAGCCGCACGGGCCCAGGCGGCGGAGGCACGGATCGGCTCTGCTTTGGCGGCGAGTCAATTCGCTCGGGCCAACCTGGAGAACACGGTGATCCGGGCTCCCTTCAGCGGAACCGTGCTGCGGAAGGAGGCCGAGATCGGCGAGGTGGTGGCGCCTTCGGTGGGAGGCGGCCTGACCCGTGGCGCGGTGGTGACGATGGCGGACCTGACTACGCTCGAGGTCGAGGTGGACGTCAACGAGGCCTACATCGCCCGGATAAAAAGTGCCCAGCCGGCCAAGATCACGCTCGACGCCTACCCCGATACTTCCTTTCGAGGGCGGGTGAGGCAGGTGGTTCCCACCGCCGACCGGCAGCGGGCCACCGTGCAGGTGAAGGTGAGCATCGTGGATCGGGATTCCCGGATCCTGCCGGAGATGGGCGCGCGGGTGGACTTTCTCGACACCGCGCGGGTGACAACGGGAGCGGCCGCGACGGGAACGCCTCGTTTCCGAGTGCCGGCCGCGGCGGTACGGGAACTAAACGGCCAGACCGTCGTATGGTTGGTCCGTAACGGGCGGCTGGAATCGCGCGCGGTCGAGGCGGGTCCGGTGAGCGGTGGCTTCCGGGAGATCAGATCGGGATTGGCCGGCGGGGAGCTGTTGCTGGTGGGAGGAGTGGAGGAGCCCAAGGCGGGGATGCGAGTCATGCAGGCTGAGTAATCGGGTTGCGTGGTCACCCTGAGCGTAGCGAAGGGGCCAGGACTCTTCGACATTGCCGTCATTTGGGCTGCCGCGACGTTTCGGCTCCTTCGCTTCGCTCAGGATGACACCGAGAGTTTGAACTATCAATCGTGAGAGAATCCATGGCACTCGTAGAAATCCGCGACGTCCACAAAGTCTTCCAACGCGATTCCGAGCGCATCGAGATCTTCACCGGCCTCACCCTGGACGTGGCCGAAGGCTCCTTCACCGCGCTCATGGGACCGTCAGGCTCCGGCAAGTCCACGCTGCTCAACCTGCTGGCCGGCCTGGACCGGCCCACCAGCGGCAGCATCCGGGTGGCCGGCGCGGAGGTGAGCTCGATGTCGCCGGGGCAGTTGGCGCATTGGCGCGCCGAGCACATCGGGTTCGTGTTTCAGAACCTGAACCTGCTGCCGGTCCTGACGGCCTACCAGAATGTGGAGCTGCCGCTCCTGCTCACCCGGCTCTCCAGGAAGGAGCGCGACGAGCGGGTGAGGCTCGCTCTGGGCGTGGTCGGTCTGGACGACCGGCTGCGGCATTACCCGCGCCAGCTTTCCGGCGGCCAGGAGCAACGGGTCGCCATTGCCCGGGCCATCGTGGCCGATCCCACTCTGGTCCTGCTGGATGAGCCCACCGGCCAGCTCGACGCGAAGAGCTCCCAGGACGTGCTCGGTTTGCTGGAGCGGCTCAACGACGAATTCAAGAAGACCATCATCATAGTGACCCACGACGCGCACGCCGCCGAGCGGGCCAAGACGGTGCTCCATCTGGAGAAGGGCACCTTGATCGAGCGGGAGGCGGTGGCCCCATGAAGTTCCTTCCCCTGGTCCTGGCCAATCTGGGCCGGCACAAGCGGCGGGTCTTCTTCACCGTCTCCAGCGTCGCGCTGGCGCTGTTCCTCTTCGCTTCGCTCCGGACCGTCGTCACTACCCTGGGGCGTGCCGCCCAGTTCGGGAGCGCGCGAAGACTCGTAGTCCAGAACGCGACCGGCCTGGTATTCCCCCTGCCGCTCAGCTACGGCAACCGGCTCAAGGCCGACAAGGGGATTTCGGCGGTGACCTGGGCCAACTGGTTCGGTGGCCGCTACGGCGACGGCAAGCGGTTCTTCGCCCAGTTCGCGGTGGACCCAACCTCGTACCTGGCGATGTATCCCGAGATCGTGCTACCGGAAGACCAGAAGCAGGCGTTTCTCCGGGAGCGCTCTTCGGCCATCATCGGCCGGCGGCTGCTCGACGTGTTCGGCTGGAAGCTGGGGCAGAACGTCACCATTCAGGGCACCATCTTCCCGGGTGACTGGACCTTCACCATCCGCGGGGTGTACACCCCCTCGGATCCGGTGATCAACGACGACATGATGATCTTCCATCACGACTATCTGGAGGAGCGGATCGGCCGTCCCGGTATCGCCGGCTGGTACGTCCTGGAGATCACCGACCCCAACAACACCGCTGGTGTCGCCAAGATGATCGACGACCAGTTCCGGAACTCCAGCGCGCCAACCAAGACCGGCACCGAGCAGGCCTTCAACGCCAGCTTCGCCACCATGTGGGGCAACGTCAGCTTGCTGATGGGGACGATCGGGATGGCGGTGGTGTTCGCGATTCTGCTGGTGACGGCCAACGCCATGATGATGAGCGCCCGGGAGCGCACCAAAGAAGTCGCGGTGCTCAAGACCATCGGCTTCAGCGATCGCCGGCTGTTCGGGATGGTGATGCTGGAGGCGGGTGTCATCACACTCGCCGGTGCCGTCATCGGGCTGGGAGGCGCCAAGCTGCTGTACAAGGCAAGCAACTTCAACGCGGCCGGCTTTCTGCCCGGATTCGACGTGACGACAAGTACCCTCCTGCTGGGAGCAGGAATCGCCCTGCTGCTGATGCTGGCGAGCGGGTTGGTGCCGGCCATTCGTGCCGCGCGGCTGCCGGTGGTGCAAGCGCTCCGGACGGTCGAATGAAGATTCCTCTGGAATACAACGCCCGGAGCCTGCTGCAGCGTCCGGTCTCGACCCTGCTCACCGCGCTCGGCATCGCCCTGGTGGTGGCGGTCTTCATCGGCATGCTGGCGTTGGCCAACGGCTTTCGGGCCGCGCTGACCCGCACCGGCTCGACCCAGAATGCGCTGGTGCTCCGGCGGGGAGCCGACTCCGAGCTCTCCAGCGGCCTGGACCGCGAGGCCACCAGCATCCTCGCCTCGTCGCCTCATGTGCAGACCGGCGCCGACGGGCGGCCGATGGTGAGTCCCGAGGTGTACGTCATCGTCCCGCTGCCGCGCGCCAGCTCGGGATCCGACACCACCGGCCTGGCCAACGTCGTGGTGCGCGGCATCAGTCCCGCCGCCTGGACCGTCCGGAACAACGTCCGGATCGAGGCGGGACGAAAGCCGGGGTCAGGCAAGCCAGAGATCTGCGTCGGCAAGAAGATGGCGGGACGATTCAATCACACCGGCATCGGCGACACTCTGCGGTTCGCCGGCCGCAACTGGAACGTGGTCTGCCGCTTCAGCGCCAACGGCTCGGCTTTCGAATCCGAGATCTGGGGCGAGAACGAGCAGTTCATGCCCGTCTTCCGGGGCGACGCCTTTCAGTCGGTCACCTTCCGGCTCAAGGACCCCGCTGCCTTCGAGGAGGCCAAGCGGACCCTGGAAGCCGACCGGCGGCTCACGGTGGACGTCCACCGGGAGGCCGATTTCTACCTGCAGCAATCCCAGCTGCTCGGCCGGATCCTCACGATTCTCGCCCTCTTGATTACCAGCATCATGGCGATCGGCGCGATCTTCGGGGCCATCAACACGATGTATGCCGCGGTCGCATCGCGCAGCCACGAGATCGCGGTGCTGTTGACGCTCGGCTTTCACCCCCGCAGCGTGCTGGCCAGCTTTCTGGCCGAATCGGCGCTGATCGCCGTCGTCGGCGGAGTGATTGGAGCGCTGCTGGCACTGCCAATCAACGGTATCGTCACCAGCACCACGAACTGGGCCAGCTTCAGCGAGATCGCCTTCAGCTTCCGGGTAACGCCGGGTTTGCTTCTGGCGGGACTCTGCTTCGCGGTGGTGATGGGATTGGTCGGAGGATTTTTCCCGGCACGGCGGGCCGCCCGGCAGCCGGTGGTGCAAGCGCTGCGGTAGACGGGCGGTCGGACGGTCGGACGGTCGGACGGTCGGACGGTCGGACGGTCGGACGGTCGGACGGTCAAAGATGTCACCCTGAGCGTAGCGAAGGGGCCGAAACTGTTCGACA